>NZ_JAWOVC010000033.1:0-22004 GCF_033339735.1 Vibrio sp. 2033
TGGCGCTGGACTAAACAAAGGCCCCCTTTTAGGGGGCTCACACAAAGCCACCTTCTTTAGAAGGTGGTAATTTACTTTTACATACTTGAACAGGTAATGAAAGCAAGACGATGTTATTCGTTTGCTCATTAACAACTTACTGCGCGTTCATCTGAGTGAGTTTATCGCCGACAGGTTTTGAGAAGTTAAAACCATCATGCTGATCCCAGTTGATAGACCACGTCATTACCCCTGCATAATTCGGGTAATGGTACGCTGGCTTAACGGTGCCACATGAAGTGCCTTTGGTTAAACAATCTAGTGCGCTGATAATATTCTGTGTCGGAGCCTGCCCTGAATTTGCCGAGCTAGGACCTGAAGGTAAGCCGATTGCGACTTGATCATCACGCAATGGTGCAAATTGAGTGCCGTCGGCCAACTCAAAACCTTCGATAAGCATTTTAGATTGCGCTACCATCATATCCACAGAGCCTTCTGGTGCACTGCCTGGCAGGTATGGGTTTGGCAAACCGCCGTTGTTATATAACTGGACGTGAAGCAAGTCGAGCGTGCTGCGTGTCTCGTTTATCACAGGAATGTAAGCTCCCCAAATACCGCTGTAAGCCACATAGCCGCCTTGAACATAAGGGTGCTCAGGCGCCATGGTTAGGTACATATCGCCACCCATGTTTTGCTCTATTTGAAGCAAAGCACGACCAAGGCGAGCTTGAATTTGCGAGCCATGAACTAAGTTAGAACCACTCTCTAAATCCACATCTAGACCATCAAAGCCCCACTCAGCGATAAGACCTGTTAGGCTAGAGACAAAGTTGGCTTCATCTTGGTCGGTATTCAGCGTAATCGTGCCTTCTGCGCCGCCAAGAGAGAGAACAAACTTCTTACCTTTAGCTTGAAGCGCTGCCATGTCCTGCTTGAATTGTGTTGGATCGAGTGCTGGACAATCGCTGTAAATATCGCCTGAATATAGATTAAAGTGCACGGTGCCATCACTGTTGCGATCATTTTCAGCAAAGGCAATATCAATCACATCCCAAGCATCTGCCATATCTGCTAGA
The DNA here is from genome assembly GCF_033339735.1 of Vibrio sp. 2033. NCBI lineage: Bacteria > Pseudomonadati > Pseudomonadota > Gammaproteobacteria > Vibrionales > Vibrionaceae > Vibrio > Vibrio sp. 2033. Next base: position 1,056 of record NZ_JAWOVC010000033.1, read on the forward strand.
CGAATTGGACAGCCCGCTCCATTTACAAAATTGTGCCAGTAACCGATGAGTTTATGGCGTTTATCTACTTGCTCAACCACCGTTATTGCTGCGGCGTCAGACAATGCATTGCTTCCTGACAAATCCACAGCTTGGGCGCTAACTGTAAAGTTACCAAGTGCAGTTGGTGTCCAGTTGGCTGTGTAAGGTGCCGTGGTATCGGTTGCAACAATAGAGCCGTTGATCATGAAATCAACGTGTTTAATGCCTGAAGTTAAAGACGTTGCATCGGCGCTTAATGCGAGGCTTTTGCCTAATCCGGTGGTCTGACCGCTGCTTGGTGAAGTCAGAGAGACGACCAAATCTTTATCGCTGACTTCCACACCAACCAGGGACTCTGACGTGTTGTTATCATTATCGGTTGCGACGGCTTTAAGCTGGTTAGCGCCAATAAGTGTGGCGTTCCAAGTAACGGAATATGGCGCTTGAGTGGTGACCCCTAAGCTGGTGTTGTTCGCAAAAAACTCAACTTGCGTGACTGTGCCATCAGCATCGCTTGCGTTTGCCGTGATTTCGTTATTGCTGCCAGCGAGCACGACTTGTCCATCCGTTGGTGCCGTAATGGTAACTTGCGGTGGTGTCGAACAAGCACCTAGGCCACTCCAAGCATCTTGCCAGTATAGCCCTTCACCAGGCTCGTAAGCCCATGTCGCATCCGAGGAGCACCAACCAGCAACATCACAACGATATTTTTGGTTGAAGTGAGAAACCAGGTCGCCAGCTTGATAACTTGTGCCTGCCACATAAGGTACTGCATCTGCACATCCGCCCGTTCCGGTTTCTGAATTACTAATAACCAGCGCTACTTCTTGGCTCATCGTTGCGAGGTTTGTATCATCAGTCGCTTGTGCTTTGAACGAGTATGTACCTGGACTAGCGGTCCATTGATATTCGTAAGGTGCGCTAGTATCAATGGCGACAGATTGATTGTTTACGAAGAACTCAACTTGTGTGACCACACCATCAATATCGTCAGCTTGAGCGGCTACGGTTAGGTTATCGCCTACATTAAGCACTTCTGTGCCTACTGGGCTTGTCAATGAAATGCTTGGTGGCGGTAATTCGACTTGTGGTTGAACTTGGATAGAAATCGTCGTGGTGCTAACAGCTCCCTCATTATCTGTCGCAATTGCGGTCAATTGCGAGATCCCTTCAATAGCTGTCCAAGAAGCTTCGAATGGTGCTTGAGTTACCACAGCAACCGTTTGGTTGCCTGCAACAAACTCAATTTGTGTGATTTGGCCATCTTCGTCAGCTGCGTTGGCTAACAAAGTGATCGCACTGCCTTCGGGAATTTGTGCGTTGTTTATTGGAGAGGAGAACGACACCGTTGGTGATAAGTTGTTGCTTCCACCATCGCATTGCCCTAACGCTTTCCATGCTTCCCAAGATCCTGAGTTGGTCACGGGGTCATTGCCTTGCGTCCAATATGCAGCCTCATAAGCGGCTCCTTGCGTTTTTACTAAAGCGCCCGATGTATAAGTCGCAGTGCTGTCCCAGTCGGGTAGACTTTGACAGTTATAGGCTTGAGCTTGGTAGCTGGCGCTGAGTGCTACAATCATCGCTCCGTGAAGTAGGGTGACCTTCATTTTCCTCTCCTTGAATCATGGGTATAAATGAGAACAGAGTAATAACTAGCTGATAAATAGACATTAGGGGGAAAAAGCGAAGCACAATATTCTGCTTTTCGACACAGTATCACGAGGAACAGTTCGTCCCTTACACCAGAGCTCATTATTTTTCGGCTCACTTCACGGCAGAAGGATTGGTAAAATTCAGCCACGTGAAACGAGCAACAGTCACGAGGCTTTTGAGCGATGAATATGAGATGTACGTTAAAATTTACAAGCTGAATGACTATAAATTACTTCAACTGTCGAGGATTTAACCGAGGTACTCTTGTTGAATAGTGAATATTGCTATAGTGTACTAGTTAGCTAGTTCAATGATATTTTTGTGTGAGTAGTATGACACAGCAAACCTCTTCTCAGCCTCGCGAGCATTTTGGCTCTCGTCTCGGGTTCATCTTAGCTGCCGCAGGTGCCGCAGTTGGCCTTGGCAATATTTGGGGCTTCCCAACTCAAGCTGCCAGTAATGGTGGCGGTGCTTTCCTATTAGTTTATTTGGTGATGATTCTTATCGTCGCATTTCCGATGCTGGTGGTTGAAATGGCGATTGGTCGCCATGGTCAAGCCAACCCTGTAGACAGTATGCGTGCAATCACAGATAACCCTACCGGTAAAAAACTCGGCGGCATTGTGGGTTGGATTGGTTTAAGCGTACCAAGCGCTGTCTTAGCGTTTTATTCAATTGTTGGTGGTTGGTTGATCTGCTTTTTACTGGGTGCAATCACAGATCTAATGGGGTTAGAAGCTGCAACTCAATGGCTAAAGGGCTTTAGTGTTGAACGTAACTTGTTCGGAACCATTACTTTTTATGTACTGACGATTCTCATCGTACAAGGTGGCGTAAAACAAGGTATTGAGAAGTGGTCCACACGTTTGATGCCAGCATTGTTTGTTCTGTTTGCTCTGCTATTTGCTTACATCATGACGCAAAACGGTGCGATGGAAGGTCTGAAACATTACCTAGTGCCGGATTTTGAAAAGGTATGGGACCGCAAGTTGATTCTTGCTGCAATGGGACAGGGCTTCTTCTCGCTTACGATCGGTGGCTGCTCAATGTTGATTTACGGATCTTACTTGAGTAAGAAAGAAAACCTACCAAAGATGGCGATGAACGTGACCATGGTAGATACTGCCGTTGCTTTCATTGCAGGGTTAGTGGTGATGCCAGCGATGTTTGTAGCAATGCAAAAGGGCGTTCAAATCTATGCAGAAGATGGCTCTCTCTTAAGCTCAGATACGTTAGTGTTTACGGTATTGCCACTAATGTTTGATAGTTTAGGTTTGCTTGGTCAATTATTCTCTATTGTGTTCTTCTTATTGCTGACGATTGCGGCGCTAACGTCTTCCATTTCAATGTTAGAGTGTCCAGTGGCTTTAGTGAGTGAGCGCTTCAATACTAAGCGCAGCGCAACGAGCTGGGTTTTAGGTGGTCTCATTGCTTTGTTCAGTGTGGTGATTGTTTATAATTTTGGTGCTCTATTTGGTATGGTCGCGACGGTTGCTACTCAGTATCTACAACCAACCGCTGCGCTCTTATTCTGCTTATTTGGTGGTTGGGTATGGAATCGCAACTCAAAAATCAAAGAGCTTGAGCAAGGTTGCCCGGAGTTTACGCAAGGTTGGTTTGGTAAGTTATGGCCTGCGTATGTGAAGTTTGTATGTCCAATTCTTGTGGCGACAGTCATCTGGGCTTCATTTGGCTAACCGAGACGCCTATCGAATAAAAGAAAAGGGCTTGATGGTAACTCATCAAGCCCTTTTTCATATTGGTTATTCTCGTTTCGGTTATCCGCCAAGAATGGTGTTGATTAACGGAATTGTCCTGCTTCTGGAAGAAAGTCAAAACCAGCAGAAGCCAGTTTTGTCTCAAGTGCTGTGCGTTCGATATCGAAGAAAGCCACCAGTTTATCTAAGTCACCACCGAAGTCGTCGCGTAGCTTCATATTCACAATGCTCATCAGCATGACAGGATCCATGGATTCAAAGTTCGCTAGATTCATTACTTATCCTCAAAATCTGAAATCAGTAGGTTTGCCGCAGCAAATGCCGCTTTTTCACGCACTTCTTTAGGCAGGGACTCATCCGCTGCAACATCGTTCAGTGCTTTAACTGCACATGAAATTGCTTGGGGAATATAAGCTTGATCGCCACTACCAATCTGAGCATAAAGCTCACGAACCAGTTCACAACAGCCGTATACTTGCATGTTTTCTTTCCACTAAATGATAACTTATCTCAATATACACACAGCGGATTTGAAACTCAAAGTACAGAGTTGTTTTGGCTCAAGTTGAAGGTTTGCTTGAGCGAGATTTAATCACTGCATTTGTGCTTCTAACTGCTGGGTGACTTCTGGTGAAAGTTGAAGTTGTTTTGCTAGTTCTTGCAGATACGCTTTTTCCATAAAGTTTTGTTCATCAGCGACGATCAAAGACGCCAGGTAAATTTCTGACGCTTGTTGAGGAGAGGTCGCCTGATTAGCAATTTCAGCAGGATCAAGCGGTTTGTTTAACTCTTGCTGAACGAGGTGACGAACTTGCTCATCTGCGCCCATATCCGCGAGAGCTTGTTCAATGCGCGCCATTTCCTCTTCATCAACGTGACCATCAGCTTTTGCAGCTCCAATCATTGCTTTTAAAATTAAGACACTGTGTTTACTGTCATCGGGGTCAAAGGTTTCTTGAACACCTTGACCGGATTGCTTGGCTTGCCAGTCGTTATACACTTTGTAGGCCAAGGCTCCAAGCGCAGCTGCGCCACCGACTTTTAATGCGCTTGACCCTACTTTTTTAGTCATTTTTTTACTTTTCTTTGAGCCCATCAGCATACCGATGAGGCCTCCGCCTACAGCACCTGCTCCTAGCGTTTTTAGGCTACTTGAATTTGATGAGGATTTGATGTTGTTGGTTTGTTTGCCCAATGCATCTGCACCTTGCTTAAGTAAGTCTGATTTGAGTGCTTGGTTTAGAAGACTTTTTAAATCCATAACTGACCTCCTTTAGATGATGAAATCAGTTTAATAGCAAGAAGCTGAACCAAAGATTAACAAAGTGAATAGTTCGAAAAAGGTGGAGGGAGGATGTTGAGCTGTAATAAAAAAGGGCTGACCGAAGCCAACCCTTTTTAACTATTTGAAACTACTTCAAATGCGAACTCGTCGAGTGCTTACTTTAGTTGAGCTTTTACGTGCTCAACAATGTCAGTCATTGCGACTGCTGTTTTCTCACCAGTAGCACGGTTCTTGTATTCGAAGTTGCCTTCTTTCATTGAGCGGTCACCGATAATAATGGTATGCGGTACACCAATAAGCTCCATGTCAGAGAACATTACGCCTGGGCGTTCTTTACGGTCGTCAAATAGCACTTCGATGCCCATTGCCGTTAGCTCAGCGTACAATTTCTCAGCGGCTTCTTTCACTTCTTCTGACTTGTGCATGTTCATTGGAACGATCGCTACCTGGAATGGTGCGATTGCATCTGGCCAGATGATGCCGTATTTGTCGTGGTTTTGTTCAATAGCAGCCGCTACTACGCGAGTGATACCGATACCGTAACACCCCATTTCTAGGATGACGTTCTTACCATCAGGACCCAGTACACCACAGTTCATCGCTGCGGAGTAAGCGTTACCTAGTTGGAAGATATGGCCAACTTCGATACCACGCTTAAGCTGGATAATGCCCTTGCCACATGGGCTTGGGTCACCTTCCACAACGTTACGTAGGTCTTCAACTTGACCAAGCTCTACATCACGACCCCAGTTAATACCGAAGTAGTGTTTGCCATCGATGTTCGCGCCCGCACCGAAGTCGCTCATTACCGCAACGCTGCGGTCAACAATGAACGGCAGTTTAAGGCCAACAGGGCCTAGTGAACCAGGGCCTGCACCGATAAGCTCACGAATTTCTTCTTCAGATGCCATTTCCAATGGAGCTGCAACCTGAGGAAGGTTTTCTGCTTTCACTTCGTTCAGTTCATGATCACCACGAATAATAAGCGCGATGATTGGCGTATCAACTTCGTCAGATGCTTTCACAAACAGTGTTTTCACTGTTTTTTCAATTGGTAGTTCGAACTGCTCAACCAATTCAGCGATTGTTTTCGCGTTTGGCGTATCAACCAACGTCATTTCTTGTGTTGGTGCCGCAGCCTCAGAGGCTGGAGCTAGTGCTTCTGCTTTTTCAATGTTTGCCGCGTAATCTGACTCGCTAGAAAATGCGATGATATCTTCGCCGCTTTCAGCCAGTACGTGGAACTCTTGAGAGCCGCTACCACCGATAGCACCGCTATCTGCAAGTACAGGACGGTAATCCAGACCCATGCGATCGAATGCTTTACAGTAAGCATCGTGCATTGCGTCGTATGACTTTTGTAGTCCGTCTTTATCAATGTCAAAGCTGTACGCATCCATCATTGAGAATTCACGTGAACGCATTACGCCAAAACGTGGGCGTCGTTCGTCACGAAATTTAGTTTGGATTTGGTACAGGTTTAGCGGAAGCTGTTTGTAAGAGCTCACTTCATTGCGAACAAGGCTAGTGATCACTTCTTCAGCGGTTGGGCTAAGTACAAACGGACGAACATGACGGTCAGTAAAGCGAAGTAGCTCAGGGCCCATCTTTTCGCTGCGGCCTGTCTCTTCCCATAGTTCAAACGGCTGAACAACGGGCATCAAAGTTTCGACTGCGCCTGCATTGTCGATTTCTTGACGAACGATGTTTTCGACTTTACGCAGTACACGTAGACCAGTAGGTAGCCAGGTGTATAAACCTGAAGCCAGCTTACGGATCATACCTGCACGTAGCATGAGCTGGTGGCTCACTACTTCTGCGTCGTTTGGAGTCTCCTTCAGAGTAGAAAGAAGATAATTACTGGTACGCATTAAATTTATCCGTTTATTTAAGTTAGATACTCAAGCTTGAATAAGCAGGAGTATGGGAGTTCCCGAAAGGGAAATTTGTTAGCCGTCTATAATATCAGCCAATTGCGTTTGTCAAAAGCTTTCAATAGCGGTAACCGTTATTAAGTTGCTTGTTGCTGTGAACTTTACGTTCAAGTCGAACAAATTTACCGCATATTCTTTGTCGTCCGGCTTGTTTTTCTTATATGCAGGGCGAGGATCTTGTGCCAGAACTTGTTCAATGACTGATCTTACATAGTCAGTATCGGATCGATTTTCTATCGTTGCTAATGCTTGAGCAGAAAAGGTGACTTGTGACTTTTCTGGCTCTTGGTCTGCGTATCCGCCTTGTGCTTCCGAAATAGAATCCGAATAGGGGATATAAGGCTTAATATCCACAATCGGTGTCCCATCCACGAGATCTACACTGCCTAAATCAAGATAGATTTGATCGCCTTGCTTAGTGACTCCTTTCACTTCAACGGCTGACATTCCGATTCCGTTTGGACGGAAAGTCGAGCGCGAGGCAAAGACACCAATTCGTTCATTGCCGCCTAATCGTGGCGGACGTACAGTTGGTTTCCAACCAGCTTCCAGGTTCTGATCAAATAGAAACAACAACCAAACGTGAGAGAACTGTTCTAGCCCACGCACTGCTTCAGGGCTATTTGCTGCACCTAACAGTTTTACGCGTGCTTTAGCCTCTGGTACTAAGCGTGGTTGGCGCGGAACTGCAAACTTTTCTTTGTACGGTGTCTCAATGACGCCGATGGGTTCGATGGAATACATGGTGGACATCTTTAAGAATTCATTGAGATGAAAAGTATCACAAATTTCTCTTGCTTTTCTTGTTGATAATGATTATTAATTAAAATGTTATAACATAACAGATTAATTAAAAGGAAAAGTATTATGAAACCAGGAATCCACCCTGAATATCGTCCTGTGGTGTTCCACGACACCAGTGTAGATAAGTACTTTGTCGTTGGTTCTACGTTGAAAACGGAGAGAACCATCGAATGGAAAGATGGCAAAACTTACCCTTACTTTACGTTAGATGTGTCGTCAGCTTCTCACCCGTACTACACCGGTAAACAGCGCGTTGTACAAACCGAAGGTCGCATTGCGAACTTCAACCGTCGTTTTGGTCAATTTAAGAGCGAAAAGGAATAAATCATGAAGGTAGTAAAATCATTAAAAAGTGCAAAAAGTCGTCATCCGGATTGCCAGATTGTAAAACGGAGAGGGCGTCTTTATGTCATTTGTAAAACGAACCCGAGATTCAAAGCTGTGCAAAAGTAATCAACCTGCATATATCTAACTTATGGTTTTGTTTAATTGATAATGTTGAGTTAATTATCTTACATGGATGAAATATCTACATTTTTATTCAATGTTGGTTATAAATGCCTCCGTTCGTCACAGTTTGTAACATTTAGGGCTTTTATTTGACCTTCTACTCAAGTACCCTTCGCACGCTTTTTGACATTTTTGTCACATTTGCATAGGAATAAAAACAAGGAGGGAACAGATGAGTTCATCTGATTCAATTAAACAAAACTCGCCTAAGAAGCCGCTGTTTACGCGCTTTTTGGATACTGTCGAATATTTGGGGAACTTATTACCCCACCCGATCACACTATTTGCCATTTTCTGTTTAGCCATTCTGGTGATGTCGGGTATTGCAGGATACTTCGAAGTTTCCGTAGTTGATCCTCGTCCTGAGGGTGCAAAAGGTCGTGCCGCGGATGGCATGATTCATGTCGTTAGCTTGCTTAACGCTGATGGCCTTGAACTAATCGTTACCAATCTAGTGAAAAACTTTGTCGGCTTTGCACCTTTGGGTACGGTATTGGTTGCGATGTTGGGTGTTGCTATTGCTGAATACTCAGGCTTGCTATCTGCAGCAATGCGTGGCTTAGTCATGGGTGCATCTCAACGCATGGTAACAGTGACGGTCGTTTTCGCGGGTATCATTTCAAATACGGCATCAGAGCTTGGCTATGTGGTACTTATTCCACTGGCTGCAATGCTGTTCCATTCTTTAGGTCGTCATCCACTTGCCGGTCTTGCTGCGGCGTTCGCTGGTGTATCTGGTGGTTACTCAGCAAACCTACTTATTGGTACGGTTGACCCGCTGTTGTCAGGCATTACTGAAACGGCGGCGCAAATGATCGACCCAACTTACACTGTTGGTCCAGAAGTTAACTGGTACTTCATGTTTGTGTCGACATTCTTCATTGCAATCACAGGTGCGTTTGTTACTGAAAAAATTGTTGAGCCAAAGCTTGGCAAATACAGTGAAGAAGAAGCCTCAGAAGATTTGTCGAACGACAAAATGGGTGGCTTAACAGACATTGAGAAGAAAGGCCTAAAACTAGCAGGTGTTGCTGTACTGGTTGTTTCAGCGCTGCTTGCTTGGACGGTTGTTCCAGAAGACGGCATTCTACGTTCTGATGCAGGTACAATTGCAGGTTCACCATTCCTGAAAAGTATCGTGGCATTCATCTTTGTGTTCTTTGCTATTCCAGGCTTTGTGTTTGGTAAAGTTGTTGGCACGATGAAGACGGATCGCGATGTAATTGATGCAATGGCGAAATCTATGTCTTCTATGGGCATGTACATTGTATTAGTTTTCTTTGCGGCTCAGTTCGTTGCTTTCTTTAAATGGACTAACTTCGGTCAGGTATTCGCGGTTGCTGGCGCTAGCTTCCTGCAAGAAATTGGCTTAACTGGTCCAATGTTGTTCTTTGCCTTCATCCTGATGTGTGGCTTTATCAACCTAATGATTGGTTCGGCATCGGCACAGTGGGCAGTAACGGCTCCGATTTTTGTTCCTATGTTGATGCTTGTTGGTTATGCACCGGAAACGATTCAGGCTGCTTACCGAATTGGTGACTCGACGACAAACATCATTACTCCAATGATGAGCTACTTTGGTTTGATTCTTGCCGTAGCGACTCGTTACATGAAGAACTTAGGTATCGGTACGCTGATCGCGACCATGCTACCTTACTCAATCTGCTTCATTGTAGGTTGGAGTGTGCTGTTCTACCTATGGGTATTCGTATTTGGTTTACCAGTAGGCCCTGGCGCAGCAACATACTACACACCGTAGAAAACGGTTACCTCACACAGCTCCATTATAAAAAGCCTGCGAACGTCGCAGGCTTTTTTATCGATTGAGACTGTGTACGCAGGCTTACCTGATTATAGATGTCGGTTTATAGCTGAAAACGCATCAACAAAGGGCGATAAAAGTGCTGAGTGAGCCAGCATAAGCTTTTCCAAATTATGCGTTTGTACCAAGGTAAGTGCGCAATATAAACATAGCTAAATTCAATTTCTGGCCGGGCTTTTCTGTTGCGTTTAAAAGCCGGAGCACCTGAGCTCATATTAAAGCGACGCTGGAATATCATTGCGTGGCGGATGGTATAGGCCGATATTCGACGATACAATGCGAGGCGTTGTGGCTTATTGGTATCGTAGCCAAAAATTGGGCAAGTCATATCATTATCAATTTCTACAATGCCTAACGTAGCCAGCATCTCTTCTTGATAAAACAGTCCCACTAACTGTACTAATTTGTTCTGGCTCGCCTGTTTTAAATATTGGGTTGAAAACTGTATGTTATTGAGGCTGTATTTATCAAGGTAAAGCATGTCATATAACTCTTTGGCACGCTGAAACTCTTCATCAGTGGTCAGTGGCCTAAACTGCCAATCTTTATCATTAAGCAGTTTGAAGTCTTTCGTTAAATCTCGGTTGAAGCTGAACGCTTGCCAATCATCAAGTAAATACACTTGTCGTGTTACCAAGCTTTGCCATTGCTGCTGCTCTAATCGCTGAATAAAGCGTGATTGTTGACGTTGGTTAATGGAGCGAAGCACCAAGGGAAAGGTGGGGTATTGATCGAGTGCGACGCGACGCAGTTCATCGAGATTTAAGGCTGCCCATTGTTCGCTATACATATTGGTGGACAAGCACTGATTGTTGAGAGTTTGGACTTGATCCAATCCAGCCAATGATAAGATTGGTTTAGTCATATTAATAAGTAACTTACATACCCATCGAACAGCCACATTTTTGACTTTGTGAAGCTCTTCTTCGGCGTAGCCACTAAGCAGTGTCATAGGGGACACGGCATAACAGTTGTTTGGTATTTTTGGTGTTACGGAGTAAGGAATGGCAACATCATCGATATAGTAGCAACCAAAGCTTGCTGTGCATTCATCAATGGGATTCGACTGCATAAGAGTGATAAAGGTTTTATGCCATTCTTGAGAGGAAAGCGTCATGAGTTCAATGCCTCTCCATTCCACTCAATATCAACGGTAGAAGCGTTGCTCCACTTCGTCTTGTTCTGCCTAGCTAACCGGAGTAATTCAAACATACTCCGGATTTGGCTCCCTACCGGCAAGTTATGCTGTTGCATCACATTCACTCCAGACCACCAATCTTGCCAAGTTCTAACCTTAAATAGGGATAATCCACCTTCAGCGATGAGTGTTATTGGCCCTAAATGATGCAATCGCTGCTTGGAAGGACTGGTAAAATCCATATTAGGAAGCAGTTGGTTGCATCGAGACGAGAGTAGGTGCAAACCACTGGTGGCTCTTGGGTTACATTCAATCACGTAGAGTTCATCTTGTGATTTGATGAAGTCAAACGACACTTGCCCATGATAAGTATGACGTTTACCAAAAGTTGCGATAAATCTATCTAGTCGTTCGCACGAGATCGGCTGAAAAGCACTGGCGGCCGAGCCGTTTACACAGTATTTCGGCACATAAGCTTGGTGTGCTTTAAGGTTACCATGTTCAAAAATGGCATAGTTACACACCGGAGTCCCATGGATTTTTTGTTGCTGAACCCAAGGGTAAAGGGGCGATATCGTGGCGGCAGAAATAGACTGAGTCGTCACATCTCTTATGACTTGCCCGCCAAACCGAGAGTAAACGGGCTTTAGAACGGTTCTCTTATTAATTTCAATCTCACTTTTATCAGCGACCAAACGAGTTTTGGGAAGTGTGATTTCTGGCAAACCTTGAAGCTGTTCAAAGACGGTCAACTTGTTGTGCAGGGCATTGAGTAGTCCCACATGGGGCAGAAAAAAATCTACTTCTGGGCATTGTTTGGCAACATGAGCCAAGTAATACACTTCTTCACAAGTGGGTATCACTATATCAATACGCATCTGAGTAATGATTTTTAGGATCTGCTGTTGGTAGGTGGGAAACGCAAATCGAGGCGAAGCGGTGGGTATATAAGACTCAATGCCTCGCAAAAACGATCCTAGAGGTTTTTTTAGCGAATCGGTGAGAATTACGTCATGTCCATGATGAATACACATGGTTGCCCACTCTAGTGCAACTGGTGCTCGGGCTCCGGTGATTAAGACCCGCATATGTTCACCACACGTCGTTGTTTATTCATTGGCGTCCAAATAGGCGCAGGGCGGTAACTAAATCTGACAGGATCAAGCCGCAATTGGTCAAACAACTTTATCAAGGCTTGATGTATAACCCGATGGTGGTGAAAATCCGCTTCAATTTGAATGGCTTGTGACCCTGTTTGGGTGATTCGGTAATCCATGCGACCTTTGGCAAATAGTGTTATAGCGCGGTAGATGAGATCTGGTAACACCGTCACTGGGACGTGGTTTGCGTTTAGCGTGAGGCGATCACCACATCGTCCGGCAATCGCGCCAAGAGGTTCAAATACGCCATTATCCTGTTTATTCTCAATAATATCGTCGAGCTGATAACGAATAATGGGCTGAGTTTTACGACGAAAATCGGTGATAATTGGGCTGTAATGAGTACGTTCGGTATTCAGCCAATGTTTTTCGATGTAAACAACATCTTGATTCCAGCGCATTTGTCCATGCTGATCAGTACATGCAAGAAAACCTTCGGTACATTGATAGACTTCATGGAGTTCGCTGTCGAACCGTTGAGAAATAAAGTGACGGTCACTCTCGGTTAGGACTTCTGCACCAGAAATGATCCGCTGTGGTTGAATTGCGGGTTGACCAAATTGACCGCTGAACTGGGCGCAGAGCTGAAGAGCTTGCGCACTACCAACCAAAAGCGTGGGTTGGAACTCATCCAGCTCTTTTATCCATTCTTGGTAAGGTTTGGTTAAATCGGCATAAAAAAATGTGACAGGCCCTTTCGCGACGGATTTATACAGTGGGCTGTTGGCGCGCAAGGCTAGAGCAATTCGGTGTTTTTGCCATAGGTTGGGCAACAGGCGAGCCAATATATTGCCAGCCCACAGTTGCGTTTCCTGTTTGTCAGCAAGAAACAACCCGCGCATGCCTGATGTGCCCGAAGAAAGCCCAACCGTAACATCGCCAACTTTCGAAGCGGCAAAGTTGCGTGACTGCTCTGCTTTGAGTGCCTGCTGCATTAACTGTTCAGCATCTAAGCCCTTCGTATTCAACTCTGAAATGTTCTCCATCATGGTTTGCTTATTCATGATAGGGAAATCACTGAGTGGTGCACCTTGAAAAGAGCGGTAATACGGTGAATGACGGCATACCCAATCCAAGTGTTGCGTTAAGTGTTGTTGCTGCCATGTTTCGACTTGTTCCCTTGAGCCGAAGGGGCGGTAGCGGGTTCGCCAGAATTCTGAGATAAGCGTTCTCACTTCATCCATCCTTCTTTGATTAGCTGCTGGATAGTTTCCTGACAATGTGAAGGCACGAAGCGAACAAAGTGGTGGGTTTGTTGGTAGCAACTTCTCAACTCGGAGAGGGTGTTTTTATAGGCTTTTGTATCATCGCAAAGCATGTTCGCCAGCCAATGTTGATCGATATTTTCACTCAAGCTCTCGATTAACCAGCATGCATCGGCGAGTAAGAACAGCCAACTTTGGTCTCTTTTAACTAGCAAGCCCACTTGGCCAGCTGCATGGCCTGGCAAGCTAACCATATAAATAAATCCATCGTCGAACATGTCTTTACAGAGCAAATTAACACCTTGGCACTGAGGAATAATTTGGCTGATTGGTACAGAAAAATCACTATGAATGAATAAGTTAGGTTCAAGCTGTGGAGGAAGTAGAGCTTTTAGGTATCCTTTTCTTACGCCTCCAATTCGACCACTTTTAGTAATTGCATCTACCCCTTTTTGTTGGCAATGCAATTGAGAGTGGGAAAACTCAGACACGGCAGCAATGTGATCAGCATGGAAGTGGGAGAGCACTAAGTGTTCAATATCATGAGGTTTGAGACTTTCTTTTGCTAACTGCGCAACAATTCCGTGTTCTTTTTTATAGCGACAAGGTGTTGTCCAAGCATAAAAACGTTCAGGGAAGGGACGAGTCGCGTTAAAAAAATGCTCGTGATATCCCGTGTCAAACAGGATGTTGCCTTGTGTTGGGTGCTGAATTAACGCAACGGCTGCCGGAAATGCTCTAGGCTTGATACCAGAACCTGGTTTGACAACAAAGCCTGGGTGTACGCAGTGTCCAGCCTCAAAGATTTTTATTTTTAGACCAGTTTGCATACTGCTGTATTCCTTCTTGAATTGAAAAAAGCGGCTGGTAATTCAGTGTTTGTTTCGCCTTGCTGATATCCAGAGTTTGATGGTAGTTAAACAATCCTGCGCTGTATGAGGTGAGCCTTGGTTCTGGCTGATGTGGTAAGTGCCTTCGTATTTGCTCACTGAGCTTTAATAATGGTGATACAACGCCGTATGGTAATGATTGTAACGTTACTTTTAGGTTTAACCCCTCACATAAAGCTTGCAGAACAGTCTCAATTGGCATTGGTTCGTTGTTGGAAATGTTGAACACATCACCATGCTGAAGTTGGCCTGCCTGAGTGCAAGCGAGCATCGCTGCATGGGCAACGTTGTCGACATAGGTCAGATCAACCACAGGATTTCTACCCGATGGCAGAAGCAGAGTGTTGTTTTTTATCGCCTTAAGCACTCTTGGGATAATCGCGCGATCATTGGGTCCAAAAATGCCACGCGGTCTTAAAATGATCGCTTTGCTTTGGCCTTTTACGGCTTCAATTTCCGATAGGTATTTTGTGTGTGCGTAATCATTACACCAGTATGAAGCTATGGCGTCGGTTTCTCGAATATTCCAACGGTCTTGATGGTCAAAGTAGACGCTGGTGGAGGAAATATGGATAAAACGCGAGATTTGATAGGTATTAGCCGCATTGACGAGGTTTTTGGTGGCATCTACATTGGCTTGATAAAACGCCTGCCACTTTCCCCATGGGCTTGAGAGAGCGGCACAATGGATGATTGCATCCATACCTTGGCATACCGCATGAACTGCTGAGTGGTCTCTTAAATCGACTATATGTGGGATAACATCGAATTGCTCGGCGAGTTGTTTAGCGATGACTGTGTTTCGTGCTGTAAAGTGCAGTTCATGCTGCTGGTGAAACATTCTCAGAATTGCGCTACCCAACATCCCGCTGCCACCAGTGACCAATATCTTCATAGTTTTAGCACTCCCATCCCTAGTGACAACCCTGCGGCGGTGCCAGCTAATAACACATGTTTTCCTGCGGCTTCTGGCTGATTACGCAGCCAGTGTAAGTTAATTGGGAGTGAGGCGGCAACTTGGTTTCCCAAAGTCGAAAAGTGATTAACGGTTTTCTCTGTTGGTAGCCCGGTGAGTGAAGGCAGTTTTTTTAATCCATGCGCGCTGGCTTGATGAGGAAGAAAATAATCAATATCGCCGAGTGTTACCGGAGAGGCGTCAAACCCTTTTTTTAGAAACGCTGGTAAGGCTTTACGCACATGTTTAAAGAGTGCTTTGCCCTCCATCTCAAACTGGCAACTTTTTAAATAGGCTTGATGCTCGGAGGTATGCGGATTGATATGACTACCTCCGCCCTTAATTTGACAAAATGAATACCCGGTATGATGCGTTTCAAAGTGACTGGTGAGCAATCCATCATCGTTGCGTTCTTCGAGCAAAAATGCGGCGGCACCGTCTGCGAATAGCGTTGCAACTTCTGGTTTGAGCGTAAAATTTCGATTCAGTGTGATGCCAGTGGCGAGTTCGCTGGTGACAATAAGAATCCGACGGTATCGTTTTGCTAAGAATAGACTCTGGGCAAGATCAAGCGCAGAGAGAAAGGATAAACAGGTGCTGTTCAAATCAAAGCTTTCTAGCCATGTTGGAGCGTCTAACGCGGCGAGAACCGCTGAGGCGTCGTAGGGCAGAGACTGGTGGTGTGTGCCGCTAGCGTAGATAAGAAGATCAACGGAGCTTAAGGTATGTGTGTTTCCTAAACACTGCTCTATTGCCTGCATTGCCATGTAAATAGCGGTCTCTTTTGTATTGGCTACATGACGATATTCAACGTCGAATTTATTTCGGCAGGTCCCTGGCGCTAATTTTAGGAAGCGATCCATTTCTCGATCAGACCATTGATTCGTTGGCAGGTAGCTTCCACTGGAAACGATGTTAAAGCCCATTATTCTCTATACACTTATTAAAAACGTCGTTCAAAATAAACCACGTTGCATATTGAAGCTATGGCGAGCGAGATGAAAAACAAACAGAACAAAACAAATGGGAGTAAGAGCACGCTTTGGGTGCAATGCTGAGAATGAATTTTCAGGAATGAGCCAGGCTTTTATTTGCTGGCTCAATTTGAATAGAGTGAGGGTTACTTCTTAAATTTCGCCAAAATACGATCCAAATGGTTTGCAAATTCGCGTCGATCGGTTTGAGAAAGCGCGGCGGGCCCACCAGTCTGAATTCCGCTTGAACGCATGGTTTCCATAAAGTCGCGGATATTTAGGCGAGCTTTGATGGTGTCTTTTGTATAGAGCTCGCCACGAGAACTGAGGGCTTGAGCGCCTTTAGAGATAACCTCATCTGCAAGCGGAATATCTGACGTGATCACCAAATCGTTGGCTTCCACACGCTTGACGATTTCGTTGTCTGCGATGTCAAATCCCGCAGGGACTTGCAGCGAGTGGATGTTGTCTCTTTTCGGCACAGGGACAACGTGGTTAGCGACAAACGTACATTCAATCCCTGTACGCTCGGCGGCACGCACAATGGTTTCGCGAATAACTTTCGGACACGCGTCTGCATCTACCCATAACTTCATGATGATTTCTCACTGAGTTTCGCTTCTAACTCTTCAATACGAATGGCTAGCATTGTTACGGTGCGCTCTAGGGCTTCAAGACGATCATTATCGGTGTGGTGTTGTGCTGCGATTTCAACCTTGGGTACGCGTTGAGCACTCTTCCAACTTTTTATTGCGGTGATTAATGCTGGCATTGGAACTGGCGTTTTCAAGCGTGCTTTCACTAACGCTACGGTTGGCTCTTTTCCTTGTTGTTGCAACTGTTCCATTGCCGCTTCTAATTCTTTAGTAACGTCTTGAGTTAACATTTTTAATCCTTAACAACGATATATCTATCATCATACGTTGAGTGCGCTAATTTGGCGAATGGCATTTTGGAGAGTGTAGTGTGAGAGATCTCTTACATAGGTTGTGAGAGAAAACGATATCGTAAGCGGAAAAAGAGAAGATAAAGAGCTTAAGTTTATGATAAATAATGATTTAACAACTTGTTAACCAATGTGAGGGCCAAATATTTATCTTGGATAGATTGTCTATTTTTGGAAAAGGCGTAAATTGAGAGTTGTCAGCAGGAAGCAGACATGGAACAGGAAAGCACCAAGGATTTGGTTATCGTCAGGAAGACGATTTGGTTGGTCAGGATGATTAATCAAGCATGGAGCGTAGGACATTGTAAGGATACGATCATCAATAGGATGTTGATGACTAAGGATAGACAATGGACCCCTCTAGGATTGAGGTTATGGACAGCATCAGGAAGATGCAAGGGACACCGCTCAAGGAACAAGTGACGTGTGCTAACGAGGAATGTTAGCAGTCAGGATGATAAGGACACCGCTAGGACGGCGACGTAAGGAATAAGCTGACGGAATCAGCCACTATTATGGATGATGCATGGAGCACTTTTAGTAGCCGGACTGCTGCGAGTAAGACCATGACCCCGATACTTATGTGTCGGGGTCTTTCTTATATAAAAACGATATCCAGTGCTCTCATTGAATTAAGCATCTCGATGTTACTTGGGGATATCAATATCACAAAATATATAAATTCCTAATAACACTTAATAAAAAACAACTCAGATCAATATCCTTTCCAACCAGTTGGTTTAACTTTCGGCTTCTCTACAAGGTGTTATGCCCGCAATCATTGAGCATGTTCAGCTCATCGAGTTTGTGATCTGCGGATAGATTAAGTTTGTTGTAATCAAGGAACAGATGTGGCCATAGTAACCAGAAGAATGCTTCTTCTACCCTACAATGAGTCGTTGCAACTAGAATTCGTCATGCTGAATTGCTGTGCGAAAAACCGTGCTGAATTGAATGGTCCGTATACAGTTGCGTCTGCCAAACAGATGTTTGAGAAAATACTGGATGATGAGAACATTTATAGTATGGCAGTGCTAGAGAGCACCAGTCGTGACTATATGGGGCACGTGTTCATTGCTAATCTCGATTCCGAACCTGAATTAGGGTTTATTTTTGATAAAGCATATTGGGGTAAAGGGTTAGCAACAGAAGCACTAAAAGCATTTTTCCCCAAAGCGTGCCGTGAATTGGGCTTGAATAAGGTGAAAGCTAACGTGAATAGCAATCATCAAGCTTCTATGGCAGTACTGAAAAAGCTGGGATTTGTTGAAACAAAAGAAAGTAAGGATATATATGGTCCTTACTTTGAAATGGAATTTACAAGCGATGCGGTGGTAGGTGAAAGTTCTGCGGCCTGAAACCGACCATGGTTAACTCTCCTTGGTAGCAATCGTCACCAAGAGATGAAAACTCAAATTGATACACCGTATGCCAACGCCAGACTCCGTCTGGCGTTTTTAGTTTATGGGCACCAAAGGCGATGCTGATTAATTGGAGATCCAATTGCTCACATTTACGCGTGATGGCTGCTTTTGCGAGTTCGGCTTGGCGACGCTGTTGCCAAAACAGGTAACAGAAAAAGCAGAGCCCTAAAATTGCTAAAAGATCACCAATCATTCCTGAACCTTTCTTAGCTTTTTGTTGTTTGTTGTAAGCTTACTAGCGCATTTGCTAGTTCCTCTGATGGGTTTGAATGCAGTAAAGGCAATAACACCATCCTTAACTCTGGCAGCATCACTAAATCGGCAAATAACTGATTAAATAGGGCTTGATTACCGGTTTGAGCTAAACGCAGCAAAAACTGTTCTGCTACCTTTTCATTGGCGAGTAAGTGCCAAGCGCGACCCGCCACACCAATCAATACCTCCTGATGGCTTAAACGAGGGCTATGCAATATCGCATCTAATACTGGAGAGGCGACTTCTGTTGGCGCACCAGCAAGGGCTCGGATAAGTGCTGAAAGTAGGAAGAGATCAGGTTCGCTACTTGCGATTTCTTGCTGTGCCTTTTCCGCGATACGTTCTGCTAAACGCTCTTGAAGCTCTACATGCTCAAGCGCACCTAATAGGGCATAAAGTGGCTCATTTGGTAGGTGGTTCAACGCTTTGCGTATCATTACCCCGTTTTGCTCTTTGTCCAAACGAGCGGCCATGTCGGTGATCCCTTGCAGACCTACAGTTTGCCAATTATCCCAGCCTAAACCACCTGAAAAGTAATGCTGAGTGTGCTCATAATATTGGCTGGTAGGAAGATCGAGGTTCGCGCGGACCTGGCTATGAAACACGGCCATTTTGTCTTCGGAAGGTTTGAACGTATATGGGTTATTAGACAGCTTTTGCTGTTGCTCTTCAGAGATATCACCATTGAGGCGTGTTCCCATGGCTTCCACTACGTATTTAATGAAATTGCCGATATCTGATTGCTTTAACAAACCGCGCTCGTCCAATTCAAACTTTAGAAACCAAATCCAAGGTTGCTTTTGTTCATTCCAATAAGCGATGGCAAGGTGTGCTTTACGCTGCATTGGGAATGGGTACGATGCTTGACCTTTTTCTACATCGGCAAACTCTTTCTTAGCGATGGTTTTGATACGACGACCAAGATCGAAGATTTGATAATCACAGCGGCTGTTGTTCAACAGTTGAGTGAGGGTTTGAATGTTTTCCATTAAATACGACGTCCTAACGTTCTTTTCACAAGAAATGGTATCATTCTCGGCTAATTCAAGGTTCGAGATAGAATTAATGGTAACAAATACTCAATTGGTCGACTTACTTCACCAACTTGAAACGCAGCTTAAAGAACATAAGTTGTGGCAACACACTAGGCCTTCAGAGCAAGCCTTACAAAGCGTGGAGCCATTTGCGATTGATACATTGCATCCTCATGAGTGGTTGCAGTGGATCTTTATAGACAGAATGCACGTGCTAGTGGAAAACAACCAACCATTGCCAAGAGGGTTTTCTCTCGAGCCCTATTTTTCTGAAGCGTGGAAGCAGGAACCGCAGTTCGCAGAGCTGCTTATTACAATCCGAACCATTGACGAACTGTGTAAGTAAACTAATGCTAGAACAAAAAATAGCGCGATCTTCAGAACCAGTTGAGCTGGAGATCGTTTATCAGGATGAATATTTTGTAGCGGTCAACAAGCCTGCAGGCATGTTAGTGCATCGCAGTTGGTTAGATAAACACGAAACTCAGTTTGTCATGCAAACTTTGCGCGACCAAATTGGTCAGCATGTGTTCCCATTACATCGTCTGGATCGTCCAACATCTGGTGTGCTCGTGTTTGCGTTGTCGAGTGAAGTCGCGTCACAAGTCATGCCGATGTTTGCTGAACATAAAATGGAAAAGACGTACCACGCGATAGTACGCGGTTGGATTGAGGAAGAGGGCGTCTTGGATTACGCACTCAAAGTGGAGTTAGACAAGATTGCTGATAAGTTCGCTTCACAAGAAAAAGAAGCGCAAGAAGCGGTGACGGAATATAAGCCGTTGGCTAAAGTGGAGGTTCCCTATTCGACGGGTAAATTTCCTACAACGCGTTATTGCTTAGTTGAGATGAAACCTAAAACGGGGCGTAAGCACCAACTTCGTCGTCATATGGCACATCTACGCCATCCGATCGTGGGTGATACAACGCACGGGGATGGAAAGCACAACAAGCTGTATCGCACAGAGTTTGATTCTCATCGTTTGCTACTGCATGCTTCAGAGTTACGGTTTGTCCATCCATTTACCGATCAAGAGATTGTCATGACGGCCAATCTTGATGAAACTTGGCAGCAATTGTTTACTCGATTTGAGTGGGATGAACCGATAATCGGCGCAGTTAGATCTAGATAATGATTGAGTACAAGTAAATTACCACCTTCTAAAGAAGGTGGCTTTGTGTGAGCCCCCTAAAAGGGGGCCTTTGTTTAGTCCAGCGCCA
>NZ_JAWOVC010000034.1:0-21944 GCF_033339735.1 Vibrio sp. 2033
TTGGCGCTGGACTAAACAAAGGCCCCCTTTTAGGGGGCTCACACAAAGCCACCTTCTTTAGAAGGTGGTAATTTACTGTTACCTGTTTGCGTATGTCGGCATAAGTTCATTTAGCAAGAGCGAGTTAACAGGCATGTTTTTTTATCAATTTTGCCAGAGTTTGCATCGCGTGACTCCAATCGGTTTCATGACCAAAGTTTGCCACGCTGAGGCGTACGCAATGCCGATATTGCCCTTGAGTGCCAAATACGGTGCCGGGAAGTAGGCTGATTCTGTGCTTATTGCATGCTTGATACAACGCATAGCTGTCCGTGTCTTCGGGCAGTCGTAACCAAAGCAAGAACGAACCTTGCACGGCGTTGATCTGGTATCGATTTTTTAGAGATTCGTGCTCATCTAAGTATTGATGAAGCATCTGGATAAATCGGCGCATGTTGTTTTGATACACCCGTCCCATTCGCGCAGTATGCGTTCGATACTTGCCTGACGTTAGAAACGTTGCCACGGCGGATTGCATCAGGTTCAAACTGCCCATGTTCTCACACAGTAGATATTGCTCAATTTGATCTCGATATCGCCCCGCCAACATCCAACCAATTCTCAAACGCGAATCGAGCGTTTTGGATAACGAATTTACGTAAATTACGCGTTGCTTGTCATCGAGCAATCTCAAGCTTGGCAACGGCTTATCATAACTTAACCCGCCAAACACATCGTCTTCGATAATAGGAATATTGCCGGACGCCAATAGTAATTGTTGACGCTTTTCTAGCGGCATCATGGCACCAGTTGGATTGGTGAAGTTTGGCGTTACGATGATCGCTTTTATGTCCCATGTCGCCATTGCTTTTGCTAAGGCTTCGGGGCACATACCGTCGCGTGGGCAACTCGGAATTTCCACCACTTTGAGGCCGAGTGATTCTAGCATCAATAAGTTGCCAAAATAGCAAGGGGACTCCACCGCGACGATATCGCCTTTTTGTGTCGTTGCGCGCAGCGCTAGGCTAATGGCTTGTTGCGCGCCGTGCGTCACCATGATCTCATCCAACTTGGCTGGCGTGCCCAAATCTTGTGTGATTTTCGCTAGTTGTTTGATTAAGAGGTGATCACCGGGTGGTAATTGGTAATGGCTCGGTACATGCGTTTGCTGGCGGCTGTGGCGGCCGATCTCGGCGTACAAGCTTTTGATCGCGGGGGAGTCAATGTTTGGGTGGGCAGAACCGGTAGGCAAACGCTCTTGGTATTCAGGATAAGTAAGGATTTCTTTGCAGATTGAGAGCAAATCCACGCGAGTCGGATCCGGAATTGAGCGAGAGGTCGGCAAGGCGACTTTAACTCGATAACCCGATTTGGGAACCGAGTAAACCAAGTTTTGTGCTTCCAGCTCTTGATACGCACGAATCACGGTATTTTTACTGACGTTTAATTCTTGGCTCAACGAGCGAATGGAGGGCAGTCGATCATCCGCCTGATAAACGCCACCATTGATGGCTTGTTTGAGGTGTTTTTCCACCACGAGGTACTTATTCCCTTCACCGCTTCCCAATAAATCTGTACCCATAAAAACACTTCCATCTGTCACTTTTTGAAAACACTGTACCTAATTACATTAGCAGTATCTCAAAACATAAAACAAGCGTGAGTGAGGCGATCATGTTAATCCGAGCCATCCCTTTTGTATTTGTCATCCTTTGGGCTTCTGGATTCGTTGGTGCGCGTTTTGGTTTGCAATATGCCGAGCCAGCGACACTACTTTCTATCCGTATGGCATTCAATGTCTTATTGTTTTTGGTTCTTGTGGCGGTATTGCGTAGAAGGTTGCCGACAGGAAAAGATTTTTGGCACAGCTGTGTAGTTGGTGCGTTGATCCACGGTTTCTATCTGGGCGGTACTTATTTCGCTATCGCCTTGGGTATGCCTGCTGGGTTGAGTTCGTTGCTGGTGGGTATTCAACCGATTTTAACCGCGGCTTTGCTGGTGGCGTTTGTTCGTGAGGAATTTAAACCCTCGCAATGGTTGGGTTTGGCTCTTGGTTTTGTCGGTATCGCTATGGTGTTGATGGGCAAAATGGAGTGGCAATCCGAGCAGCATAAAGTGTTGGCCATTGGTTTGTGTTTGTTGGCTTTGGTTGGTATCACGCTAGGGACGCTTTATCAGAAAAAACATTGCCAACAAGTGGATATGGTGGGTGGTGCGACGGTGCAATATTTGGCCGCGCTCGTCATGTTTCTGCCCGTTGCGATGCAGTTTGAAACCATGCAAGTGCAGTGGGAACTGGAGTTTATTTTGACTGTGTTGTGGTTGGTCGTCGTGCTCTCTTGTGTAGCTATTCTACTGCTGCTGTACATGGTTAAGAACGGTGCTGCATCGAGCGTAGCTTCTGTATTCTACCTGGTGCCGCCAACGACGGCGATTCAGGCTTGGCTCGCGTTTGGAGAGTCATTTGATTGGATGGGGATTTCTGGTTTCGTACTGGCAGCTACGGCGGTGTATTTGGTGGTTAAAAAGCCGGATCTGACGATAAAGAAATCGATTCAAACAGAATATACCTAAATTGGGTAGGGACATTTGCGTGCCAGTGGGTACAATCTGCTTCATCTTAATCCGTGGAGCAGAATGATGAAGGTAAAGCCAGATCGAATGACCGCCATGCGTAGCATCATCGAGCAAGTAAAAGCGGAACTACCAATTTATGAACCAGAAACGTTTGTATGTGGACCAGAAGGGCAGTGCATTGGCTGTCCGAAGAAATTGTTGGAAATGGTCGATTCAGAAGTCACTTATTGGGAGTCAGCCATGGAGCGCGGCATTGTTCCGCAGTTCGATGAGATTCGTCGTTTTGGCAAAATGTGCACGAATGTTCGTCGTGGTCTGGTGCGAAATAATGTGCCTTTACTCAGTAACTAGAGAGTAAAAACCGTCTAATATCTGACACATAGCGTCGTTTTGTTACACTGCTCTTTGGCTGCTGTTCTCAAGTTTGAGTGGTGTTTGTCTCTTCTTACCCCTTAAGCCTTTAATCGTAAGAAATTGGCGATATATTGGCTCGGTCTCACATGGATGTGGGGCTATTGTCTTGGGCTAGTTGAGATAAGAAACGTGAAATCAAAGGGATTTACGCTGATGGAAATCACCATAGTGCTTACCACTTTGGCTTTCATCGCATTAGCTGCTTTACCAGTATTACTCGATATTCATCGCCAAGCATACGCTGCGATGCTGCACAGTTCTCAGTCTTCTTTGGGTACGGCTCTCAAATTCTTTCATGCTCAATCAGTGATTGATAACGCTTACGGCCAAGAGCACGTTCACTACATTGACCGACATGTCAAAACACGCAAAGGCATGCCAGAAGCGAGTGCCGATAGTATTCGAGCTTTGTTAGAAATCGATCTACCAGCCAGAGGTTATTCGAAAATTGACGTGCCGTGCAAAGGCAGTGATTTTTGCATCATCGGTCAGCAGCACCCAAACAGTGCTCATTTTGTCGCTATTCCTGATTATCAGTTCTTAGATAAATCGGGTGTTGATCGCGTGGTGTACATTTGGCCGCAAGGTTACACACTGGCAGAAGAAGCATGCTATTTCTACTACGTGAATCAAGCCTCTAACGATTCAATTGTTCGAGGGTATGTGACGCAAGGGTGTTAATCCCGAATAAGTGTTGCGAACAACGGTTATCGTGAGTCTACAAATCGGGGTTTTTCGAAGGGCTTTGCGCTTTATACAATACCATTTTTTGACTCATCAAGACTTTACCATTTGGCAAGGTCACTTCCCCAAGTTCCCCCTGATGTTCAAATCCAAACCGTTCATATAAAGCAATCGCTGGTGTGTTGGTTGTGTATACGTAGAGTGCGATTTGGTCGTAACCAAATTCCCAACCACGTGCGATCGCGACTGCCAATAGTTTCCGCCCCAATCCTTTGCCTCGGTAGTTTTTGTCGATGTGAATACCAAGAATACCGACGCGAAGGCGTTGCCCTCTTTCGTAACCGCACATCTCAGCTGGGTAGATTTCAACACTACCGATAAGTTTTTGGCGGTCAAACGCGACAAACTGAGGGATGGACTCGTTTTCCACACGTTGCAGGATTCTGCGAAGCGTTGCGTTATCGGGTGCAGGAGAAATCAAAAATTCCCCTTCGGAGTACACTCGATTCCACAGCGCGGTGAAGCGCGCGATATCGCTCACCTTGATGGATCTGATTTGCATTCATCTTCCTTGATTAGTGCAGGTTAGTAACGGTTAGGGGATAAGCTCAGATAAACAACGAATTTGGTTAGGAATGGCTTCGGCTGGTGCATCAGCGCCCGTTGGGTTAAACCAAATTGTGTTTACGCCCGCTTTCATCGCAGGGTAAATATCTTTGTGAGGTAAATCGCCAACCATGGTTATTCCACTCACGTTAACCCCTAACTGTTTTGCGATGGCGAGATAAAACTCAGGTTGGTTTTTAGCGATACCGAGGTTGGCAAAACAAAAATAGCCATTTAAGTATTGGTCTAAGTCGACGCGAACAAATGCACGCTGAACCTCTTCCATGTTGGAATCAGATGCACTGGTCGCAATGTAGATGGGATGATTTTGGGAAAGTATTGCCAGTGTTTCTCTGGCTTGAGGAACTGCTTCTACGTGTTCCCAATCGCACATTTTTCCTTGTGCGTGAGGGAAATCTACCATCAAGGTGTTCCCCCAATCGAAAAGATAAATCATGTTCGAATCTCCTTATCCGCACATCATATCGTCTTTTTCTAAAATCAGGGGGGTAAATTGCATCGATAAATGCGATTTAGGTGGGTTTAGTCGTGAAAAGCGCTTAATTGTCGTTATCGTTACAAATGTTTCAGCATAATGCGTGAGTTAGTTTTAAAACCTTGATTATCGTAAAAGCGCTGTGCTGGCTGATTGAATTCCATCACTTCCAATCGAACTTGTGTGGCATTGGCATCGCGCGCCCATTGCTCACAGGCTTGGAGCAGTTGGCGGCCGATTCCTTGCTGCTTTTGCGCTTCATCGACAACAATTGTTCCCACGCGACAAATTGGGTCTTTGATCAGAAAACTGACGGTGTCGTTTTGGGTGATCATCGCGGTTAAGAAGCCGAGAATTTGCTGTTCGCGTTCGGCAATCAAAAAGAGTCGCTCTTTGTTCTCTAGTGCTTGTGCAAGAAATTCACGGTCAGCTTCTGAAGGCGCAACAAAGGCTTCTGGCGCATTCGCAAAATGCAGTGAATTAATTTGAAAATTAAGCTGAAAAATTCCGTCTAAATCATCGGGAATCGCTTGTCGGATATGGACTTGCATTCTATCTGCCCCCTGCAATATCGATAAATGATCCTGTGACATAAGAGGCTTCGTCACTTAATAGCCAAGCGATCGCATTTGCTACTTCTTCTACCGTGCCACCGCGTTTAAGAGGAATTTGAGGGCTGAGTCTATCTACTCGGTTTGGTTCTCCGCCGTCGGCATGCATATCAGTGTAAATGAAACCAGGTCGAACGCCATTGACGCGAATATTGCGCTCTGCCAACTCTAGCGAGAGCCCTTTAGTTAAGGTATCCATCGCGCCTTTTGATGTGGCGTAATCGACATACTCAAATGGCGCGCCTGAGCGCGACGCTCCAGAGGAGACATTCACAATTGCACCGCCTGCACTGAATCGCCTCGCCGCTTCTCGACAGCAGAGAAAACAGCTATTCACATTGGTGTTCATTACTTTCTGAAAGCGTTCTAAGCTAATTTCTGACAAAGGCGATTGAGTAAATAGGATGCCAACGTTGTTGACCAAGTGCGTCACTGCACCAAATTCACGTTCTGTTTCATCAAACAAGGAGAGCACTTGCTTCTCATCGGCTACGTTTGCGGCTATGGCAATCGCTTTGCCACCGTTTGCTTGTATTTCTGCCACAACTTGGTCGGCGGCCTCTTGCTGAGTGCGGTAATTAACGCAAACGCGATAGCCTTGCTCGGCCAGCTTTTTCGCCGCTGCGGCTCCAATACCTCGGCTTGCGCCGGTAATGATGACTACTTTATTCAAAATACGTCCTTATTTATGTAGTGAGTAGATTTTATCGGCGTAGGGTTTGCCACCAATTTGGTATGCGTCTGGAATGACCTCAATGAGTTCGAAACCACATTTTATCAGGACACGTTCTGACGCAATATTGCCTTCAGTGACCGTCGCGGAAAAGTGGTTGATGTTATGTGTCGAGGTTGCCCAGTATAGAAGCGCTTGAAGAGTTTCTGTTCCAAACTGTTGGCCATGAAATTCCGGCAAAAGTAAGTAACCTACCTCTGCCTTACCGTTTTCAATAGCAAAGCCAGTGATGCCGATGGGTTGTTCAGATTGCTTATCAAGTATTACAAGGCAAAGCCAATGCTGGCAATTTGGGGTCCATGGTAATAATCGCGAAGCAAATTTTTCTCTTATTTCTGTTTCGCTGGGACGATCGAAACAGAGCGCAATAACCTCTTGTTCGGAGAGTAATCGTTGAAAGAGTTCCCAGTCACTGGCTTTGATGGGTCTTAATTGGCTTCTGTGCGTCTCGATATAAACTGACATGCGTGTCCTTACTGCATCAATGTGGAGATTCAGTCTCTCATCCTCTTATCTGTTTAATCAAATAGTTGCATTCATAAAAGTGATTTATGTGGTGAATAGTTGGCTGGGTAATGGATTATTGCCATATATTCATCTTTGAGATGCAAATAACAAAATTTCATACTTGAGGCATACAGAGCAACACGGAAATGATGTGGATCAAGAGAGGGCTACCCATAAAGTAGTAATTTGCGACCTATAATTACATTTTATTTGGAAGTGTTGCTAATTATGTCAATAAAAAAACGATATGTTGCACTGCTGGTTGCTGCCGGCATTGGTGTGGGCTGGTTAACTTTGGGGGGGAGTGCGGCAGTAATGCATTACACCTCAGATACTGAATTTTGTCTCTCGTGCCACTCTATGGAAACCCCTTACAAAGAGTACCAAGGCTCAGTGCACTTCAGTAATGCGAAAGGCATTCGCGCGGAATGTTCTGACTGTCATATTCCTCAAGAACCAATGGATTACCTGATCACCAAAATTCGTGCGTCGAAAGACATTTACCACGAATTTGTGACAGGCAAGATCGACACGCCAGAGAAATACGAAGCACATTGTAAAGATATGGCTGAAACGGTATGGGCTCAGTTCCGTGAAAACGATTCAGCGACGTGTCGTTCGTGTCATGATTTCGATGCAATGGAAGAGTTTGAGCAATCACGTGATGCGGCGAAGATGCACGCTTACGCGAAAGCAAACGATCAAACGTGTATCGATTGTCATAAAGGTGTGGCGCACTTTGCACCAGAAGCAGAGCTAGACAGCAAGGCATTTGAAACGTTGATGAGCTTCACCACAAAAACATCACCTGGTGCCAAAGTCGTTTACCCTGTGACTGAAATCGCAATGGGTGAGATGGGTAAAATTAACCCAACGACGAAGTTGGAAGTAATCAGCTCTGAAGGCGACAACCGCACTGTTAAGTTGAACGCATTCCAAATGAAAGGCGCAGAGCAAGTGCTTTACATGGGAGAAGGTCAACGTGCCATCGTAGCAACGCTAACAGAGCAAGGCCAACAAGCGCTTGAAACTGGTGAATTTGAGGCAGATGTTTACGGCAACGAATGGCGCGCGGTTTCTCTAACTGGCGCTATTGATTCTCCAGTTGTTGACACGCTTGAACCCGTATGGTCATACGCAGAAGAGTTGGACAACGTTTACTGTGCAACTTGTCACGCGAAAATTCCTTCAAATCACTTCACAGTGAATGCATGGGGACCGGTAGCGAAAAGTATGGGTGATCGAACTGATATTTCAGCCGAGAACCTAGAAATTCTAACCAAGTTCTTCCAGCACCACGCGAAAGATGTGGTTGGTCACTAACGATAAATAGAAGGATAAGATTATGACTAATATGACCCGTCGCGGATTTCTAAAAGGCACTGGTATGGCGGCTGGTGCAATGGCATTCACTTCATTTGCACCTATGTCTGTTGCGTCTTCTAATGCTCGCGGCAAAGGCATTCTAACGGCGGGCCGCATGGGCCCAATGCTGTGTGAAGTGCAAGACGGTAAGCTGGTTTCAACCACGAATGCATTGCCACAAACGGTACCAAACAGCCTACAAAGCACCGGTCCTGACCAAGTGCACACTAAAGCGCGTGTTAAGTACCCAATGGTTCGCAAAGGTTACTTGGCAAACCCATCGTCGCCAGAAGGTGTGCGCGGTAGTGATGAGTTTGCGCGTGTGTCTTGGGATGAGGCTTACAAGCTGATCCACGAACAACACATGCGAATTCGCAAAGAATATGGCCCGGCTTCTGTGTTTGCAGGCTCTTACGGCTGGCGCTCAAGTGGCGTGCTGCACAAAGCACAAACCTTGCTGCAACGTTACATGAGCATGGCGGGCGGCTATTCAGGCCACTTGGGTGACTACTCAACGGGTGCTGCGCAGGTCATCATGCCGCACGTTGTGGGCTCTATCGAAGTGTACGAGCAGCAAACCACGTACCCAGTGGTACTAGAGCACAGCGATGTGGTTGTGCTTTGGGGCTTAAACCCGATCAACACTCTAAAAATCGCGTGGAGCTCAACAGACTGTGCTGGTCTTGAGTTCTTCCATCAATTGAAAAAATCAGGCAAGACGGTCATTGCGATTGACCCTATTCGTTCTGAAACCATTGAATTCTTTGGCGAGAATGCGGAGTGGATTGCTCCTCACCCAATGACCGACGTGGCAATGATGATGGGTATCGCACACACCTTAGTGAAACAAGGTAAGCACGATAAAGCCTTCCTCGATAAATACACCGCAGGTTACGACAAGTTTGAAGCGTACCTGATGGGCGAAGAAGACGGCGTAGAAAAATCAGCAGAATGGGCATCACAAATCTGTGGCGTACCTGCGAAGCAACTTGAGCTACTGGCTGACATCTTCAGTAAAAACCGCACCATGCTGATGGCGGGTTGGGGCATGCAGCGCCAACAATACGGTGAGCAGCGTCACTGGATGCTGGTTACACTGGCAACGATGTTGGGTCAAATCGGTTTACCGGGCGGTGGTTTTGGTTTCTCTTACCACTACTCAAACGGTGGTAACCCTGCTCGTGATGCTGGAGTACTTCCTGCGATTTCGGCATCGCTGGGTGGCGGCTCTTCTGCGGGGAACGACTGGGCGGTGTCTGGCGCAGTGCAAAGCTTCCCTGTGGCACGTATTGTTGAGGCGTTGGAAAACCCAGGTCAATCCTACCATCACAACGGTCATGAACTGACGTTCCCGGACATTAAGATGATTTGGTGGGCTGGCGGTGCGAACTTTACTCACCACCAAGACACCAACCGCTTGATTAAAGCGTGGCAAAAGCCTGAGCTGATCGTGATTTCAGAGCCTTACTGGACGGCGGCTGCGAAGCATGCGGACATCGTTCTGCCAATCACTACATCGTTCGAGCGTAACGACTTAACGATGACGGGTGACTACAGTAACCAACACTTGGTGCCAATGAAGCAAGTGGTTGAGCCGCAAGGTGAAGCGCGTAATGACTTCGATGTATTCGCGGACATGGCAGAGATGCTAGCTCCGGGTGGCCGTGACGTATACACCGAAGGCAAAACCGAAATGGAATGGCTGTACGGCTTCTACAAGGCGGCGCAACAAGGTGGCCGTGGCTCTCGCGTAGCAATGCCGAACTTCAGCAAGTTCTGGGAAGATAACCAACTGATCGAGATGAAGTGGAACGAGAAGAACGCACAGTTTGTTCGTTACGCAGATTTCCGTGAAGACCCGATCATGAATCCACTCGGTACACCAAGTGGTAAGATCGAAATCTTCTCGAAAACCATTGAAGGTTATCAGTTGGAAGACTGTCCTCCACATCCAACGTGGATGGCACCAACCGAGTACACGGGTACTGCGAAAGATGGCGAGTTGCAGCTAATGACCGCGCACGCAGCGCATCGTCTACACAGCCAATTCAACTACGCGAAGATTCGCGAAGAGTACGCAATTGCAAACCGTGAACCTATTTGGATTCACCCTGAAGATGCGAAAGCGCGTGGTATTAAAACGGGCGATCTAGTTCGTGCGTTTAACAACCGTGGCCAAGTATTGGTTGGTGCAGAAGTGACTGACCGAATCAAGCAAGGTTCAGTGTGTATTCATGAAGGCGGTTGGCCGGATTTGGATCCTAAAACCGGCATTTGTAAGAACGGCGGTTGTAACGTGTTAACGTTGGATATTCCGACCTCTCGACTTGCAAACGGCTGTGCGGCGAACTCGGCACTGGTTCGTATTGAAAAATACACTGGCCCAGAATTAGAACTAACAGCGTTTGAACCACCAAGAAATGGCTAGAAAAAAGTAGCGATTGAAAGCAAGAAGCCAGCGAATCGCTGGCTTCTTTTTATCTAGTCATCGTTCACATTAGCGCGAAGCGAGAGAAACAAACGGCATCTGTTTCTTAATCTGAAATGTCGGGAGTAAAGTAAATACAATCGCGACAAACAAGACCGAGCCTATTAAATCTTCAGGGCGATGCATGCCCAGCCATAAGCGGCTATATGCGACGCTCATTCCCCACATCCACAATGACAGTGCAGAGATATAGCACTTGTTCTGTAAGAACAAACCACCAAAGAAAGCCAAACAAATCGAAACGAAAATCGTATGGCCGGATGGGAAAGAATAGTCTTTCTCGCCTTGCCAATGGCGCGTTCGCCAATCACTGACGTGTTCAGAAATCTGGTTAATTACGTTGGCTTGCTGCTTTGTATCCAACTGATAAAACGTTTCTGGTGTTTCAATCAATTGTTCTGCTGCGAGCAATTCCGTGTATGGGCGCGGGCTTTCTGTCATCAGTTTTAGCCCCGTTTTGCTGGCAAAGCCAATCACAAGTAACAACCCTAACATTGAGAGTTTTTGCATCCACTCAATGCGACTTGGTTTAAAGCGAAATAAAGAAAGCAGTAGTAGCGTTAACGTAATTAAAAAGCCTTTGCTACCAGCAGAATCTGTGAGCAAAGTAAAAGTAATACCCAGACTTTCAGGCACCTGTGAGGTGAGATCGTGATAAGAGCCAAACAGAGACATTGGGATGATGCCAAGAACAAACAAGGCGAGCATCATCAATCCATATTTTTTGGTTTTCATTGAGAGCGTTTTGTTTTTATTGAGAGTTATTAAACCACGTGAAAATAAGGGGCTTATCTTACGTTATCTGGCGTGAAAAACTTATCAACGCTTTGTCAATTTGACGAGAGAATGAAGGTTGAGTGATGAATTGATGACATTTATCCGGAGGGTAAAGGCGCTCATCCTTAAGCGTTGGGGTCTTAATCCATCAGAGAAAGTAAGTACTCTGCTGCTTTGGTTGGGTTTTCTGCATGACAAATGGCAGAAACCAAAGCCAAACCATGTACACCTGTCGCACTCAGAACAGGAATGTTGGTTTCGTTGATGCCACCAATAGCGACGATTGGTAAGGACGTGGTGTTCAGCGCCATTTTTAAACCTTCTATACCCCAGTGTTTTTTGGTGTTGGTTTTGGTTGGCGTAGCGAAGATGGCACTCAAGCCGATGTAATCAATCGGCAGAGAGTCTGCTTCTGCCAGCTGATCTTCAGTCTCAATTGATAAGCCGAGGATCTTGTTTGGGCCAATCAATTGACGAGCGATCTCTGCTGGCATGTCTGACTGCCCGAGGTGAACACCATCGGCATCGACGGCAAGGGCAACATCAACACGATCATTGATGATTAACGGGACGCCAGTTCCTTCAAGGATCGTCTTCACGGCTTGAGCTCGTTCAATAAATGCACGCACATCACCGTGTTTTTCGCGGACTTGAACCATGGTCACGCCACCTTCCACGGCTTTTCTCACAACACGCTTTAGTGTGGCTAAATCTTGTTGGTCATCGGTGACCAAATATAAACGATAGGCGTTCATTGGGTTTCCTTTAAGCCTCTCATTGAAAGAGGATTGAGAGGCTAGTGTTAAAAGAGATAAAAGCTTATTGCACGTGCAGTTTGAGGCGCTTCGCCAATGTTTCTTCATCCAACTGGTAAAGTTCATCCAACAGGTTCATTTGCAGGCTACCTGGGCCGCGAGCTTGTTCCGCTGCAATCTCGCCAACAACACCTAGTACCGCTGCTGCTGCGAGACCAGTGTCATCACCAACGGCAGCAAAAGCGCCCGTTAGTGCCGTGAGCGTACAGCCCATTCCTGTTACGTATGGCATCATCTCGTGACCATTGTTCAGTTGCACGGTTTGCCCTTTCGTGACGATGTAATCGGTCTCGCCAGAAATCACCACGCTTGCATCATACTCTGTGACTAAGAAGTTGGCAGCGCCAAGTGCTGTGTCGCTGCTGTCTAACGCATCGACGCCTTTGCTTTGTGCTTGCTCGCCGGCAAGAGCAATGATTTCTGAGGCGTTACCACGGATGATCAGCTTGTTTGCAAGGCGTGCGATTTCACGTGATGTCTCGGTACGTAGTGAGCTTGCTCCACAACCGACAGGGTCGAGTATAACGATTTTATCATTGGCATTGGCTTGCTCTACGGCATAGCTCATGCGCGGTGTCCAAATGCTGTCTAGGGTACCGATGTTGATAACCAGTGCGCCAGCGAACGACATCATCTCTGCCATTTCCTGTTTGGAGTGCGCCATGATTGGAGAAGCGCCGATGGCCAATAGTGCGTTTGCTGTGTTGTTCATCACCACGTAGTTAGTGATGTTGACGACTAATGGCTTTTGCTGGCGTACTGCGGTTAATGCTTGGGTGATTTGTTCAATTAACATGAGACTCTCCGATTAATCTTGCTGAGCGTTCAGACCTTGTTGCCAGAATGCTACTTCCATACGCGTTGCGGTTTTGAATACCTGAATCAGGTTTTGACCACGCTGGCTATTGATATCGATTTCCGCCAATAACTGATTAAAGTGTTCTGCACCTTTTGCGACACCAGATTGGAACTCTTCACCACCGTAGAGGTTGATCCAACTTGCGTATGGGTTGCCTTCGATTACCGTGTTCTCATCTTCAATCAGCATCTTACCGATTACGGCATAACCGATGGAGCATGGCGCTAGTGCCGCGTATAGATCAACAAGATCGCCGGTCATGCCAGCATCTAATACGTAACGGGTATAAGCTACCGTGCCGAAGTCTTCTGGCTCGTTTTCTAAGTCGGATTCTGTCAACCCCCATTGCTCACAGTAAGTCACGTGGTGGGCGATTTCAGAATCTAGCAATGCATGTACGCTTGGTAGGGCACGGCGCATGTCATCCAAAGTACGTGCTTTGTAGATCGCTAATGCGTAAGCTCGTGCGTACTGTTTTAGGAAAAGAAAATCCTGCTTTAGGTAATGCAGAAAACAAGGCTGAGCCAGAGTGCCTTGTGCCAATTGCTGCACGAAAGCATGCTCAGTGTATTCTTGCCAATCTTGGCGGCAAGCGTCGATCAAATCTTGATATTTCATTATGTGTATCTCGTTATCAAACGACCCTAGGCTTGGACCCTAAGGTCAGTAGCATTAGTCAAAGCTCGGCACGTAATCTTTCGCTTTTGGTAGTGTTTCGATGATTTTTTGTGAATACATGAATTCGGCATAATCATCGTAGCGTTTCAGATCTACTGCAGATGGACGAAGAGCGAAACGAGTTAGCGTGTCGTTCCAAGCGCGTTGGTTAAGCTCGTTGTTGAGCGTGTCTGGTGAATAAGCCACGAACTCTTTCCACGACTCTTTTGGATGGTTAACGATGTAAGTGGTCGCTTGCTCTAGTGCTTTGTTGAATGCCTTGATGGCTTCTTTGTCGTAGTTTTTTGCATTGGCTACGAAGACTAACTCGTCATACGCTGGCACGCCGTGTTCTTCAGGGAAGAAGGCCTTAGCTTTATAACCTTCTAGTGCCAGTTGGTTGGTTTCGAAGTTACGTAGACCGCCCCAAATCGCATCCACCTTGCCAGACGCAAGAGACGAAGACAGCGCCCAACCTACGTTGATGATTTGTACGTCAGAAAACTTCACGTTTTCTTGCGCTAGCATGGTGCCGATTGTCGCTTCTTCGTTGCCTGCGATCGCAATACCGATCTTCTTGCCTTTCAAGTCGCCAAGGTTTTCATTCTTACCGTTATCCAGCACCATCAACGTGTTGAGTGGCGTAGCAATCAAAGTCGCAGAGCGGATTAGTGGCAAACCCGCCGCGACATCGATAGTTAGGCTTGGTTGGTAAGAAATCGCCATGTCGACTTTACCCGCCGCGACCAACTTAGGTGGCGTGCTTGGATCTGCCGGCTCTTGAATGTTGACCTTCAAACCTTGTTCTTTGAAGTAACCGCGCTCTTTGGCAATCACGATAGGACCATGGTTTGGATTGACGAACCAATCCAACATCAGTGTCATCTCTTTTTCAGCGGCAAGCACGTTGGTTGATACCACTGAAGCGAGTAGAGCAGCAGCGCTCATAAGTTTGTTTTTATTCACGGGGTTCTTCCTTTTCTTTCCCAATTTCCTTTGGTTATTTTCGGCAATTACTTGCTTTCCCAAGGGATGGCTTTTTTCAATAATTTATCGGTGATGAAGTAGAGTGAGATAGACAGCACGGCGAGGATAAACAGCGCTGCAAACATCTCATCAATGATCATTCGAGCGTTAGCTTGGAGCATCAGATAACCCAAGCCTTCACTTGAACCTACCCACTCACCGACCACTGCTCCAATTGGCGCAATAACGACGGCAACACGAATACCTGAAGCTAAAGTTGGTAGTGCGGCTGGCAATTGAATATGACGAAGTAGCTGCCATTTCGACGCGCCCATGGTCTTGGCAAGATCGAGGTAACCTGTTGGTGTATTGCGCAAACCGTCATAGCAACATGTCGTGACGGGGAAAAAGATGATGATCGCCGCCATGACAACTTTCGATGCAATGCCGTAACCAAGCCAAAGCATGAGCACTGGCGCGATGGCGAACACAGGGATCGCTTGGCTAGCAATCAGAATGGGCAGTAACCAACGCTTGAGCGGCTCGAACATCAGCATTTGCAATGCGAACAGCAAACCCATTGATAATCCAAGCGCCAAGCCAAGTAAAATCTCTTGCGCGGTAACCCAAGTATGTTTGAGCAGGACATCGT
Source organism: Vibrio sp. 2033 (assembly GCF_033339735.1). Taxonomy (NCBI): domain Bacteria; kingdom Pseudomonadati; phylum Pseudomonadota; class Gammaproteobacteria; order Vibrionales; family Vibrionaceae; genus Vibrio; species Vibrio sp. 2033. Next base: position 15,187 of record NZ_JAWOVC010000034.1, read on the forward strand.
AACGAGTGACCAATCTATCCAGCACTTCAATTGGTGAAGGTAAGATGAAGCTTGGCATATCGAATATCACCACGACCAACTGCCACAATCCCAAGATCACCGCAGTGCTGATGACCAAGCGCAGAGCCGGATGTGTCACGCTTTCTTTTTTACCAATACGTGCCGAAACGGAGTTGTACTGAGTCATATCACTCATAGTCTTTCTCCAATTGGTCCAAAATCGCTTGTTGTAGCGCCGCGCATTCTCCATCGAGAACTCGTGGAGGCGTAGAACCCGGAACAACCAAGTGCTGAGCTTGCGCAGGTGAGCCTTGCAATACATAGAGTTGATGAGCTAATCGCACCGCTTCTTGTGGGTCGTGGGTAATCAGAACAACCGTCTTATCTTTCAATAATTCGGCAGACAAGGTTTGCAACTTATGGCGAGTAACCGCGTCCAGCGCAGAGAAGGGCTCATCCATCAGAACCAGAGGCTTGTCTTGCATCAGAGTACGAGCAAGGGCAACACGCTGTCTCATACCGCCAGAGAGCTGAGCTGGCTTAGCATCCGCGTAATCGGCGAGTCCCACTTGGCTGAGTAAAGTCAGTGCACGTTGTCTATTTTGCTCTGGTGCTTGCTCTTGAGAAAATCGAGAACTGAGGCAGACGTTGTCTAACACATTCAACCACGGTAGCAATAAATCCTGTTGAGCCATGTAAGCGATACGGTCATGCAGTGCAGCGCCATCGGTTGTGATGAGTTCGCCATGCCAGTCAACTTGGTCATCCAGTAGGCCAGCTAAGTAACGCAATATTGTGGTTTTCCCGCAGCCACTTCGTCCGAGTAATACCGTCCATTTACCGACGGGAATGGTCATGTTCATTCCTGCTAAAGTCGGTGTTTGGCTATCTTTGTATCGCAGGCTAGCATCGGAAAGCTGAATGCCAATCGCGTTAGCGAACATAGGTATGACCCGCAAAGAAGTGATTCACAGGGCCGTGACCTTTACCGACATCCAATTCATCAGCGTGTGCGATAGCTTGGCTGATGTACTGCTTACCAAGGTGCACCGCTTTGTGTAGGTTGTTGCCTTGGCTAAGGTAAGACGCAATGGCGGAAGACAGTGTACAGCCCGTACCGTGTGTGTTTTTGGTCGGAAAACGCTTGGCGCTGATTAACTCGGCACAGTCTTGCATGATCAGCAGATCGTTGCTGTTTTCATTTTCTTCAAGATGACCGCCTTTGAGCAGAATAGCTTTGGCACCAAGTGCACGAAGGTCGGTAATCATATCGTTCATTTCAGATTCTGATTGAGGCACTGGCTTACCCGTCAATGCTGCACCTTCTGGCAGGTTAGGAGTGATGATGTCTGCCAGTGGAATTAGTTCTTCTTTTAATGTGCTGATTGCTGATTGCTCAAGTAGCAAATCGCCGCTGGTGGCGACCATGACGGGATCAATCACAAGATGTTTAGGTTGGTATTGCTTAATCTTGTTAGCAACGACTTTAATGATGTTCGAATCCGCCAGCATGCCGACTTTTACCGCCACAATATTGAGATCGGTAAACACTGCATCGAGTTGGGTTTCAACGTGATCAAGAGGAATAGGGAAAATCGCAGAAACGCCTTGCGTGTTTTGTGAGGTGATGGCGGTAATCACTGAGCAGGCAAAGCTGCCAGTTGCGGACATCGCTTTGATATCGGCTTGGATGCCTGCGCCGCCGCCGCTGTCGGAGCCTGCGATGGTTAAGACAACAGGGGTAGGCAAGGCTGGCGTTTGATGTGAATGAGGTTGTGATTGCTGCGTCATGGTCGCTCCTACTACAAGACGTATAGGAACTGACTTTGACCGTTGCAGATAGATCGATTTTTCGATCGCTATCGCTTACCTAAGAGGGGCGACGAAAGGCAAAGTGTGCATAGTTCCCTACGTCAGTGCTAACTGAATCAGGTTCAACGGGTCTCGAATTTCGATCTCAGCCAACACTTGTCGTGTGGCCCCCCGACTATTTCGTTCGGATGATAGCAGGACCATTGCGGAAGGGATACGTTTTTTGAGCGTAATTATAATGAGTATTCAATTATGCGAGGTGAGTGATAAAGTAAGCACCTAAATGGTTTGCTGGGTGGAATTTACTAGTGCAACGCTCTGGTGAATGAGCAGAACCTGGAATATTTAATAAATAATCGTGGTCTCGTTAAGCAAGGATTAGCACAAAACAAGGTTAAAAAACTGTTAAAATTTAACGTGTTGCCAATTTAACTTTGTTGAACTTTTTCACAGTTAATTAGGAAGGCTAAGACGATCATCGAGCAAGGAGACTTCATGCTTAATTCTGTAACAGCGAAGTCAGTGATCGATCATGCTCTCTTTTTGGGGGCTGATTTCGCTGAACTATTCGTTGAACATCACCAAACCAACACTGTCCAGATCGCATCTGGTGAAGTGGATAAGGTTAACTCGGGTATCGATTTTGGTATCGGTATTCGTCTTTTTTTCGGTCATAAGGTGCTTTACGGTTACACCAACAGCACAGATGAAGCCGAACTAAAGCGCGTAACCTCGCTGCTTGCTGCAAAAGACAAGCGTGAGCAAATCGCGTCAGCGGGTTCTTTGAATTTGAACCGCTACCCAATCCAACATGGTTGCCGCATGCCGCTAAGTAAGGATGCTAACCTAGATTCAAAAATCGCGTTTCTATTGAAAGTTGACCAAGCCGCACGTGCTGAGAGTGAGCATATCAGCCAGTTTATTGGCAGCGTTCTTCAGCGCGAGCAACAAGTGTCTATCTTCAACTCAGAAGGTCTACACGTTGACGATACTCGCCACTACATTCGTGTTGCTGGTAACACTGTCGCGCAAAAAGGTAATGAGCAGTCTTCTGGTATGGAAGGTCCTGGCGCTCTTGCTGGTTGGGAATTCAGTGAACAGCTTGATGCCAAAGAGCTAGGTCAAACTATCGCGCAGCAAGCGTTAGTAAAACTTGGCGCGGATGCTTGTCCATCGGGTGAAATGCCGGTGGTGATTGGTAACGGCTTTGGCGGCGTTATCTTCCATGAAGCATGTGGTCACTTGCTAGAAACCACTTCAGTTGCGAAGAAAGCATCAGTATTCCACGACAAGATGGGCGAAATGGTTGCTCACACCGCGGTGAATGCAGTCGATGATGGCACCATGACCAACGAATGGGGCTCGATTCATGTTGATGACGAAGGCATGAAGACTCAGCGTACCCAATTGATCAAAGACGGTAAGCTAACCAGCTTTATGGTCGATAAAATGGGTGGCATGAAGACAGGTTACGAACCTACGGGTTCTGGTCGTCGTCAAAACTACAAGTTCGCACCAACCTCGCGTATGCGTAATACCTTTATCGAAGAGGGCGAGCATTCACTTGATGACATGCTGGCAGGCATCGAGCGTGGTATCTATGCGAAGAAGATGGGCGGTGGCTCGGTTCAACCGGGTACGGGTGAGTTTAACTTTGCTGTTCGTGAAGCTTATCTCATTGAAAATGGCAAAATCACCAAGCCTCTGAAAACAGCAACGCTGATCAGCACGGGTCCAAAAGTGTTGAAAGAAATCAGCATGGTCGGCAAAGACATGGCACTTGCGCCGGGCATGTGTGGTTCCGTAAGTGGTTCAGTACCAACAACAGTCGGTCAGCCAACACTGAAAGTCGATAACATTCTGGTAGGAGGCGGTAACTAATGAGCCAAGAACAACAACTTCTTAATGCGGTTGATTACGTCCTATCAGAAGCAAAACGCCAAGGTGCAGAAGCGGACGTCATTGTAAACCGCAACAGCAGCTTTTCTCTGAAAGCGAACCAAGGAAAGCTGGATGAGTACAAAGTAAGCTCAAGCCAAGTGCTGGGTGTTCGTGTTGTGAAAGATGCGCGTGTTGCAACGAGCTATTCTGAGTCGTTAGAACAACCAAGCTTAGATTTGATGCTGACTAATGCACTGCAAAGCGCTCGTTTTTCCAAGCAAGATGAACATCAGACCATTAGTTGTGTGAACAGCCAAATCACGACTGACGTGGCTGAGATTGCTCAAGAAGACACAACTTCGGTTGATGAAAAAATTGAACTGTCTCTCGCACTTGAGCAAGGCGTAGTGGCTCTGCCTCACGCTTCTAGCGCACCATACAATGGTTACAGTGACGGTGAAACTCAGCTCATCATCGCGAATACTCAAGGTACGTTATGTCAACATTTCGAGCGATCGTTCACTTGTTACGCGTATACCTTGTTTGAAAAAGACGGCAAACAGTCGATGGCGGGAAGAATGTCGCTAGGTCGCCGTTTTGATGAGTTGGCTCCAGCTTATTGTATAGAAGGCGGTTACAAGCTTGCTCGTGATCTTCTTGAAGGTGTACCGGTTGCGACGGGTAACTACCCCGCTATTTTCCACATCAATGCGCTGGCAAGTTTATTCGGTGCTTTCGGCAGTGCTTTCTCTGGCGTAAGCGCGATGAAAGGCATTACGCCACTGGGTGATAAGCTTGGTCAACGTGTTGCGAGTGATTTAATTACCTTTACTGATACGGCTTACATGCCAAATGGTATGGCAATCGCAAGTTTTGATAGTGAAGGCTTTGCTACTCAAGACAATGTGATGATTGCTAATGGCCAACTGAATACGCTATTGCACAATAGCCAAACAGCGAATTATTTGGGTGCAGTGTCGACGGCAAGTGCCGCTCGCGGTGCAAAATCGAGCTTAGACGTATCAGCGAATCACAAAGTGATTGCGACAGGCAACAGCAGTGCATCAGAAGTAAAAGCGGGAGAGTACCTAGAGTTAGTCGAGCTTCAAGGTGTCCATTCTGGTGCGGATGCAGTGAGTGGTGATTTCTCATTTGGTGCGAGTGGCTTCTTGTGCCGTGATGGAGAGCGCGTTCAACCAGTTCGTGGGATCACGGTAGCGGGTAACTTCTACAAGATGCTGCAAGAAGTTGAGGCAGTGGGTGATACTCAGTTAATTAACGATAGCCGAACTTTCTTCTCGCCAGACGTTCGTTTTGCTCGTTTGAGCATTGGTGGTAAGTAAACTTAGCATCCCTATAGAAACAAAAAAGAGGACTCAATGGAGTCCTCTTTCATTGTCTAGCAACGTGTGCGTGAATAACTAGAATTCGCGTATGTCCAACTCATTGTGGATCAATACCACACACTGAGAAGCGAAAAGCATCTTAGGACCTAAGCTGATCTTCTCTGTGCCAAGGCGCTTTAAGCTGTTAAAAGACTTTTTCGGCATCGGTATATGGTCAGTTAGCAAGAAACATGGATTTTCACCAATTTCTGCATCACGAACAAATTCGCCTTTCTTATCCAACATATATAGTTGGTGATCTTCTGCCAGCTCTTGTACTAGGCGTTCAAAGCTCACTGTACGAACGGTAATACCAGGTTCGACTTCACGAAGTTGCTCTTTACCCATACCAACCGAAGCATCCAAAGCGCGAGCCACTGCTGCAATCAAGGTTGACTCATGGAAGCCGCCAATGTTGGTGATGTCGTTGGAGCGAATAGTAATGGTGCGTGAGAAGTCTTTTGTGCTTTCCAAAACCAAGTGAACAACCACATCTTCACGGTGTGATTGAGCAACGAACATAGTGTTCATCATGGTATGAGCAAGAATCTCTGTATGCGCTTCATTACCAACACCTTCTAACAGTGCTTTGCTGGTGGTTGGCGCCGCGCGAGCTCGTAAAACAAAAGAGCGCATGAATTTAGCCTCTATATAGGAAGAGTGAATGCGCGGAAGTATATACCCAAGCAGGGAAGGGATGCGAGTTTAATAGCAAATGTGAACTTACTTACAAAGCTTCGATTGTCGTGCGGAGTGCGCTGGTTAAAATAGAGGTAACCTGTTAGGAGCGGTATATGGAAATCAAACAGATAAATAAAGACATTTATAAAAAGAAAGTAAACCTTGTGATTGGCGGTTTTGTTGCGTTGCTCGCCATCTCCTCTCTTGCCTTTAGTACCTTGTTGATTGTTTTGTTTGGCAACACTGAAGTCGTACCAGAACAATCAACGGGCAATTTCCATTGGAATTTGATTGGTGTCGTTCTCGCAGTTGCAACTTCCCTCTCTTTATTGAATCACATTAAAACTCGACCATACATGGAAGAAGTGCTGTACGTTTGGAAACTCAAGCAACTGCACAACAAAATCTTTCGTAAACTAAAAAGCATTAAAGCAGCCGCGAGCAATGACGATGTAAAAGCGCTCACTACGCTTAAGTTCTATTACACCACGCAACGCCAAGTGTTTGAGCTAGACAACAACACATTAACGATGAGCAGTGTAAATAAAGAACTAGAGGCTATCGAGCAAATCGAAGCGGCGCAATCACTGAGTCTCGATATCACAGGCTTTGAAGAGTCTTGGATAGACACATATTGATTGCCTATTTGCTACTTGAAGTTAACAACTGAGTGCTAAAAATAAGCGTTTGAGTGAGATTTAATCATTCGACGCTTTTTTTTGAATTTTTTTCTGAAAAGGGGTTGCTAAGAAAAATCATCTCCCTATAATGCGCCTCCGTTGTCAGGGCAAAGCGGAAACGCAAAAGCGGTTGGCAAGAAGGCGAAAGAAAACTTCTAAAAATTAATTTAAAAAAGTGTTTGACACTGAAAATTAATTCCTTAGAATACGCCTCCGCTTCGATAGCAAAGCTTACGAAGCAAGCTCTTTAACAATATAGACCTATCAATCTGTGTGGGCACTCGTTGATGATAATCCAATTAGAAGCTTCGGCTTCAAA
>NZ_JAWOVC010000035.1:0-19533 GCF_033339735.1 Vibrio sp. 2033
AAAATACAAAACGCCCGATGAAGTACATCGAGCGTTTTAGTTAAAAAGTGTCAACCCATATCAGGACGGGTCAACCACCAGCTAAAATCGCCACTTTCTGCTAAAGCGGATGTTTTTCTGGTACTAACTGCCAACAACCCGATCAAGCCTGCCATTTTATTTCTGTTTTCTTTTTTTCTCGCCATTTTGTTCGCTTGAGCGTTTTTGCTTTCTTTTTTCTGCTCGCTATAGTGCTGAAGAGCTGATGAATAAGGAGACTAAGAAAATGGTGATGACTTTCCTGAACTAAGCCGGAAGTGATGCACTTCCGGTTCAATGCACTGAATTTATTTGTAAGACAAGGCATTAAGAAGGAAATAATCATGTTTGAACGCTGGTTCTCAGCGTACTGCTTGGCGCTGCGAACTTGGTGGTTAACCAGTCGCTTTTTAACCTATCAATCACCACTAAGGTTGTTATCGCTATTTGAAACCTGCGAGCAACAAGCCCATTGCCGTAACCGAACTCGTATTGCGGTTGGGGACACGGTTCGCTTAGTGGATGTTGAACGCGCCTATCAATATCGCATGACATTGGTCAGCTCGCGCAAGGGGCAACCCATGACAGGTATGCTCGCGGTCGATTCTTATTTGGGGTCTCGACTATTAGGTCGAGCTAAAAATGATGCGCTCGAAGTGGAAATTTTTAATCAGCGACGCTGCTTTGTGATTACTGAAATTGTTCATCAATCGCAACCACCAGCTCAGAAAATGCTGTGTGGTTGTCTGTTGTGCCAATAAATAGAGGTGAAGTCATGAGTAAGAAAGAAAAGAAACAACCGCAGTTGAGTCTAAAAGAAAAGCGCAAACTAAAGCAGGAAAAGGCGGCAGAAAAGGGCGTTGTAAAAGCGCGTAAATCCTCCCGCAAGTAAAGTGTAGATTGAGCCCTCCAGAACGGCGGGCTTTTTATCACTGATCGCGAAGTGATGAGGAACTAAGCTGTTCAAGGGGATAGTGGATGCTTTAAAAATTTTTTGTTTTTTCCCTTGAAAGTCATTTTTGACGACCTTATATCTAGTTATGAAGAGGGTGACTGGCTTGCTAGAGACTAGAAGACCAGCCCTCTGAAATCGCTAAAACGAGATCGCTCAGAAGAGGATATGGCGTTTTAGCACACAACTTAAACCTTTAGATTCAATATCATGTCTCCGAGCCAAACCAAGGCCAGTGGAATGATAAGAATCTCTTAGTTCGGCGTTGGTTTTTGCATAAACACGCCAGTAGGATTGAACTCATCTGAACTAAGACTATTGCTTAATTAAGAGGATAGATTTATGCGTAATGTAGATTTCTCACCACTATACCGTAATGCAATTGGCTTTGATCGTCTGCTAAACCTGATGGAAGCGAATACAGCGAAAAATACTTCTGGCGGTTACCCTCCATACAACATTGAGCAAAAAGACGAGCACAACTACCGTATTACTATGGCCGTTGCTGGCTTTGCTGAAGAACAGCTCGATCTGACTCAAAACGAAAACATGTTGATTGTGAAGGGCGAACGTAAAGCCGAAGAAGGCAAAAACTACGTTTACCAAGGTATTGCAGAACGTGATTTTGAACGTAAATTCCAGCTAGCGGATTACGTAAAAGTCGTGGGTGCATCAATGGAAAACGGTCTGCTTCATATCGATTTAGTTCGTGAAATCCCTGAAGCCATGCAACCACGTAAGATTGCTATCGGTGGTAACAACCTGATTGAGAACAACTAATCAGTTAACCACCCAGTTATAGAATGAGAAAGAGCGCCATATGGGCGCTCTTTTTAGTTTGGGGTTTTCAAATCCGCTATTTTAAAGCCGTAATTTCAAAGAGAAGAACGGCTGAGTTCAATCCATCTATTTACCTTCGCGGTAAGCCTTTTCCACTTCTTCAGCGATAATCGCAATGCCTTTTTGCATCATCTCATCATCTTGAACGTAGTTCATACGCAGGCATTGGTGCGCGTGATCCCACTCGTCTTGCTGACCAATAAAGAAATATTCACCAGGGACAATCAATACGCCACGCGCTTTCAAGCGTTGGTACAGTTCCATTGTTGTGATTGGCAGTTCATCAAACCATAACCACAAGAAGATAGCGCCTTCCGGCTTGTGGATGCGGAATCGCTCATCGGTAATTGCTTGTTGGAGCAGTTCAACCGCACGTTGTGATTTTTGCTTGTAGAACGGCTTAATCACCTCTGAACTCAGTTTAAGCAGATCACCTTTGCCAATGATATGGTTTGCCAGCGCTGGACCAACACTGCCCGGCGCTAGGCTGATGATGCCGTTCATATTGGTTAACGCTTGAGTGATTTCTTCACTCGCAATCACAATGCCACAACGCACACCTGGCAAGCCAAGTTTAGATAGGCTCATGCATAGGATGGTGTTTTCATTCCAGAACGGTTCGACATCTTCAAAGATGATGTTCGGGAAAGGTAGACCGTAGGCGTTATCGATGATCAGCGGGATGTTGTTCTCACGTGCTAGCTTGTCCAGTTTACGTACTTCTTCGTCTGTCAGTACATTACCCGTTGGGTTGGTTGGACGAGACGCGCAGATTGCCGCAACAGAGTCGTCGACGGTTAGTTGCTCAAAATCGACGTGGTATTTAAACAGACCGTTATCTAACAGCTCGATTTCTGGGTGGTAAGAGATAAAGATATCTTCATCAATGCCTGCATCACCATAACCGATGTACTCAGGTGCGATAGGTAGTAGCACTTTCTTATGCGAACCATCTGGCTGTTTACCTGCCAACAAGTTGAACAAGTAGAAGAAGCCACTTTGGCTGCCGTTAGTTAGGCTGATGTTCTTTTCGGAAATATCCCAGCCGTAAGTTTCACGGAATAACTGAGCTAGCGCTTTGACGAACGCGTCTTTACCCTGCGGGCCATCGTAGTTGGCGAGGGCGGCGACGAGCTCCCCACTGGCGAGCATTTCCTCACTGGCTTGGTGAAAGTAATCGAGCATGGCAGGAATGGCGGCAGGATTACCTCCACCGAGCATGATGGCACCTGGTGTGCGCAGACCATCATTCAAATCGTCCATTAACTGCGTAATACCTGAATACTGATTAAATTTTTCACCAAACTTTGAGAACTGCATGCTGACTTATACCTAATTCATTGTGATTGCTTTGTGTATGTTTATGCCGATGTTTTATCGGCTTATCGAGTAATCCTTGACCTTACCTCAATGTGTAATTAACGCAAAGTGTGAATTAAGCCGAAAAAGAAAAAAGTGCGTCATCAGACCAGAGGGACGAGACTAAATGGCAAAAAGAACAATAAAAAAGGGAAGCTTATGCTTCCCTTGCTGGTGGAGAGAGTGTGATTTACTCACCGGTGTAAACAATCAGTACCTTGTCGTCTTGGTATTGGCGTTCGAACGCGTAGTAACCTTCTTGATTGCGAGTGATGTGCTTACCTTGAGCAACCGCTGGGTGGCGTTTACGGAATTCACCCAATTTTTGCCAATGTTGCAGCAGATCTTCACGCTCGCCATGAATCTTATCCCATGGCATATCTGAGCGTGTGCCTTGGTGGGCGTCTGAACCAGTAATGCCAAAATCACGAGCTATCTCATCACCGTAATAGATCTGTACTGCACCCGGAGCCAGCATCAGAGCATTTGCCGCACGTGCTTGGTCATCAAAGCTGCGGCTGCGTGCCGACCAAAACAGTTGTGTATCGTGTGAAGACAGGTAGCTCAACACATTGAACTCAGGATCGGTATTGATGCGCTCTGCATAGCGGCGGTAATCATTATCAAGTTGAGCGAAACACTTCAGCGCTTTTGGTGCCACATCAGATTGGAACTCGAAGTTGATGATGGAATCGAAGCCGTTATCGAAATACGGGCTCTTCACTACGCTGTGTGCCCACACTTCACCTGTCATCCAAAATGGCAGGTCATCTAGTGCTTTGTCTGGATTGTTTTGCTTCCACTGGGCAAGCGCTTGAGTGGTGCTGGCTTTCAACTCTGCCCACGCTTCCATTTCAACGTGTTTGGCCGTGTCGACACGGAAGCCGTCAATGCCGTAGTCACGTACCCAATCGGATAACCAGGTAATCAGGTGTTCACGTGGGGTTTGCAGCTCATCTTGCGCATTGGTGTCTTTATTGCGGAAGAAGTTTGGTAATCCGGTTTTCTTAGTCGATTCGGTTTTGAGATCCGGTAGGTAGTTCAAAGACATGGTGATATCGTTGTAGCCCGGAGCATCGTAGTCACCAATGTCGGTGCGGATCCAATCTTTGCCCCACCATTTATCCCACGCTTCGCTATCACCGTATTTGATGTAATCGTTGAAGCTGTGCCAGCTTTGTCCTGATTTTGGCTGCCAGTCGGTCCATTTTTCACCGAGGACTTCTTTGGCTTCTTGGTCATCAAGGTAAAGCTGACCAAAGCCGAATTCCTGCATGTCTGCTAATGTTGCGTAGCCAGTGTGGTTCATGACTACATCCCAAATCACGCGGATGCCTTTCTTGTGGGCGGTATCGACGAAGGTTCTGAGTTCATCTTCGGTACCCATGTTGGCATCAAGCTTGGTCCAATCTTGGTGGTAGTAGCCGTGGTAGCCGTAGTGCTTAAAGTCGCCTTTATCGCCGCCGCCAACCCAGCCGTGGATTTGTTCCAGTGGTGAGGTTATCCAGATAGCATTCACACCAAGTGATTCGATGTAATCGAGTTTTTTCGTCAGACCCGCTAAGTCACCACCGTGGAAGGTACCAATCTCATATTTTCCGTCTTTACTGCGACCGTAGCTGTTGTCGTTGTCAGGGTTGCCATTGTAGAAGCGGTCAGTCATGACGAAGTACACTGTTGCGTTATCCCAGCTGAACGGTTTGTCGGCTTGCTGTTCAACTTCTTCTAGCAGCAATAGACCTTGGCTCATAGGACCCGGCTGCATGGTGACGCTGCCATTGGCGACTGTGGCTTCTTGTCCGGTTAAGGCATCACGAACGACAGTGCCATCATTAAAGGTTTGAGTAACGTTGATGGCTTTTGGCGCGTCAGTTGCGACAGGGCAAGAGTAGGTGATGTCCTGACTCTGTTTTGGTTTGATTTTTACCGTCAGCTCATTGGTGGTTGGATTGAGCGTAAATTGATAGGTATTGGCTTTGAAGATGCGCAGCGGCATTTGTGCATCAGTGGCGCAGTTATCCATTTTTAATGGACGATTGAATTTGATGCGATCTTCTTCTGCTAGAGCAAAGCTACTGCCACAGCTTTGCTTGCTGTCAGCAATGGTAAAGCTATAACTGCCTTTTTCGAGTTTTTGCTCGGCGACAAGTAAGCCTTGTGAGTTTTCCTCAAAAACAGCGGTATCATCACCAACGCTTAGTACGATGGCATTTTCTGGAATCTGGCTGCAGGCACTTAGTAGACCGATAGAGAGTGCGAGAATTGTTTTTTTCATTGTGTCCTTCCCCCGAATAAACAGTCCAGTTATAGCAAAACTGTGCCTCTACAATCCGAGCTCTACACCAACAAGTTAAACGCGTCTCACCCTACAAATTTTAGTCTTGTTCACAAAATGAATAATAAGCGTCACCTTCATCGGTTTGAAGGCAACAAAAAAGGGAAGCATCTGCTTCCCTTTTACTTATTTCTTAATCACTCCGAAGAGTAATGAATTACTTTTGAAGCAAAGAAATGTCTGCGATCTGTAGGAACAGGTTACGCAGGTTGTTCAGTAGTGTCAGACGGTTCTTCTTAAGTGCTTCGTCGTCTGCCATTACCATTACGTTATCAAAGAACGCATCAACTGGTTCACGTAGGTCAGCTAGCTTGCTTAGGGCTTCTTGGTAGTTACCTGTAGCAAATGCTGGCTCTAGCGCTTCTGTCATTACTTCAACGCTTTCTGCTAGTGCTTTCTCTGCGTCTTCTTGTAGAAGTGCTAGGTCGATGTCTGCTGCTAGTTCACCGTCGAATTTCGCTAGGATGTTACCTACACGTTTGTTCGCTGCTGCTAGAGACTCTGCTGCTTCTAGTTCACGGAAGTGAGAAACCGCTTTAACTCGTTGGTCGAAGTCTGCTGGTTTCGTCGGGCGACGAGCTAGAACTGCTTGAATGATGTCTACACTGAAGCCTTCGTCTTGGTACCAAGCACGGAAACGACCAAGCATGAACTCGATAACGTCTTGTTCAACGTTGTCGTTGGTTAGGCGGTCGCCAAACAGTGACTTCGCTTTCGCTACTAGGTCAACAAGATCTAGGTTGTAGCCGTATTCAACGATGATACGTAGTACACCTAGAGATGCGCGGCGTAGTGCGAATGGGTCGCTGCCTTTAGGCGCTTGACCAATACCGAAGATACCTACGATAGTGTCTAGCTTGTCTGCCATTGCAACTGCAGTTGAAACACCGTTTGATGGCAGTTCATCACCTGCGAAACGAGGCATGTATTGCTCGTTCAGTGCTACTGCAACTTCTTCTGCTTCACCGTCGTGGCGAGCATAGTGCATACCCATAACACCTTGAGTATCCGTGAATTCGAATACCATTGAGGTCATTAGGTCACATTTTGCTAGTAGACCAGCACGCTTTGATTTCTCAACGTCAGCACCGATTTGCTCAGCAATGTAGCCAGCAAGCTCTGTGATGCGGTCTGTTTTGTCTTTGATCGTACCCAGTTGCTTTTGGAAGATCGCTTGCTCTAGTTCAGGCAGACGGTCGATAAGTGGACGCTTACGGTCTGTGTTGAAGAAGAACTCTGCGTCAGCAAGACGAGGACGAACCACTTTCTCGTTACCTTCGATTACGTAACGAGGCTCTTTTGATTCGATGTTCGATACGAAGATGAAGTTAGGTAGTAGCTTCTTGTTTTCGTCGTAAACAGGGAAGTACTTTTGGTCACCTTTCATGGTGTAAACCAACGCTTCAGAAGGCACTTTTAGGAACTCTTCTTCAAACTTCGCTGTTAGTACCACTGGCCATTCAACCAGAGACGTTACTTCTTCTACTAGGTCATCTTCTAGGTCAGCGATACCGCCAACCGCTGCTGCCGCTTTTTGTGCGTCAGCTAGGATGATTGCTTTACGCGCTTCGTAATCTGCTATTACTTTACCGCGCTCTTCTAGAATCGTAGGGTATTGCTCAGCAGAATCGATAGTGAACTCTTGCTCACCCATGAAGCGGTGACCACGGATAGTGCGGTCAGAAGCGACACCAAGGATCTCGCCTTCGATTAGGTCGCTGCCCATTAGCATGGTTAGCGTCTTAACTGGACGGATAAATTGAGTCGTTTTGTTACCCCAGCGCATTGGCTTTGCGATAGGTAGGTTTGCTAGTGCTTTCGCTGCAAGTTCAACGACGATCTCAGACGTTGGCTGACCTTTCACTTCTTGTTTGAACAGTAGCCATTCACCTTTGTCTGTAACCATGCGCTCTGCTTGGTCAACCGTGATGCCACAACCGCGTGCCCAGCCTTGAGCCGCTTTTGTTGGGTTGCCTTCTGCGTCAAATGCTGCAGAAACCGCAGGACCACGTTTTTCAACAACTTTGTCAGACTGGCTGTCTGCTAGTGCAGCGACTTTAAGTGCAAGACGACGAGGCGCCGCGAACCATTTCACGCCTTCGTGAGCAAGCTCAGCGCCTTTTAGTTCTGCTTCGAAGTTTGCTGCGAATGCTTCAGCTAGAGTGCGAAGTTGCGTTGGTGGTAGCTCTTCTGTACCTAGCTCGATTAGAAATTCTTTTGCCATGTTACTCTACCCCTTACGCTTGTTCTTTCTTACACATTGGGAAGCCAAGAGCTTCACGCGATGCGTAGTATGCTTCTGCAACTGCTTTCGTCAGGTTGCGGATGCGTAGGATGTAACGTTGGCGTTCAGTTACTGAGATCGCTTTACGCGCGTCTAGTAGGTTGAATGCGTGACCAGCTTTTAGAATGCGCTCGTAAGCAGGTAGTGGCAGTGGCTTTTCAAGCTCAAGCAGCTCTTTACACTCTTTCTCACACTGTTCGAAGAAACCAAATAGGAAATCAACGTCTGCGTGCTCGAAGTTGTAAGTTGATTGCTCTACTTCGTTTTGGTGGAAGATGTCACCGTAAGTCACTTTGCTGCCGTCTGGCGCGATGTTCCAAACTAGGTCGTAAACAGAGTCTACTTCTTGGATGTACATTGCTAGACGTTCAATACCGTAAGTGATCTCACCAGTTACTGGCTTACACTCAAGACCACCAACTTGCTGGAAGTAAGTAAACTGAGTCACTTCCATGCCGTTTAGCCAAACTTCCCAGCCCAGACCCCATGCGCCTAGTGTTGGGTTTTCCCAGTTGTCTTCTACGAAACGGATGTCGTGTACAAGAGGGTCAATACCAAGAACTTCAAGGGAGCCAAGGTACAACTCTTGAATATTGTCAGGCGATGGTTTTAGCGCTACTTGGAATTGGTAGTAGTGCTGAAGACGGTTAGGGTTTTCACCGTAACGGCCATCAGTAGGACGACGTGAAGGTTGTACGTAAGCTGTCGACATTGGCTCTGGGCCAAGCGCTCGTAGACAGGTCATTGGGTGAGAGGTACCCGCACCCACTTCCATATCTAGCGGTTGAACAATGGTACAACCATTTTGAGCCCAATAATCCTGCAGCGCGAGGATCATTCCCTGGAAGGTTTTGATATCGTATTTTTGCATAAGTCAGGTTCGCGCGATTCTCTTGTTACTCGTTAATTCGTCATCTATGCCGAGTTTTTCAACTCTAACAACGGCGATAAAGAGTAATTACGGTTGAATAAATTAACAATCTAGTATAACCAGATATTGAGCATGGGAGTAGAGCTAATCTTGATTAATTCGTGGGCGATTTTCTCCTTTAATGAATTTTTACCGCGTTATCTGCTGTATTTTTCCTAAAAGGGAGTTTTTGCCTGCTTTGGCTCTTGAGAAGCGCAACAAAGGTGGCTAGAATTGCGCCTGTCTTTGGGGAGTAGCTTACCTGATGAAGTTTCTGTTTCATCTGGTTCGTCCGTCAACATAATTGGTGCAAAATCACCATGGCGTTCGAGACTTGAAGCCTTTCAAGTTTAGCAAGACCTTAGACAAATCATCACGAACCGGGGTAGGGGCGTGAGGTTTGTCTTCGGTTAAAAATAATAATCCCTGCCCCAATGAGCATGTCGTGAGCGTTTTAGCTATTTCAATTACTACTGTAGCGTTAGCAGAAATTGGCGATAAGACCCAATTGCTATCTCTATTACTCGCAAGTCGTTACCGAAAACCAATCCCAATTATTGCAGCAATCTTTTTGGCAACTATTGCCAACCACGCTTTGGCTGCATGGTTAGGTGTGGTTGTCGCAGACTATCTATCACCTGAGATTTTAAAGTGGGTGCTGGTGGTCAGTTTTGTCGCGATGGCGGCTTGGGTTCTGATCCCGGATAAACTGGATGATGACGAGCAGATTTCTAATCGAGGCCCATTTATTGCCAGTTTTATCGCGTTCTTCGTTGCGGAGATAGGCGATAAAACTCAGATCGCCACTTCCATCTTAGGGGCGCAATACGCGGATGCGTTAAGTTTGGTGATTATCGGTACCACAATCGGTATGCTGCTGGCGAATGTTCCTGTGGTCCTGATTGGTAAATTGTCGGCCGACAAGATGCCTTTAGGGCTGATCCGTAAAATCACCGCATTTTTGTTTATTGCTTTGGCAATAGGGGCTGCACTGTTCTGATTTTTTGCACGTGAAATGATGTGAGTTATCAATCATTAGTGGCGTGCTGCGCGAGTTCAAACTCTGACTCTAAATCGTTCCGTTGCGTGACGGATGACATATAAGTGTCATACTTGTCATGGTAGTTTAATGGTGTGAATGATAGCGAGAGGGCAAGTTTATGCTTACACGTTACATGGGGATGTCCCCGAAGAGTCAGAGTTATTTATTCACTTTTGGTTTAGCGCTGTGTTTACTAGCGATGGTGCTAACTGATATGTGGTTACCGATTGTAGCAGGATCGTTCGTTCTTACTGGATTGACAGTAGAAGCGTGGATTCGTGTCGCTCACATCATTCCTATGCATGAAGAGATGCGGGCAATGAAGAAACAACTTAACAAGCTCCAATCAGAAGTTCGCACACTCGAATACGACGAATAAACAAACGGCAGCCAATATAGGCTGCCGTTTTTAGTTCGACCAGATTATTCCAATCCTTTCTTGATCAGGTACTGATACGGAACTTGCTCCGTTTGTGCCGCAACTAACTGGTGGTCCATAAAGCGGCAGAAACTCGGAATGTCTCGAGTCGTGGATGGATCGTCTGCTTTGACCAGCAAAATCTCACCATCTTGCATGTTGCGAATTGTCTTCCTGACCATCATCACTGGCTCTGGGCAGCGCAGTCCTTCCGCCTCTAATGTCTTGTTTGCCAGTTCAGGATTAAAGCTCATAGTGTGATTCTCGTAACTAACTGAGCGTTGAATTTTACTTTCGTTGAAAAAATATTCAATAACCACTTGGCAAATCAAATTTTTTGTTTTACCTTAAATTAACAATTTGGTAACAACTAGCAAGGGAGAGGCAATGTTAACAGCGTTAGACAGACTTACGATTTACTCAGTGCTGTGCTTTATCTCGTTTTGTGCATTGGTACTCAGGACGCCAGCTGACACCTCTTTGACACCTCTAGTAGGCATGGTTGCCACTATTATTGGGATTTGGATCGAGATGCGCAGATGGTCTGGCGCATCTGAGCAAGAAAATTAGCGCTTCTTGCTTGGATCAGAATGCTTTTAATAACGCTCACCTATTTTTACCGACACTTCATTCCGACACTATCCCCATTTTTCTTGGGCTTCCCCGCTGAAAGGCGGGATTTTTTTTGCCTGAAGAGTACAATTTACCCAAACACATACAAAATAAGTGGCTAATTCGTGGAACTGGAAGATATCTATCGCCGAGATTTAAATTTACTGGTTGCGTTGCGAGTACTGATAGAAGAAAACAGTGTCAGTAAGGCGGCAACACGTCTGAACTTGAGTCAATCGGCAATGAGTCGTGTGCTTGGTCGTCTACGTGACTTATTGGGAGACCCGCTGTTTACTCGTCAGGGACAGCATTTGATCCCAACTCAGAAAGCGTTAGAGATCGATCGCTCATTGGGCGAACCATTAGAGTCTTTACGTCAGTTGTTATCTCCGGTTGAGTTTGACCCATTGCAATGCGTACAGACTTTCAACATCGTGACCACCGACTATGCCATGCAAACAATCTTACCGTTCGCTTTGCCGAGAATTTACCAAGAAGCGCCAAACGTGTCTTTCAACTTCTTACCACTGCAACACGACCGTTTATCAGATCAGCTCACTTATGAAGGTGCAGACTTAGCGATTTGTCGCCCGACAGGCCCGGTGGAGCCTCTACGCAGTGAAGTGTTGGGGCGAGTGGGGGTGCTGTGTATGCTTTCAAAACAGCATCCATTAGCGGATAAAGAAATGAGCTTGGATGATTATCTGAGTCATCCACATGCCATGATCGCCATCAGTGATGGTGTTAAGGCACTGATCGAACAAGCTTTGATGGAGAAACCTAAGCGTAAAATGGTTCTGCGGGCTTATCATTTAGAAGCCGCATTGGCGATCATGGATACCTTGCCAATTATCATCACAGTGCCAGCGGACTTGGCGTATCTGGTTGCCGAGCGTTATGACTTGGTGGTGAAACCGTTACCATTCCAATTCACGCCGTTTGAATACTCGATGATTTGGCATGCGCGTTGCGAGCATTCTCCCGCTCAAGAATGGTTAAGAACGATTGTGCGTGAAGAGTGTAGCCGTCTGATAGCTAAACGTATCGAAGATATGGGACTGAACTGCTAACAAAAAAGAGCCAGCAATGCCGGCTCTTCGTCTGTTTACACTGAGTCAGTGTTTATAGCTTGATAACCACACGACCCGTTACTTGACCGTTGGTGATGTCTTCTGCATATTTTGGTGCTTCAGCAAGAGCAACTTCAGTACACGCTTGCTCGAAGTAGCTGTCTGGTAGTAGCTCGACCAGCTTTTCCCATGCAGCGATACGTTTCTCTGTTGGGCACATTACTGAGTCCACACCTTGTAGGCGAACATTACGTAGGATGAACGGCATCACTGTGGTTGGTAGATCAAAACCACCAGCAAGACCACAAGCTGCAACTGCACTGTTGTAATCCATTTGCGCCAATACTTTAGCCAGTACTTTGCTGCCTACAGTATCAACCGCACCTGCCCATACTTGCTTTTCAAGTGGACGTGCTGGTTCTTCAAATTCAGTACGGTCGATGATGCGGCTAGCACCTAGTTTTTCAAGTAGCGGGCCATTTTTTTCTACACGACCTGTCACTGCAGCAACTTTGTAGCCAAGCTGTGCTAGAAGCGTTACTGCGACTGAGCCTACACCGCCACTTGCGCCAGTTACAAGGATTTCACCATTTTCAGGTTTGATGCCTGCATCAAGCAGTGCTTGAACACATAGCATGCCTGTGAAACCAGCAGTACCAACCATCATTGCTTTCTTGCTGTCTAGACCTTTTGGTAGTGGTACTAGCCAATCTGCTTTTAGACGAGCACGCTGAGACATACCACCCCAGTGGTTTTCACCCACGCCCCAGCCAGTAAGGACAACTTTGTCACCAGCTTGGTAGCGGTCGTCTTCTGAGCTTACTACCGTACCTGCTAGGTCAATACCTGGCACCATCGGGAAGTTACGGATGATTTTACCTTTACCTGTGATCGCAAGACCGTCTTTGTAGTTTAACGATGAGTAATCAACGTCAATCAGAACGTCGCCTTCAGGCAGTTGTGTTTCATCGATTTGCTCGATGTTAGCGATAGTACGTTTGTCTTCTTGATTTAGAACTAGAGCATTAAACATAAGGTTCTCCGATTGTGCGGTAGCATGACTCTGGGTCACATGCAGCAAGATATCAACTGGTCTAAGTGTATGTCTTCTTTGTCTATGAATAAAATGAAACTTGAGCATTTAATGTATGCTTTTCATGCATATTTGATGTAAAACAAAAAGGGCGACATCAATTGTCGCCCTTAAGTGTAATACTAAAAATTTTATTATTAGTTCATTTGCTTATGATTGTTGGCTCGATCACTACAACAACGTCTTGAACTGTTATGGTCGTTCAAATACTGTCGCAATGCCCTGACCCAAACCGATACACATGGTGGCCAGACCGTATTTCGCGTCTTTCGCTTCCATTAGGTTGATCAACGTTGTTGAGATACGTGAACCAGAACAGCCTAGTGGATGACCCAATGCTATCGCACCACCGTTAAGGTTGACCTTCTCATCCATAACATCAAGCAGGCCTAAGTCTTTAGCACACGGCAGAGACTGCGCGGCAAATGCTTCGTTTAGCTCAACCACATCCATGTCTTCAATTGAAAGACCGGCACGCTTGAGCGCTTTTTTCGTCGCAGGTACAGGACCGTAACCCATAATAGAAGGATCGCAGCCCGCAATGGCCATGCCTTTAATACGTGCACGAATCTTCAAACCAAGCTCATTAGCTTTCTCTTCACTCATGATCAACATCGCTGATGCACCATCGGACAGCGCCGATGAAGTACCGGCTGTTACTGTACCGTTTGCAGGGTCGAACACTGGGCGAAGTTGAGATAGACCTTCAACGGATGTTTCAGGGCGAATCACTTCGTCGTAATCCAGAGTGAACAGTGTGCCGTCTGGTGCGTGGCCTTCAATTGGTAGAATTTCGTTTTTAAAACGACCTTCTACGGTTGCTGCGTGCGCACGAGCGTGTGAGCGAGCGGCAAACTCGTCTTGTTGCTCACGGCTAATGCCATGTAATTTACCCAGCATTTCAGCCGTTAAGCCCATCATGCCCGCAGCTTTTGCTACGTTCTTTGACATACCTGGGTGAAAGTCTACACCGTGGTTCATTGGCACATGCCCCATGTGCTCAACACCACCAATTAGGCAGATTTCAGCATCGCCAGTCATGATGGCACGTGTACCGTCGTGAAGCGCTTGCATTGATGAACCACACAAGCGGTTCACCGTCACGGCGCCAATTTCAATCGGCAGGCCCGCGAGTAGCGCGGCATTACGTGCAACGTTAAAGCCTTGCTCTAGTGTTTGCTGTACACAGCCCCAGTAGATGTCTTCAATCTCGCTTGGGTTCACTTGTGGGTTACGCGCAAGAATGCCTTTCATTAGGCGCGCAGATAGATCTTCTGCTCGTGTATGACGGAAAGCACCACCTTTAGAGCGACCCATTGGAGTACGTAGACAATCGACTACGACAACATTTCTTGTTTGATTAGTCATTTTAGAATCCCTCCTTAGATAGAACCTTGCTGTTGTGCACCGTAAAAGCTTTCACCTTTCGCCGCCATATCAATCAGCATTTGCGGTACTTGGTACATCGCACCTAGCTCGGCGTGTTGTTTTGCCATTTCAACGTATTCAGCAATACCCACGCTGTCTAGATAGCGGAATACGCCACCGCGGAATGGAGGGAAACCAAGACCATAAACCAATGCCATATCTGCTTCCTGCGGAGTCGCGATGATGCCTTCTTGTAGGCACAGCACCACTTCGTTGATCATTGGAATCATCATACGTTGAATGATGGTCTGATCGTCAAAGTCCTGCTTATCGGCACAAACGTCAGCAAGTACCGGTAAGATCGCTTCGGAGAAGGTTTTCTTCGGCTTACCTTTTTTATCTATGGTGTAGCTGTAGAAGCCATTACCATTTTTCTGACCATATTTGTCTGCTTCGAACAGTGCATCAATCGCATCACGACCTTGTTTACCCATACGCTCAGGGAAACCGTCAGCCATCACAGCTTGTGCGTGGTGCGCGGTATCAATGCCGACTACGTCAAGCAAGTACGCCGGTCCCATCGGCCAGCCAAATTTACGCTCCATGACTTTGTCGATTTTCGTAAAGTCAGCACCATCACGAAGTAGCATGCTGAAGCCGCCAAAGTATGGGAACAATACGCGGTTAACGAAGAACCCTGGGCAGTCATTAACGACAATTGGTGATTTGCCCATTTTCGCAGCATACGCCACAACACGATTGATGGTTTCATCAGAGGTGTGCTCACCACGGATGATCTCAACAAGAGGCATACGATGCACTGGGTTGAAGAAGTGCATACCACAGAAGTTTTCTGGGCGTTTTAGTGATTTTGCCAATAGGTTGATAGGAATCGTTGAGGTGTTTGAGGTGATAACGGTGTCGTCACCGACATGGGATTCAACTTCACTTAAAACTGCTGCTTTTACTTTCGGGTTTTCAACGACAGCTTCAACAATCACATCAGAGTTTTCAATACCTGCGTAATGTAAGCTCGGTGTGATTGATGCTAAAATACCCGCCATCTTAAAGCCATCAATGCGACCGCGAGATAAGCGTTTATTCAGCAGCTTAGATGCTTCAGTCATGCCTAGGTCGAGCGACGCTTGTGCGATGTCTTTCATCAAGACTGGCACACCTTTTAGCGCTGATTGGTAAGCAATGCCGCCACCCATGATACCTGCACCTAATACGGCTGCACGTTGCGTGTCTTTACTTGCTGACTTCGCTGCTTTTTTCGCAATGCCTTTGATGTATTGATCATTAAGGAATAGGCCAACGAGTGATTTTGCTTCTTCCGATTTAGCCAATTTCACGAAGTGCTTACGTTCAATGTCTAACGCTTCATTACGTGCAAAGCGAGCACCTTCTTCAATCGTGATAACGGCTGTCATTGGGGCAGGGTAGTGAGGACCTGCTTTTTGTGCCACCAGACCCTTCGCCATGGTGAAGCTCATCATTGATTCAAGCTTACTCAGCGTTAGCGGAGATGTTTTCTGTGCTCGGCGTGCTTGCCAGTCAAGTTTCTCGTTAATTGCAGAGTTAAGAGTTTGTAGTGCTGATTCGTATAAAGCATCAGTCTCTACAACTGCATCGAGTAAGCCAATTTTCAATGCTTCATCAGCTCGGCATGCTTTACCTTGGGTGATGATTTCCATTGCGCTGTCTGCGCCAATAACGCGAGGTAAGCGTACACAACCACCAAAGCCAGGCATGATTCCCAGTTTTGTTTCTGGTAGGCCGATGCTGGTGGTTTTGTCACCAATACGCATGTCTGTTGCTAGCACACATTCACAACCGCCACCAAGAGCGTGGCCTTTGATCACTGAGATGGTCGGAACGGGTAAGTCTTCTAATTTGTTAAAGATGCTATTAGCAAATTGCAGCCATTGGTCGAGCTCGGCATCCGTTTTAGCAAACAGACCTAAAAACTCGGTAATGTCTGCGCCTACAATGAATGCGTCTTTATCTGAAGTGAGCAACAACCCCTTGAGGCCTTGATGGGCAATGAGCGCATCAAGAGCTTTATCTAGCGATTCCAATGTCGCTAGGTCGAGTTTGTTGACGGATTTTGGAGAGCAGAAGCTTAGCTCTGCAATACCATCTTGTATTTCCTTTACCTGTAGGGTTTCGGCTTGGTAAATCATTGTCTATCTCCATGACATACAATCGTGGATTGTCTGTATACCTATTTCAACGACGCCGTGTACCTCGGCAAATAGGTATCGAGGAAGTCGTTTTATTTTTGTTCTGGTTTGACCAGTAAAGTTAGTTTGGATCGTGGATTGTCTAATTTCAATACATTTTTTAAACAAGTGTTTAACATTGTGCGCTGTGGCAGATCTTATGCGACGGGTAAATCACACTCGTGATAGACTTCAGGCAAATAGACCTGAATCCATAATCCTATGAATGACAAGCCTTATCTGATTCCAGCAGAGCCCGCTCAATTTGAAGAAGAAATTAAAAAGAGCGTATTCATTACTTATTTAGCGCACACGCCAAGTATCGAAGCTGCAAAAGCATTTGTTGATCAAATCAAAGCTAAACACGCTGATGCTAGACATAACTGTTGGGGCTTTGTTGCTGGTCGCCCGGAAGATTCAATGAAATGGGGCTTTAGTGATGATGGGGAGCCGTCCGGAACAGCAGGCAAACCAATCCTGGCGCAGCTGTCTGGATCTGGGGTGGGGGAGATCACGGCTGTGGTCACGCGATACTCTGGTGGAATCAAGTTAGGTACAGGCGGCTTGGTTAAAGCGTATGGGGGTGGGGTTCAACAAGCGCTCAAGCTGCTTCAAACTATTGAGAAAAAAATAACCACAAAGCTCAGACTAACGTTAGACTATGGGTTTATGCCGATCGCACAATCAATCATGCCGCAATTTGGTGCGATAGAAGTCGAGGCTGAATACAGCGATCAGGTCGTATTAGTGGTGGAAATTGAGCTTCGAGAAGTGAGCGCGTTTACCCAAGCAATCATCAATAAAAGCGGGGCAAAGGCAATTGTCACTCCGCTAGACGGACAATAATGAAAAACAGGAAGCAACAGGGACAGCTTCGCTAGTCAATTTATCCATGCAATTTCGTTCAATTATTCGAATCGTCGGGCTACTGCTCGCACTCTTTAGTGTCACTATGCTTGCGCCAGCACTCGTTGCGCTGATCTATCGAGATGGTGCTGGTGTGCCTTTTGTCACGACATTTTTTGTTCTGCTGTTTTGTGGGGCCGTTTGTTGGTACCCAAACCGCAGGTATAAGCACGAGCTTAAAGCTCGAGATGGCTTTCTTATTGTAGTCTTATTCTGGACAGTACTTGGCAGTGCAGGCTCGATCCCCTTTCTCATTGCTGACAACCCGAACGTCTCAGTGACAGATGCGTTTTTTGAATCGTTTTCTGCTCTCACGACGACCGGGGCGACCGTTATTGTTGGTTTGGATGAGTTACCTAAAGCGATTCTATTCTATCGACAGTTACTTCAGTGGTTCGGCGGTATGGGAATTATCGTATTAGCGGTGGCGATTTTGCCAGTACTTGGCATCGGTGGTATGCAGCTTTACCGCGCCGAGATCCCTGGTCCAGTCAAGGATACTAAAGTGACGCCACGCATAGCAGAAACTGCTAAGGCGCTTTGGTACATCTATTTGAGCCTGACTATCGCCTGTGCTTCGGCTTTTTGGTTAGCTGGTATGACGCCATTTGACGCCATCAGTCACAGCTTTTCCACCATTGCTATTGGCGGCTTTTCTACCCACGATGCCAGCATCGGATACTTTGATAGTTACGCGATTAACCTGATTACGGTGGTTTTTCTGCTTATATCTGCATGTAATTACACACTGCACTTTGCTGCATTTGCATCAGGTGGCGTACATCCCAAGTATTACTGGAAAGATCCTGAGTTTCGCGCCTTCTTGTTTATTCAAGTGCTGCTATTTATCATTTGCTTTCTATTATTACTGAAACATCACTCTTACACATCGACATACGATGCTTTCGATCAGGCTCTGTTCCAAACCGTATCAATATCCACAACAGCGGGCTTTACGACAACAGGTTTTGCGGATTGGCCGCTCTTCTTACCTGTGCTGTTATTGTTCTCTTCCTTTATAGGTGGTTGTGCTGGTTCAACAGGCGGCGGCATGAAAGTGATCCGTATCCTGCTTCTTACCTTACAAGGTGCGCGTGAACTAAAACGTTTAGTCCATCCACGCGCGGTTTACACCATCAAAGTAGGTGGCAGTGCCCTACCACAACGTGTTGTCGATGCGGTTTGGGGCTTCTTCTCCGCATACGCATTGGTATTTGTGGTTTGTATGTTGGGGTTGATTGCAACAGGAATGGATGAGCTCAGTGCGTTCTCGGCGGTGGCTGCGACTCTGAACAACCTCGGTCCTGGCTTGGGAGAAGTGGCGCTTCACTTTGGTGATGTTAACGACAAAGCAAAATGGGTATTAATAGTTTCTATGCTGTTTGGTCGTTTGGAAATCTTTACCTTACTTATTCTACTTACGCCGACGTTTTGGCGTAGCTAAGGGGAAATCGTGGCAAAAGCATTATTTCTATACTCTTCCCGCGAAGGGCAGACTAAAAAAATTCTCCATTATATAGATGAACAACTTCCAGACTTCGATTGTGAGCTGGTGGATTTACATAATGTCGAGACGATTGACTTCAGCCAATACGACAGAGTATTGATAGGCGCCTCTATTCGCTATGGCCATCTTAATAAAAAGCTATACCAGTTTATTGAGCGAAACCTCAATCAATTGGAGCAAAATAAAGTGGCATTTTTCTGCGTAAACCTAACCGCTCGTAAAGAGGACCAAGGAAAGGATACACCTGAAGGTAGTGCCTACATTCACAAGTTCCTAATTAAGTCCCCTTGGAAACCAACGCTAATCGGTGTTTTTGCTGGTGCACTTTATTACCCACGTTATAGCTGGTTCGACAGAACTATGATTAGGTTCATTATGTCGATGACGGGTGGCGAAACCGATACGACCAAAGAGGTGGAGTACACCAATTGGGAAAAAGTGGCTCTTTTCGCAGATAAATTCAGAGAACTGTAGAAATAACGTGCTCTTTTGACCGCTTTTGATGCAAATTTATCCGAACGATAAAAAAATCAAAAAAAACGAGAAAAAGGGCTTGCCAATGTGATCGCAATCTCTATAATGCCACCTCGCTGA
>NZ_JAWOVC010000036.1:0-19177 GCF_033339735.1 Vibrio sp. 2033
TTTAAAATACAAAACGCCCGATGAAGTACATCGAGCGTTTTAGTTAAAAAGTGTCAACCCATATCAGGACGGGTCATCAGTCTCTTAAATCATGAAGATAAAGATAACTGCTAGTGCAGTGATGAGGCCTGCAAATGCATAGCATGCAATTTTACCAATCACACCAGTGTGGAATTTAAGGTCGTGCATGCCGTGGTGTACACGGTGCATTGCATGCCACATTGGCAATGCTAGCGTGCCAATGATGAATAGCGCACCGATGATGCTGGTTGCGAAGGCAGAGACACGCTCGTAGCTCATCGCTTCTGCGTCAATCACGCCTAGTGGGACCAAGATACCTAGCACAAGAACGGTGATTGGCGTGATCATCGCGAACCAAGTACCACCTGCGCCAAACAGACCCCACCAGATTGGCTCATCAGAACGTTTTGGTGATGTGTTTACACTATAATTCGGTTTCATTGCTCAGCTCCTTACACCACGATGAGAACGATCAGTGAGATGAACGCAACCGCGGCCCACTGAGTCAATACGATGATCTTCTTGTCCACGGGTTTGCCTTTCAAACGAATTGGCATTACTTGTGGCATCATGCTGAAGAAAGTTTGAGCGTGGAATAGGCTACCGAGTAGTGCAACGATGTTGATTGCGACTACGATTGGGTTCGCCATGAACGCTAACCAACCTTGCCATGCTTCAGGACCTTTCACCAAGCAACCTAAACCGAAAGTTAGGAACAGAGTGAATAGGATTAACGGAAGCACCGTCGCTTCACGTAGCATGTAGAAGCGGTAGAAAGGATGGTTCTTCCACCAAGTGCGTTTTACTTCTCGAACGTAAGGTTTACGATTGCTCATCCTTATGCCTCCACTTTCTTTGGTGAACCATCAGGTTTCAACATAGCAATCACGAAGTCCATAGAAGACTCCACTTTGCCTTGGTTTACTGCCGCTGCTGGGTCAACGTTCTTCGGACAAACTTCAGAACAGTAACCAACAAACGTACAACCCCAAGCACCGTTTTCACCGTTGATAAGCTTCATGCGCTCATCTTTACCGTTGTCACGGCTGTCTAGGTTGTAGCGGTGGGCTAGCGTTAGTGCAGCAGGACCGATGAACTCTGGGTTAAGACCAAACTGAGGACATGCTGCATAGCACAGACCACAGTTGATACAGCCAGCAAACTGTTTGTATTTCGCCATTTGTTCTGGCGTTTGCAAGTTCGTACCGTCTTCTGGTTTACGATCGTTACCAATGATGTATGGTTTGATTGCTTCTAGGCGCTCGATGAATGGCGTCATATCAACAATCAAGTCTTTCTCGATTGGGAAGTTCGCTAGAGGCTCGATAGTCACGCCGTCTGGGTAGTCACGTAGGAAGCTCTTACAAGCAAGTTTCGGTACGTTGTTCACCATGATGCCGCAAGAACCACAGATCGCCATACGGCAAGACCAACGGTAAGACAGATCTTTGTCTAGGTGGTCTTTGATGTAACCAAGTGCGTCAAGTACAGACATGGTTTCATCGAATGGGACTTCGAATGTTTGCTTGTATGGTTCTGCATCTTTTTCTGGGTCGTAACGCAGGATGTCTACTTTTTGAATGCGATTTGCTGACATTATGCTTGCTCCTCTGCGTTCTTCTCTTCAGCCGCTGCTTTTTCTGCTGCTTCACCGTATAGACGAGCTTTTGGCTGTGACTTAGTGATGGTCACATTGCTGTAATCGATACTTGGTGCTGACTCTGGCTTGTAGAAAGCAAGTGAGTGTTTTAGGAAGTTCACGTCATCACGTTCTGTACAACCGTCGTCTAGACGTTGGTGCGCGCCGCGCGACTCTTTACGTAGAATCGCAGAGTGAACCATCGCTTCTGCGACTTCTAGGCCGTAACCCACTTCGATTGCGTATAGAAGGTCTGTGTTGAACACTTTACCTTTGTCTTTGATGCTGATGCGTTTGTAGCGTTCTTTCAACGCAGTGATTTTGTCGATAGTCGCTTGCATCAAATCTTCTTGGCGGTAGATACCACAGCCCGCTTCCATGGTGTGGCCCATTTCTGTGCGTATTTCTGCCCAGTTTTCGTCGCCTTCTTGGTTCATCAGTTTCGCGATGCGCTCTTCAACGGCTTTGACTTGCGTGTCAATTGCCGCGTCGTTCCAACCTTTGAATTCTACTGCGCGTTTCACTGCATTTTCACCCGCTACGCGGCCAAATACCACGAACTCAGCCAGTGAGTTAGACCCTAGACGGTTTGCACCGTGAAGACCAACAGACGCACATTCACCCACCGCGAATAGGCCTTTAATGCGAGTTTCACAACCGCCGTCCGTTTCAATACCACCCATGGTGTAGTGAACGGTTGGACGAATTGGAATTGGCTCTTTTGCAGGGTCCACGTTTACATAAGCTTTTGCTAGCTCACAGATGAACGGTAGACGTTCTTGTAGGTACACTTCACCAAGGTGGCGAAGGTCTAGGTGCACCACGTCACCCAGTGGGTGTTTGATGGTGTTGCCTTTCTGTTGTTCGTGCCAGAAAGCTTGAGAAACTTTGTCACGAGGACCCAGTTCCATGTATTTGTTCTTCGGTTGGCCAACTGGAGTTTCAGGGCCCATGCCGTAATCTTGTAGGTAACGGTAGCCATTCTTGTTAACGATGATACCGCCTTCACCACGACAACCTTCCGTCATCAGGATACCTGTGCCTGGAAGACCGGTTGGGTGGTATTGAACGAATTCCATATCACGTAGAGGAACGCCGTGACGGTAAGCCATTGCCATACCATCGCCCGTTACGATACCGCCGTTGGTGTTACAGTGGTAAACACGGCCCGCGCCACCTGTTGCTAGAACAACAGATTTTGCTTTGATAGTAACAAGCTCGCCTTCAGACATGTGAATAGCAATCAGACCTTGAACTTCGCCTTCATCAACAAGCAGATCCACCACAAAGTACTCATCAAAACGTTTGATGTTGCTGTACTTCATTGATGTCTGGAATAGCGTATGAAGCATGTGGAAGCCAGTTTTGTCTGCAGCGAACCAAGTACGTTCAACCTTCATACCACCAAAGCGGCGTACGTTGACTTCACCGTTCTCTTTACGACTCCATGGGCAACCCCATTGCTCCATTTGGATCATTTCGCGAGTCGCGTTCTCTACAAAGTATTCAACAACATCCTGTTCACATAGCCAGTCACCACCGCCAACAGTGTCGTTGAAGTGGTTGTCTAAGCTATCTTCATCCTTGATAACTGCTGCTGAGCCACCCTCTGCAGCGACCGTGTGGGAGCGCATTGGATAAACTTTAGAAATCAGAGCGACTTCTAAGTCTGGGTTTGCTTCAGCCGCTGCAATAGCAGTACGAAGACCAGCGCCGCCTGCGCCGATGACTGCGATATCTGTGGTGATAATTTGCACAGTTATCCTCCAGTGTGTGATTGCGGAAATCCGCTTGTTATTGTCATTACGAGGCGCTCCTTAAAAAGAACTCCCCAAAAGTAGTAGGGTTAGTGTAGATGAGCCACATGGCAGAAAAATTGATGTAATTGGGTTTTTGCTTCGGTAATGCACTTAAGGGCATAGAATTTATAGGTTATGTGACTGCTATCACGGCATCGAGGTTTTGGCCCTCAAGCATTAACATTAGGGATGTTAAACCCGTGTTGCGTGACATTAACCGCATGGATAATAGGATTTTAACTGAGTGTTTTTTGTTCTGCGGCACGAGTAATGCTTGCCTCAAATTTGCGAGCACATTAGTAAAAAGAAGAAGGGATATTCCTCTCTTCTTGAAGAGTAAAAAGCATGTAGAATGAGGCTTTCCTCGCTGAATTAAAGTTTGAGAGACTTGTTATGCAAACCAACTGGCAACCTACTGCTTCCATTGACCAACTTCGTCAACGTGCGACGTTAATCGCGTCGATTCGACAATTCTTCGCTGACCGACAGGTGATGGAAGTCGATACGCCAGCCATGAGTCACGCAACCGTGACTGACATCCATTTGCATACTTTCCAAACCGAGTTTGTTGGCCCAGGCTATGCCGATGGCAGTAAGCTGTTTTTTATGACCAGCCCAGAATTCCATATGAAGCGCCTTTTGGCTGCGGGCAGCGGTTGTATTTATCAAATCAACAAAGCATTTCGTAATGAAGAGAATGGTCGCTACCACAACCCTGAATTCACGATGTTGGAGTGGTATCGCGTTGGCTTTGACCATCATAAATTGATGGATGAAATGGATGACCTGTTGCAGCTGGTATTGAAGTGTGGCGCAGCGCAGCGCATGACGTATCAGCAAGCCTTCATTGATGTGTTGGGTGTGTGTCCACTGGAAGGCTCGATGACTGAGCTGAAAGCGGCGGCAAGCAAGCTGGGTTTGAGTGACATTGCTGAGCCAGAAGAAGATCGCGATACGCTGCTGCAACTACTATTTAGCGTGGGAGTAGAAAACAAAATTGGTCAGGACGTGCCGGCTTTTGTGTACGACTTCCCTTCATCACAGGCGGCGCTTGCGAAAATCAATCCTCAAGATCATCGCGTCGCGGATCGTTTTGAAGTGTACTTTAAGGGGATAGAGCTGGCGAACGGATTTCATGAACTGGATAACCCGAAAGAGCAATTAGCGCGCTTTGAACAAGATAACGCAAAGCGTATCGAAATGGGTTTAAAACCACAGCCGATCGATTATCATCTGATCTCTGCACTGGAAGCAGGGTTGCCAGATTGTGCAGGGGTCGCGTTGGGTATCGATCGTTTGATCATGCTGGCGCTAGGCTGTGACCACATTGATCAAGTGACGGCCTTTCCATTTCCAATTGCATAAGGACGTCCAATGAACCTGACGGCTGCACGTTTCGTCATCTTTAGCTACGCCATATTGATCGCTTTTTTATCTCTGAGTTCAGGTGAACTGCAAGACTGGGGCAATATCGCGTATCTCGACAAAATGCAGCACGCTATGGCGTACAGCGGCTTTGCGTTTTTAGGTTGTTTTTGCGTGTGGCGTTGGCGTCAACGTTGGGCGGTGGCGATTAGTATTTTGCTATTCAGCGCCGTTATTGAGTGGTTGCAAGGGTATGTAGGGCGACAAACTTCTTGGTTAGACCTTGTCGCCAACTCAACTGGCATCTTAACTGGTCTGTTATGTTACCGTATTTGGAGCCTCTATCGACCTAGGTTGGTGAAGTCGCTATACTCGATTCGTTAATGAAGAGGGAACACGATAACAATGAAAACGCGCGACAAAATCGTCTACGCGGCACTGGAGTTGTTCAACCAACATGGTGAGCGCAACATCACCACCAATCACATTGCCGATCACATCGAAATTAGCCCTGGTAATCTGTATTACCACTTCCGCAATAAGCAAGAAATCGTTCGCGAGATCTTTGCGCTTTATTCAGCAGAACTTTTAGAAAGATTTACCCCTATTCAAGGTTCGCAAGAGAGCCTGACTATGCTGAAGAGCTACCTAGACTCTATTTTTACCTTGATGTGGAAATACCGCTTTTTCTACGCAAACTTACCAGAAATCTTGTCACGAGATGAACAGCTACACGAACAGTACATCGATGTGCAAGAGAAGCTGCAAGCGAACCTCATTGCTATTATGCAAGAGTTCGTAACGATGAAGCTGTTGAATGTCGATCAACAACAGTTGAAGTCATTGGTATGTACATTGCACTTGATTGCGTGTAGTTGGTTGGCGTATCAATCCGCGATGGCTTCAAAAACCAACATTACCGAGCAAATGGTGAAGCAAGGGATGTTGCAGATGCTTAGTGTCGTTAAGCCATTAGCAACTGAGCAGGGCTTAGAGCAGCTACTGTTATTAGAAGATGCGGTTAGCAATCTACACAGTTAAACGTCAAACTGCTTAATATTTCGAGAGTCACTCTCATTTTCGAGTCGTGGCTCGAGTTGACTTGTCAAATATGCCACGCACAATAGTCCCATACGCTAAAAACCCTTGCAGGGATAAGATTCTCGATAAAGGAACTATCGCCCCATGAATTACGACATTTTTAATGGTGATGCTGATGGCATCATTGCTCTTCTACAATTGCGTTTGGCTGATCCTGTCGATGCCCAGTTAATAACCGGTGTAAAGCGCGACATCAAGCTGGTGGAAAAAGTAGACGTGCAAGCGGGTGATGAGCTGACTGTGTTAGACATTTCGATGGAAAAGAACATGGCAGGTCTAGAGCAAGCTTTGGCTCAAGGCGCGCACGTCTTTTACGCCGATCATCACAAAGCGGGCGACATTCCTCAGCATGGTAATTTGGATGCGCACATCGATCTCGATGCCAACATGTGCACGGCGTTGATTGTCGATAAGTTGCTTGATGGGCGTTTTCATGACTGGGCGATTACGGCGGCTTATGGCGATAACATGATTGCTAAAGCCGATGAGTTAGCGAATAACGCGGGCTTGTTGCAGCAACAGAAAGAGCAGCTAAAAGAGCTGGGTACTTTAATTAACTACAACGGCTACGGATCGAAGGTCGAAGATTTACACTTTCACCCTGCGGAGCTGTACCGAGCTTTGCTGAAGTACACGTCACCATTTGAAGCTATTGAAGATACGGCCTCGCCATACTACCAATTGCAATCGGCTTACCAACAAGACATGGAGGCGGCTCTCGCAGTGCCTGCCATGTATGAGAGTGGTAAGCTGAAGTTGTTTGAGTTACCAAACACGGCGGCATCACGCCGAATCAGTGGTGTTTATGGCAACTGGCTAGCAAACCAAACCCCTGACTCTGCGCATGCGGTACTTACTGAAAATGCAGATGGTACTTATACGGTTTCACTCCGCGCCCCATTAAACAATAAACAAGGTGCCGTTGCCGTGTGTGGTCAGTTCCCGACAGGTGGGGGGCGAGAGGCGGCGGCAGGAATCAACGCGTTAAGCAAAGATGATGTGAATGCTTTTATTGATGCGGTAGAAACCTACTACGCATAGCATTTTCCAAAATATGAATACAAAAAAGGAGCCGAGTGGCTCCTTTTTTATTATAAGTCTATGAGTCAGATAATCAGCGTTTTAACCAAGATTTCGGATTCTGCGCTTCACTATTACGACGAATTTCAAAGTACAGCGATGGTCTGTCTTGACCACCTGTATCACCCGCGAGAGCAATCACTTCGCCGGCGGTGACTCGGTCGCCTTCTTTTTTAGTTAAGGCTTGGTTGTAACCATAGAGGGTCATGTCACCTTTGCCGTGGTCGAGCAGTACCACTAAACCGTATCCGCGCAGATACTCCGCAAATACGACAGTTCCAGGATAAACGGCTTTCACTTGTTGACCATAGTTGGCAGACAGCACCATGCCCTTCCAGTTTACCTGCCCGGTTTGTCGCGTACCAAAGTTGTGTAACACACTGCCTTTGAGTGGCCAAGGCAGCTTACCGCGCTGTTTGCCGAGTCCGTCCATTGGCACCGCATTACGCTTCGCTGCTTTGGCGATCTCTGCTTTTAAACGGGTTTCGTTGCGTTGCAGCTCGGCTAAGTAGCGTTTGTCATTCTTGATACTGCTCTGAATTTTATTCAGGGTTTGCTTACGCTTGGATTGTGTACTCGCTAGCGCTGTACGTTTTTCGGATTGCTGCTTGAGCAGAGTCTCGATTTGCTCTTTTTCTAGCTCGAGTTGGTTTTTGTTGTGCGCTAATTCTTGGGTTATTTTGGTGATCGCATCAATCACTTCAGCACGTGCTTTAGCTAAATGCTGGAAGTATTGGCTCATGCGGTCTTCTTCCACACCTTGATTTAACAAGTGACCATTGGCCTTCGCTCGCTCGGTTACGTAATACGTTTGCAGCAGCTGTTTGAGTTCTTCTTCTTGCTCTTGACGCTGTGCTTCTTGCAAGGCAATTTTCTCTTCTAGGTTTTCTATGTTTTTGTCTGCTTGTGCGAGGTTAGACTTGGTTTGTCGTATTTCACGCTCAAGCTTAGAAATACCAAGCTCTTGATCTTTTAATGATTTCTGTAACTCATTGAGCTGCTTTTCTTGGGAAGAGAGCGATTTGCGCTGACGGCTTATCTCACTGGATACGCCTTTGAGCTCTTGCTGACTCACAGCAGAGGAGGTAATGGGATAAGTGGCAGATAAAGCACAAGTTAATAAAATAGCCGAGCGTAGAACAGGGTGATTTTGTTTTCGCACTTGAGAGTTACCTACCACGTTGTTGTCAAAAAGGTTTGTTGACGATTAAATACCATCTCCATGGATAAAGCTTTGCGACTTGCCGTTAAAGCCTTGATCCATATCGAGAGAGGGTTTGTCCGTTTTTGGACGTCCGACGATTTTTGCAGGCACGCCAGCCACCGTTGTGTGAGGAGGCACGGCTTGCAATACCACAGAGCAAGATCCGATTTTCGCGCCTTCACCGACTTCGATATTGCCAAGAATCTTTGCACCAGCTCCGATCATCACACCCTCGCGAATTTTCGGGTGACGATCACCGCATTCTTTACCAGTACCACCAAGGGTGACATCTTGCAGTATAGACACGTCGTTTTCGACCACGGCAGTTTCACCAATCACGATGCCTGTTGCATGGTCGAGCATGATGCCACTACCAATGCGCGCTGCAGGGTGGATATCGACCTGACATGCTACCGAAATCTGATTTTGTAGGTAAGTCGCAAGAGCGTGACGACCTTGCTTCCACAGCCAGTTTGCTACTCGGTAGCCTTGCAGTGCGTGATAGCCTTTTAGGTACAGCAATGGCATTGAGTACATTGAAACAGCAGGGTCGCGATTGACCGTGGCACAAATATCACAAGCCGCGCCGTCAGTGATGGTTGGATCTGCCGCAAAGGCTTCTTCAACCACTTCACGCACAGCCATCGCTGGCATGGAAGCGGTGTTCAATTTGTTAGCCAGAATATAACTCAGAGCGGCACACAAACTTTCATGCTTGATAATGGTGGCATGATAGAAGCTCGCCAGCATAGGCTCTTGTTCTGACATTTCACGGGCTTCTGAGACAATTTTGTTCCAGACTTTTTGTTTTTCGCAGTGTTTCATTCTCAATATCCAGAGTGGTTCTTCCGTGACCCGACAACTTCAATTTTTCTCAGATGAGCTGCAAAGGGCGGTAGATTGCTACTTTCCTTCGGCTTTTTTGTCACGAGCAAGTAAATCTTGCGCTGCTAAGCGCGCATCTTTTCCTTGATACAATACTTGATAAATTTGATCAACTATCGGCATCTCAACACCCATACGTTGAGAGAGTAGCCATACTTCTTTTGTATTGCGGTAACCCTCAACCACTTGGCCAATTTCTTCTTGAGCCGTATCAACGTCTTTACCTTGGCCTAATGCCAAGCCAAAGCGTCGGTTACGTGATTGGTTATCGGTACATGTCAGGACAAGATCGCCTAAACCTGCCATGCCCATAAAGGTTTCTGGCTGTGCACCCAGCGCAGCACCAAGGCGACTCATTTCAGCCAAGCCACGAGTAATTAATGCAGTACGGGCGTTGGCGCCAAAACCAATACCATCAGACATACCCGCACCAATCGCAATAACGTTTTTCACAGCGCCGCCCAATTGCATACCAATAAAGTCACTATTGGCATATACGCGGAAGGTTTTGCTACAGTGGATTTTTTCTTGTAGATCCGCAACAAATTCAGAATCTGGAGACGCAACTGAAATTGCAGTCGGCATACCCATTGCGAGCTCTTTCGCAAACGTTGGGCCAGACAATACTGCTAGTGAGTAGTTTTCACCGATAATGTCATAAGCGACGTCTTTCAGCAGGCGCCCCGTTTCAGGTTCAAGCCCTTTGGTTGCCCAACAGATGCGAGAGTCTTCGCGCAAGAATGGTTTACAGCTGTTTAGCACGATGCCAAAGACATGGCTTGGAACCACAACCAACAAATCTCGGCTTGCTTGAACGGCTTTTTCTAAATCCGATTCAATGATCAAGCTTTCAGGGAAATCAACACCTGGTAAGAAGGCATGGTTAGCTCGGTCTGCTTCTAGGCGAGCCATGTGCTCTGGCTCGTGTCCCCAAAGGACAACGTTCGCGCCGTTACGAGCGAGTGAAATTGCCAAAGAGGTGCCGTATGAGCCTGCGCCAATCACAGTCATTGCGATGTCTTTACCGTAAGCATTGTTTGTATTTGCTTGTGTCATGCTACCGCCTAATTGTCTTGCTACTAGTAGAATCTAGTTCCTAATCGTCAAATTTTACGCCTTCTGGCGATTAGGAACTAGGAACTTTTGTCAGAAATAAAAAATGCACATTGCATCGGATGGTAGACGCTCTGTGCATTTTATTTGAGTCGGTGACGTCAGCACTGTGGCTATTCGTCACTTATAAAACGTGAATTACGCTTCAGCTTCGCCTTGTTGAGCTTGCTGTTGTAGGTAGTTCATGAATAGCGCGTCAAAGTTTACTGGCGCTAGGTTCAGTTGAGGGAACGTACCTTTAACGACTAGGCTTGAGATAGTTTCACGAGCGTATGGGAATAGGATGTTCGGGCAGAATGCGCCTAGGCAATGTGCAAGTTGACCAGCTTCCATTTGTTCAGCAGTGAAGATACCACCTTGTTGAACTTCACATAGGAACGCAGTCTCTTCTTCGTTCTTCACAGTAACGGTTAGGCGTAGAACAACTTCGTAAACGCCTTCACCAAGCTCACGGCTTTGAGTGTCTAGGTCTAGTTTAACGTCTGGGTTCCACTCTTTCTGGAAAATTACTGGAGAGTTCGGCGCTTCAAAAGAAACGTCTTTTAGGAAGATGCGTTGAATTGCGAAGTTTTGTTGTGCGTCTTGAGGTGCTGCTTCAGCCATTTTTTAATCCTTAAATCAATATTTGTTGAGCCTAGAAACGTCTAAGCTCAGAAAACTGGTATGTCCTGAGACTAACTGAGCCAATCTACCTTGACTAGATGAAGCGTGTATTACGTGCAAAGCGTCACAACTTAGTGCTCCAACTGCTTTCAATTTGCTCAGTTTTTTGTCCGCGAGGCTTGGTAAAAGCGCGTTTAAACGCGAACTTTCGTTCTTGCCACGTTCCTACTTCTTACCGCGAACTAACGGCAGGTTCGCTTCGTTCCACGCAATCAAACCATTTTTTAGTAGGCTCACGTTTTCGAAGCCAGCTTTTACTAGTAGGTTTGCGCTTTCTTGAGCGGTCTGTCCTGTCTTACATACCACAATGATTGGGTCTGATTTGTGGTTTTCAAGGCTACCCAAGTTACCCGCTTTGATGTCTGACGGTAAAATGTGAAGTGAGTCGGTGATATGACCTTTTTTGAACTCGTCTTTGGTACGGATATCCACTACAACGCCGTTTTCACGGTTCATAAGATGAGTCAGTTGGTTTACGTTGATTTCTTTGTATGCGGCTGTCGCTGATTTCACGATGTTCATGATAAAGGCGACAAGAAGACCTACCCAAACCAAAGATAGAATCATGTTCTGTTGGAAAAATTCAATGTACTCTTGCATGTCTTGAGCTCTTACGCTGTTGGCGGAAAAATAAAGCAGGAGTATAGCGAGGTTACGGCTCTTAGGCGAGAGGGTTAAAATTTTCTAACGAATAATTGAGATCTCTATAAACCCGTTATGCCCTTACTATCCGTACATTTCGCTCTGGTAGCTTGATTGCTTTGGCCTATTGGACTTATCGGTTTAAGTGACTTCTGTTTTACTGAGAAAAGAGAACAATAGGTATTAACCCATCTTGTTTGATGTTGCTTTAAATTAGCACTGTTTCAAGTGCAAAAATAAGAATGAGAAGCGTAAGAAAACCGAACTTAGACTGGGGTGTACAAAGCGTATTAGAAATGACTATGCTTGTGGAACACGTTTGTCGGCACTGACTCGTTGTTCGCTTAACTTGTAAGATAGCAACAATAAATCGCAAACATTATTTGATCTTAACCTACAGTTTTGGTTAAAAAGTGTAGTAAAATTACGCTAGTTTTGTTTCAAGGTTAGATAGGGCAGCGAGGCCCTACGCCAAAAGTTACTTAAATTTGATGAGGTCATCACTATGTCAGCTAAGAAGCCATTGGCTCTAGTTATCCTTGACGGTTACGGTTACCGTGAAGACACAGCAAGTAACGCAATTGCGAATGCGAAAACACCAGTAATGGATGCTCTGATTGCGAATAACCCACACACATTAATCTCTGCTTCAGGCATGGATGTTGGCCTTCCTGATGGTCAAATGGGTAACTCTGAAGTTGGTCACACTAACATTGGTGCAGGCCGCGTTGTATACCAAGACCTGACTCGTATCACTAAATCAATTGCTGATGGTGAGTTCGAAGAAACGCCTGCGCTAGTTGAAGCAATCGACTCTGCTGTGAAAGCTGAAAAAGCAGTACACATCATGGGCCTGATGTCTCCAGGCGGTGTTCACTCTCACGAAGACCACATTTACGCAGCAGTTGAAATGGCAGCGGCGCGTGGCGCAGAGAAAATCTACCTACACTGCTTCCTAGACGGCCGTGACACACCACCACGTAGTGCTGAAAACTCACTACAACGTTTCCAAGACCTATTTGCGAAACTAGGTAAAGGCCGCGTTGCTTCTCTAGTAGGTCGTTACTACGCAATGGACCGTGACAACAACTGGGATCGCGTCCAAGTTGCTTACGATCTTCTAACTCAAGCTAAAGCTGAGTTCACAGCAGAAACGGCAGTTGCAGGTCTAGAAGCGGCTTACGCTCGTGAAGAAAACGACGAATTCGTTAAAGCAACAGCTATCAAAGCAGAAGGTCAAGAAGACGCAATCATGCAAGATGGCGATGCGGTTATCTTCATGAACTACCGTGCTGACCGTGCACGTCAAATCACTCGTGCATTCGTTCCTGCATTTGACGGTTTTGAGCGTGCAGCATTCCCAGCAATTAACTTTGTGATGCTGACTCAATACGCGGCTGATATCCCTCTAGCTATCGCATTCCCACCTGCGTCTCTAGAAAACACTTACGGTGAGTGGCTATCTAAACAAGGTCAAACTCAGCTACGTATCTCTGAAACAGAGAAATACGCACACGTGACTTTCTTCTTCAACGGTGGTGTTGAGAACGAATTCGAAGGCGAAGAGCGTCAATTGGTTGCTTCACCAAAAGTTGCAACGTACGACATGCAGCCTGAAATGAGCTCTCCAGAACTAACAGAGAAGATGGTTGCGGCTATCAAGTCTGGTAAGTTCGATACCATCATCTGTAACTACCCGAACGCAGATATGGTTGGTCACACTGGCGTTTATGAAGCGGCTGAGAAAGCAATCGAAGCTCTAGATGAAAGTGTGGGTAAAGTGGTTGAAGCAATCAAAGAAGTTGGCGGTCAACTATTGATCACTGCGGACCACGGTAACGCAGAAATGATGATCGACCCTGAAACTGGCGGCATCCACACTGCTCATACTAACCTACCCGTACCTCTAATCTATGTAGGTGACAAAGCGGTTGAATTCAAAGAAGGCGGTAAACTGTCTGACCTTGCACCAACCATGCTTTCTCTAGCTGGTCTAGAAATCCCAGCAGAAATGACGGGTGAAGTATTAGTTAAATAATTAACTAACAGCTCCGAATGACAAAAGCCCGAGTTTAAACTCGGGCTTTTTTGTATCTGGCAGTAAGGGCTGGTCTGTAAGGTTACTGAACCAAAATGCCCGCACCAATCACAGCTAGGACAGCGCCCAACCATGCAAATCGGTTTGGTCGGCGTTTAGTGTAAATCCAGAGCAGTGGTAGCAACATAATTGGCGTGGTTGAAGATAGAAGTGCAACCATACCTACATTTCCTTCTTGCAGTGCGTATAAGATTAGCGTCATGCCGACGGCCATCGCCAAGAAACCATTAAGCGCAGTAATACCAAATATGCGCCAAGTAATGTGTTGCGTCGAGCGAGCGACTTTGACTCCTAGAATTAACAACATGCTGTGGGCGAAAAAGGCACTGATCATTCGAATAGCAGAAGCCGCAACTGGGTCAATACTGGTTTGCATTACTGGCTTGGCGATGATGCCGCCCAATGCTTGGCACATTGCTGCGGTTAAGCCAAGTCCAATACCCACCCAGATGTTACCTTTAATGTCTTCCAAGACGTTATTCACTTGACCTCTTCGGCCAAAGAATATCGCCATCACCACGCCGCTAAATACCAATGATGCGCCCAGTAGTTCTATTGTGGTCATGACTTCGCTAAATAAGAAGTAGCCCAAGATGGCAGAGAACACGGCGTGGCAAGAGAAGAGTAACCCGGCTTGTCTTGGCCCCATACGATTCAAACACGCGAATAGAGCGGTATCGCCAATAAAAATACCAATCAGTCCTGAGGCCATCATTGGCGTTACATGTTCCCAAGAAACCGTTAACCAGCCGCCAGTTATCCAGGCCATTGTTGATAAGATCACGGCTGTGCAGCCCATACGCCAGCGGCTGTAAGAAAATGCGCCTAGGTGTTGTGCAGGAATGACCGAAATTAGGCTAGAAACTGCCCACAGAAAAGCGGCGCATAAAGCAAGCCATTCGTAACCCATGATGTGTCGACGTCCTTGTAGAGTAGAGGAGTCTTAATATGCACGAAATTTATGGGATGTAAAAGCCGCTCTGTAAGGGCAGTAGCTAGAGAGCACTCCATGACAATACGCTTTTTCATGGAGCTCTTCGATTAAAACAGTACCAAAACTGCGCCATACACGATAAGTAGACCAATCAAACCGAGAATCAGGCCTACTTTCGCCATGTCTTTGCTCTCGATGAGGCCTGTTGAATAAGCCAAAGAGTTTGGTGGTGTGGAAACCGGTAAGATCATGCCAAGTGATGCGGAGAAGGCGACGACAACCAGTAAACCTTGTAGGCCACCAACCGCAATAAGGCTTGGCATGGATGTACCAATAGCGGCAGCAATAGGCATCAATAAGTTTGCCGTTGCGGTATTAGACATAAAGTTCGCCATTAACCAACACACTACTGATAGGGCTAAAACAACGGCAAATGGTGATAGCAGGCTGTAATCAATGGCGTGCGCTAATGCTTCGGCTAAGCCTGTTTTGTCTAAGGCAATACCAATTGCTATACCACCGGCAACCAGCCATAAAACATCCCAGTTAATCAGCTTGAGCTCTTCTTTTCCCATAATGCCCGTTAACGTGAACACTGCTAGTGGGATAATCGCGACAACATATGTATTCATGCCATGCACTTTCGTTGTCATCCAAAGCAAAATGGTTAGTGCAAAAGTGATGTAGACGACGATCGCACGCCAGCTCTTTTTGAATGTACCATCTAGCTTTAGTTTCATTTCTGGTTCGCTAGACGGAAACAGCTTTTGCAACAAGAACCAAGCTACAGTGAGTTGTACCAACACAAAG
This sequence comes from Vibrio sp. 2033, assembly GCF_033339735.1. Classification (NCBI taxonomy): domain Bacteria; kingdom Pseudomonadati; phylum Pseudomonadota; class Gammaproteobacteria; order Vibrionales; family Vibrionaceae; genus Vibrio; species Vibrio sp. 2033. Next base: position 15,355 of record NZ_JAWOVC010000036.1, read on the forward strand.
GGTAGACCCATTGTCATCCACGATAGGAAGTCTATCGCGTTTTCTCCAGTGAGATATTGAAGCGCTATCGCATTAGGTGGCGTGCCTATCGGAGTCGCAATGCCGCCTGTATTCGCTGCAATTGGAATACACAACACCAGTGCTTTAATGCCTAAATCCCCTTTAGGTGCTGAAGCGACGATGGGGCCAAGCAGGGCTAGCATCATCACGGTCGTGGCAGTATTGGACATAAACATTGAAAAAACGGCGGTAATTAACATCAAGCCCAGCATGATGAACTTAGGTTGGGTGCCGAATGGTTTTAATAGAACTCGGGCGAGGTTGTTGTCGAGCTCGTATTTGGAAGCCGCAATCGCAAGAGCAAAACCACCCATAAAAAGAATAATGATCGGTGAAGAGAAGGCCGAGAAAATATCGGTGTAAGCAATTAACTCTCCTAAATCATGCCCCGCTGGTGGATTGCGAAATAGATGCAAACCTTTATCCGATATCATGATCAGTTCAAGAGCGATAATAAGAATGGACGTAGCAAAAACGGGAACCGGCTCGAGAACCCAAAGTAGGGCAGCAAGAAGAAAAATAGCTAACAGGCGATGCTGAATTAAAGTGAGATCGTCAATAGGAATAGCATCGATCGGCATCATCAAAACACCGAGCGGAATTAAAAAGCACACCAGCAATTTCGCCAACGTGTTTACACTCATCTTTGGCATTGGCTGCCCCTCTAAATATTCATTCTAAGCGCAGGATAATTGATTGTGGAATGAGGGTCTTAGAGGCAGGTATGAGTTTGAGAAATAGAGGCTAAATTTCGAACGGAGTTTTGCTTTTTATCAATAAAAAGAGCCCTGAATAAAGGGCTCTTAACGGTGTTTTACTTAATTTTTTAAGGCGTAAGGTGTGCCCATAACGGTTGGCTTACCGTTTTCCATGCTTGCGTCAAACTCAATCGCGTCTTTGGCAAACAGGTTAATAACAGTAGAACCCAGTTTGAAGCGGCCCATCTCTTCGCCTTTTTTCAAGATCACGGCCTTGTCACCCTCTGCTGGGTAATCCCATTTGTAGACAGTGTTTCCACGAGGCGGAGTGATCGTGCCAGCCCATACTTGCTCAATGCTACCAACAATTGTCGCACCAACAAGCACCTGTGCCATTGGACCAAACTCAGTATCGAAGATACACACCACACGCTCGTTACGTGCAAATAGGTTTGGTACGTTTTCTGCTGTCAGAGGGTTTACTGAGAACAGGTCACCTGGTACGTAAATCATTTGGCGCAGAGTGCCGTCACATGGCATGTGTACACGGTGGTAATCGCGCGGAGATAGGTACAATGTCGCAAAAGAACCATCTTTAAATTCGTCAGCTAAATTCGCGTCACCGCCCAGCAATTCTTGTGCTGAGAAGTGATGACCTTTTGCTTGGATAAGTTGACCATCTTCAATAGGGCCAAACTGGCTAACACAAGCGTCGGCTGGATGAGTGATGACGTTTTCGCCTTCAGAAATTGGGCGTGCGCCTTCTTTTAGCTCACGAACGAAAAACTCGTTGAACGTTTTAAAATGCTTAGGATCTGAGTGCTTTGCCTCATCCATATTCACATTGTATTGTTTGATAAACCAACGAATAACTACTGTTGTTAGACCGCCAGCTTTTGCTGAAGCCAGTTTACCCATTAGGCGAGTGAGGCCGTGTTGTGGGATCCAGTACTGCAGTCCAACTTTAAACTTGTCCATCTTTAATTCCGATACTTCTGTTAGATTCGCGCTTTAGGGCGCGTGATGTTACTGAAATTTAATTTGCTTGTCAGTATTAGGTGAAGACTTTTTACACAGTTACAGCCTTAACTCAATTACAGATCGGCTTTTTTATTACGTGAATACTGACGATTTGCTTTGTTTTCAACCATGCTTTCCAAAATGCGATGATAGTTTTCAAAGCGAGTTTCGTTAATTTCCCCGTTCTCGACAGCTTCGCGTAGAAGGCAGCCTGGGTCATCATTGTGTTTACAATCTCGGAACTTGCAACCGCCTAAATATGGTCGAAATTCCACGAATGCTTTTGTTACTTCTTCTGCTTCCAAATGCCAAAGACCAAATTCACGTACTCCAGGTGAGTCGATCAAATCGCCACCCGTTGGAATGTGGTATAAACGTGCAGCCGTCGTGGTGTGTTGGCCCAAGCCAGAGTTCTCAGAGACTTCGCCTTCTTCCACTTCGCTCTCTAGTTCCGGCATTAACGCGTTGACTAAGCTGGATTTCCCTACGCCTGATTGACCAACAAAGATATTAATTCGGTCACGCAGCAGGGTTTCTAGTTCAGCAATGCCTTCTCCAGACTTCTTGCTGACCAGGAGCACTTTATAGCCAATGCGTTCATATTCTTTGAGCCATTCTTCATACATTGCACGATCATCGGCTTCTAGAAGGTCGACTTTATTTAAGACCAACAATGGCGCAATATTCAGTGTTTCTGATGCAACGAGATAGCGGTCAATAATATTTAGCGATAGCTCTGGTAATACCGAAGAGACAATGACCATTTGATCAATATTGGCTGCAACGGGTTTTAGGCCATCGTAATAATCTGGACGAGTGAGCACTGAAGAGCGAGGTTCTACCGCTTCAACAACACCAGAGATGCCCGCCATAGACTCCAATCCTTCGCGCCATAAAACACGATCGCCAGATACTAGAGACTCAATACCACGGCGGAGGTTACAGCGTTGAATTTCGCCTGTTTCAAGGTCTTCAATGTCCGCGTGCTGACCAAAACGAGTGATCACGAGACCTTGCTTGCTGGCGCCTAGCATGTTTTCATCCCACTGGATGGAATCTTCTTGCTTCTTCAAACGCTTTTGTTGGTTGCTACGTACGCGTCGCACCTGACCTTTGGTTAACTTTTTCTTCTTTGCCACAATTCTGTACTTTATGTGAATTTACTCAAATGGTTGAGCCGTACTCTTGGCTCCGTGTATGAGTATCGTGTTTCTCGTATTTTGAGGTATAGTACCTCTTTTATCGATAAACAAATAGGCGGCGTAACCATGTCCTTTAGCGATCAAAACCTAATTTGGGTTGATTTAGAGATGACAGGGCTTGATCCTGAAACGCACAAAATCATCGAAATTGCTTCTATTGTCACGGATAGCGAACTAAATATTTTGGCTGAAGGTCCAGTGTTAGCGATTCATCAGCCGGAAGAAGAACTGGCGAAAATGGACGACTGGTGTACTAATACGCATACTGCAAGCGGTTTGGTGGAGCGCGTTCGAAACAGTCAAATCTCAGAACAAGACGCAGTCGCTCAAACCATTGAATTTTTAGAAAAATGGGTGCCGAAAGGGGCGTCGCCAATATGTGGTAACAGCATTGGGCAGGATCGTCGCTTTTTATACAAGCATATGCCTGAGTTGGAAGAGTTCTTCCATTACCGATATGTTGACGTTAGTACTCTTAAAGAACTAGCACGTCGCTGGCAACCTGAGGTGCTAAATGGGTTCACAAAACAGGGAACACATTTGGCCTTGGACGACATTCGTGAGTCCATCGCAGAACTTAAGTACTATCGAGGTACTATTTTCAAGATTTAACTGTTAAGGTTGCGATCCAAATTGTTGTAATTTATATCGCTTTTGATTGCTTTTTCGTCGTTCAGTAAAAAAATAAAGTTTTTTTGAAGGAAGGACTTGCATCACAAAAAAATGCTCTTATAATTCGCAGCCCTAAACAGCGGAAACGTTGTTGATGCGACACTAGCTCAGTTGGTAGAGCGCAACCTTGCCAAGGTTGAGGTCACGAGTTCGAACCTCGTGTGTCGCTCC
>NZ_JAWOVC010000037.1:0-17903 GCF_033339735.1 Vibrio sp. 2033
ATGCCAGGCGACAACGTACAGATGACTGTAGAGCTAATCGCACCAATCGCAATGGACGAAGGTCTACGTTTCGCGATTCGTGAAGGTGGCCGTACAGTAGGTGCTGGTGTTGTTGCTAAGATCTTCGACTAATTCATAGCGAATTAGCGATGCTTTCGGAAAATCTTGAATTAGATTTGACGAACCAGTAGCAAAAAGGGCATCATTTGATGCCCTTTTTCTGCACTCAACATTATTTTTGCTGTTTTCTTGTTCAGAAGTGGGTTGGGCGCAGAGCAAGATTAAGCAAAGAGGCTTAATCTTAAGAAGAGTACGCTGATTTTTTCAGCGATATGGAGTTTGCCCTGCAACAGCGGGGTTGTTGTCGTCTATATTAAGACTTGTAACAGGTTGGTTTTATGAAAGCAAATAATGCTGAAACTCCTGATAGCTCAAACGCAGCAGATACGTTTAAGTGGGTAGCCGCTTTCGTATTGGCAGCTGCCGCTGTTGTGGGTAATTACCTGTATGGTGAAATGTCTGTAGTGGTTCGTGCTGCAGGCGTTGTTGTTCTTATTGCAGCTGCCTTAGGCGTTGCAGCAACAACGACTAAAGGTAAAGCAGCGATCAGTTTTGCAAAAGAATCTCGTATGGAAGTACGTAAAGTTGTTTGGCCTACTCGCCAAGAAACCATGCAAACAACACTGATCGTTTTAGCTGTAAGTATTGTAATGGCTCTAGTGCTATGGGGTATTGACGGAATTATGGTTCGTCTAGTAGCTCTAGCAACTGGGGTATAGAGGGTTTTTATTCATGAGTGAAGCTCCAAAAAAACGCTGGTATGTGGTTCAAGCCTTCTCTGGATTTGAAGGTCGTGTAGCTCAATCTCTGCGCGAGCATATCAAAATGCACGGCATGGAAGAGCTATTCGGTGAAGTACTGGTTCCTACTGAAGAAGTAGTGGAAATGCGCGCGGGTCAGCGTCGCAAATCTGAGCGTAAGTTCTTCCCAGGTTACGTCCTTGTTCAGATGATTATGAACGATGAATCATGGCACCTAGTACGCAGTGTGCCGCGTGTCATGGGCTTCATTGGTGGTACCTCAGACCGTCCGGCACCTATCACGGATAAAGAGGCTGACGCGATTCTTAATCGTCTTGAGAAAGCGAGTGAAGCGCCTCGTCCGCGTACAATGTACGAAGCGGGTGAAGTGGTACGTGTTAACGAAGGTCCATTTGCTGACTTCAACGGTACGGTTGAAGAAGTGGATTACGAGAAGAGCCGCCTGAAAGTGTCTGTATCGATCTTTGGTCGTGCGACACCAGTTGAGCTTGAATTTGGTCAGGTTGAAAAGCTGGACTAGACTCTTCGTTAAAGAGTATAAAAAATCACCTTTTTAGGGTTGTATAAGGCGCGGATTATGACTATAATTTCGCGCCTTTTTACTTCAAGTGAAGTAAAAAGTTTCTTACACAAACGGGGAGCTGATCCGCGATTAGCGTTTGTACCCAAACTTAGGAATTATCATGGCTAAGAAAGTTGAAGCTTACATCAAGCTACAAGTTGCTGCTGGTATGGCTAACCCTAGTCCACCAGTAGGTCCTGCACTAGGTCAACACGGTGTGAACATCATGGAATTCTGTAAAGCGTTCAACGCAAAAACAGAATCTATTGAGAAAGGTCTACCAACTCCAGTAGTTATCACAGTATACAGCGACCGTTCTTTCACGTTCGTAACTAAGACTCCACCTGCTGCTGTTCTTCTTAAGAAAGCTGCTGGCGTTAAGTCTGGTTCAGGTCGTCCAAACACTGAAAAAGTTGGTACTGTAACTGACGCTCAAATCCAAGAAATCGCAGAAACTAAAGCTGCTGATATGACTGGTGCTGACATCGAAGCGATGAAGCGTTCTATCGCTGGTACTGCTCGTTCAATGGGCCTAGTGGTAGAGGGTTAATAAGATGGCAAAACTAACTAAGCGCATGCGCGTAATCCGCGAAAAAGTTGACGTAACTAAAGAATACGAAATCAACGAAGCTGTTGCTCTTCTTCAAGAACTAGCGACTGCTAAATTCGTTGAGTCTGTAGACGTTGCTGTTAACCTAGGCATTGATGCTCGTAAATCTGACCAGAACGTACGTGGTGCAACTGTACTACCTCACGGTACTGGCCGCGAAATCCGCGTTGCAGTGTTCACTCAAGGTGCTAACGCTGAAGCAGCTAAAGAAGCTGGCGCAGACATCGTAGGTATGGAAGATCTTGCTGAGCAAGTTAAGAAAGGCGAAATGAACTTTGACGTAGTTGTTGCTTCTCCAGATGCAATGCGCGTTGTAGGTCAACTAGGTACTATCCTAGGTCCTCGCGGTCTTATGCCAAACCCTAAAGTTGGTACTGTAACTCCTAACGTTGCTGAAGCAGTTAAAAACGCTAAAGCTGGTCAGGTTCGTTACCGTAACGACAAAAACGGCATCATCCACACTACTATCGGTAAAGCAAACTTCTCTGCTGAGCAGATCAAAGAGAACCTAGAAGCACTTCTAGTTGCTCTGAAGAAAGCTAAGCCATCTTCAGCGAAAGGTACTTTCCTGAAGAAAGTAAGCATCTCTACTACTATGGGTGCTGGTGTTGCTGTTGATCAGGCTAGCCTGAACACTCAAGCATAATTTATTTGCTTAGGCGCAAAATTAGTGTATAATTTCGCGCCTAATATTTGTGGTTGGGGCTGAACTTTGGTTCTTTGAACTGTCTCCTAGTTCGAAATGAATTAAGACCCAGTCTCCGTCCAAGACCGTAGGTGTTTGTGTAAAAGCAAACTTAATTATCCTACGTAGATGGTGCCCGAACTGACAGAAAGCTCTATGTAATATAGTTAACTTTCTTCTGGGGAAGCACCTCAATAGCTCTCACTGTCGTGATGATAGTGAGTGGTGTAACGACAACCAGGAGTAAATCCAAGATGGCTTTAAACCTTCAAGACAAAAAAGCAATTGTTGCTGAAGTCAACGAAGCTGCCAGTGGTGCACTTTCTGCAGTTGTAGCTGATTCTCGTGGCGTTCAAGTTGGCGCGATGACTTCTCTACGTAAACAAGCTCGTGAAGCTGGCGTTTACATGAGAGTTGTTCGTAACACTCTTGCTCGTCGTGCGGTTGAAGGTACTGAGTACGAGTGTCTAACTGACACTTTCACTGGTCCTACTCTAATCGCATTCTCTAATGAGCACCCAGGTGCTGCAGCGCGTCTTTTCAAAGACTTCGCTAAAGAGAACAAAGATTTCGAGATCAAAGCTGCTGCATTTGAAGGCGCTTTAACTGACGCTGAAGTACTAGCAACACTACCAACTTACGACGAAGCAATTGCACGCCTAATGATGTGCATGAAAGAAGCTTCGGCTGGCAAGCTGGCGCGTACTATCGCAGCTATCCGCGATCAAAAACAAGAAGCAGCGGCATAAGCCTTGCTTTTTACTGGTTGCTTAATAAACTTATTGTTGACTTAAAAGAGAATTGTTATGTCTATTACTAACGAGCAAATCCTAGACGCAGTTGCAGAAATGTCTGTAATGCAAGTTGTTGAACTAATCGAAGCAATGGAAGAGAAATTCGGTGTTTCTGCTGCTGCTGCTGTTGTAGCTGGCGGCGCTGCTGCAGGCGAAGCTGCTGCTGAGCAAACTGAATTCGACGTAATCCTAGAAGCTGCTGGCGGTAACAAAGTTGCTGTAATCAAAGCAGTACGTGGCGCAACTGGCCTAGGTCTTAAAGAAGCTAAAGCTCTAGTAGACGGCGCTCCAGCACCTCTTAAAGAAGGTGTTGAGAAAGCAGAAGCTGAAGCTCTTAAAGCTCAGCTAGAAGAAGCTGGTGCAACTGTTGCTGTTAAGTAATTATTGCATAGTTTCTTAGCCTAACGGCTAATTGGCTGGTGGTTTTTTAACCACCGGCCTTTTTGCGCTGTAGGGTATAGGCGAATTTTCCCGCTGTTTAAGCGCCTGATATCCATGCAAAAAACATTTCATTCTTACGAAATGAAATGTCACTACAGTAAACAGCTATATTAGTCACTGTCCCTTACCCCCTTAAGTAACTAGGAGCGGGCGGACAGTTTGGGTCACTTATCAGCGAGCTGAGGAACCCCATGGTTTACTCTTATACCGAGAAAAAGCGCATCCGTAAGGACTTTGGTACTCGTCCACAAGTTTTGGACATTCCATACCTGCTATCGATCCAGCTCGATTCGTTCGACAAATTTATCGAACAGGATCCTGAAGGTCAATACGGTCTTGAAGCCGCTTTCCGTTCTGTATTCCCGATTCAGAGCTACAACGGCAATTCTGAGCTGCAATACGTTAGCTACCGTCTTGGTGAGCCAGTTTTTGACGTTAAAGAATGTCAAATCCGCGGTGTAACTTACTCAAAGCCACTACGTGTAAAACTACGCCTAGTTATCTTTGATAAAGACGCGCCAGCAGGTACTGTAAAAGACATTAAAGAACAAGAAGTCTACATGGGTGAAATTCCACTCATGACAGACAATGGTACCTTCGTAATCAACGGTACCGAGAGGGTTATCGTATCCCAGCTGCACCGAAGCCCAGGCGTGTTCTTCGACAGCGATAAGGGTAAGACCCACTCTTCAGGTAAAGTTTTATACAACGCACGTGTTATTCCTTACCGTGGTTCATGGCTTGATTTCGAGTTTGATCCTAAGGATAACTTGTACGTTCGTATCGACCGCCGTCGTAAGCTACCAGCATCGATCATCCTTCGTGCACTAGGTAAGTCGACAGAAGAAATCCTAGATATCTTCTTCGAGAAAGTGAACTTCGAAGTGAAAGACCAAACTCTATTGATGGAGTTGGTTCCTGATCGTCTACGTGGTGAAACTGCGTCATTCGACATCGAAGCAAATGGTAAAGTTTACGTTGAGCAAGGTCGTCGCGTAACAGCTCGTCATATCCGCCAACTAGAAAAAGATGGTGTTGATCACATCGAAGTACCAGTTGAGTACATCGTAGGTAAAGTTGCATCAAAAGATTACATCAATGAAGCAACAGGCGAGATCATTGTTAACGCTAACCAGGAAATCAGCCTGGAAGCACTAGCGAACCTATCTCAGGCTGGCCACAAAGCGCTAGAAGTTCTATTCACGAACGATCTAGACCACGGTCCATTCATGTCAGAAACACTACGTATCGACAGCACGGTTGATCGTATTTCTGCATTGGTAGAAATCTACCGGATGATGCGCCCTGGTGAGCCGCCAACAAAAGAAGCTGCAGAAGCTCTATTCGAAAGCCTATTCTTCTCTGAAGAGCGTTACGATCTATCGACTGTTGGTCGTATGAAGTTCAACAGCTCTATCGGCCGTGAAGATGCTCAAGAGCAAGGCACACTTGATGAAACTGATATCATCGAAGTGATGAAGAAGCTGATCGCGATCCGTAACGGTAAGGGCGAAGTGGACGATATCGACCACCTAGGCAACCGTCGTATCCGTTCTGTAGGCGAAATGGCTGAGAACCAGTTCCGTGTAGGTCTAGTACGTGTTGAGCGTGCAGTTAAAGAGCGTCTAAGCCTAGGCGATCTTGACGCAATCATGCCTCAAGACTTGATCAACGCGAAGCCAATTTCTGCGGCAGTTAAAGAATTCTTTGGCTCTTCACAGCTTTCACAGTTCATGGACCAAAACAACCCGCTATCAGAAGTAACGCACAAGCGTCGTATTTCTGCATTGGGTCCTGGCGGTCTAACTCGTGAACGTGCTGGCTTCGAAGTACGTGACGTACACGTAACTCACTACGGTCGTCTATGTCCTATCGAAACGCCTGAAGGTCCAAACATCGGTCTGATCAACTCTCTATCTGCGTTTGCGCGTTGTAACGAGTACGGTTTCCTAGAGACACCATACCGTCGCGTTGTAGATGGCGTAGTAACAGACGAAGTAGATTACCTATCTGCAATCGAAGAAGGCCAATTCGTTATCGCACAGGCGAACGCTAAGCTAAACGAAGATGGTACTTTTGCAGATGAGCTGATCACAGCTCGTCAGAAAGGTGAATCTGGTCTACACCCTCGTGAGCACGCTCAGTACATGGACGTTGCGACAAACCAGGTTGTATCTATCGCTGCATCGCTTATCCCGTTCCTAGAACACGATGATGCGAACCGTGCATTGATGGGTGCGAACATGCAACGTCAGGCAGTTCCAACACTGAAAGCTGACAAACCGCTTGTTGGTACTGGTATTGAACGTAACGTAGCAGTTGACTCAGGTGTAACTGCAGTTGCTAAACGTGGTGGTGTAATCCAGTCAGTAGATGCTTCTCGTATCGTTGTTAAAGTTAACGAAGAAGAGCTAGTACCAGGTGAAGCTGGTATCGACATCTACAACCTGACTAAATACACACGTTCTAACCAGAACACATGTATTAACCAGCGCCCATGTGTGATGCCAGGTGAGCCTGTATCACGCGGTGACGTTCTTGCTGATGGTCCTTCAACAGACCTTGGTGAACTAGCGCTTGGTCAAAACATGCGTATCGCGTTCATGCCTTGGAACGGTTACAACTTCGAAGACTCGATCTTAGTATCTGAGCGCGTAGTTCAAGAAGACCGTTTCACGACTATCCACATCCAAGAACTGACTTGTGTGGCGCGTGATACTAAGCTTGGTTCTGAAGAGATCACAGCGGATATTCCAAACGTAGGTGAGTCTGCTCTGTCTAAACTAGACGAGTCGGGTATCGTTTACATCGGTGCTGAAGTTAAGGGTGGCGACATCCTAGTTGGTAAAGTTACACCTAAAGGTGAAACTCAGCTAACGCCTGAAGAGAAGCTACTACGTGCAATCTTCGGTGAAAAAGCATCTGACGTTAAAGATACTTCACTACGTGTACCTAACTCTGTATCAGGTACGATCATCGACGTTCAAGTCTTTACTCGCGATGGCGTAGAGAAAGACAAGCGTGCGCTTGAAATCGAACAGATGCAGCTTAAAGAAGCGAAGAAAGACCTAACTGAAGAATTCCAGATTCTTGAGGGCGGCCTTCTAAACCGTGTTAAAGCTGTATTGATTGAAGGCGGTTACTCTGAAGCGAAACTAGACACAACTGATCGTAAGAAGTGGCTAGAACTAACGCTAGAAGATGACGCACTACAAACTCAGCTTGAGCAACTTGCTGAGCAGTGGGATGAGCTAAAAGCCGACTTTGATAAGAAGTTCGAAACTAAGCGTCGTAAGATCACTCAAGGTGATGATTTAGCACCTGGTGTACTGAAGATCGTTAAGGTTTACCTAGCGGTTAAACGTCGCATTCAGCCTGGTGATAAGATGGCGGGTCGTCACGGTAACAAGGGTGTAATCTCTAAGATCAACCCTGTTGAAGACATGCCATACGATGAGAAAGGTCAGCCTGTAGACATCGTACTTAACCCACTGGGTGTACCTTCGCGTATGAACATCGGTCAGATCCTAGAAGTACACTTAGGTCTGGCAGCGAAAGGTATCGGTGACAAGATCAACCAGATGGTTAAAGAGCAGCAAGAACTAGCGAAATTCCGCGAGTTCCTACAAAAAGTTTACGATCTAGGCGACACTCGCCAGAAAGTAGACATTGCTTCTCTATCTGATGATGAAGTACGTACTCTGATCAAGAACTTGCGTGGCGGTCTACCAATCGCGACTCCTGTATTTGATGGCGCTCCAGAAGAGTCAATCAAAGCACTTCTTGAGCTAGCAGATCTACCAACATCAGGTCAGTTAACACTGTTTGATGGTCGCACAGGTGATGCGTTTGAGCGTCCTGTAACTGTTGGTTACATGTACATGCTGAAACTGAACCACCTTGTTGATGACAAGATGCACGCTCGTTCAACTGGTTCGTACAGCCTAGTAACTCAGCAACCACTAGGTGGTAAAGCTCAGTTCGGTGGTCAGCGTTTCGGTGAGATGGAAGTATGGGCACTAGAAGCATACGGTGCTGCTTACACGCTACAAGAAATGCTAACGGTTAAGTCGGATGACGTTAACGGCCGTACTAAGATGTACAAGAACATCGTAGACGGTAACCACAGCATGGAACCTGGCATGCCAGAATCGTTCAACGTACTGTTGAAAGAGATCCGCTCGCTAGGTATCAACATCGAGCTAGAAGACGAAGAGTAATCCTTTTCTCTCTTGATGAAAGTCGAGAGAATCAAAGCGATTATTTGGAAGAAGGTGCTCACTTTAGCGAGTGAGCTCCTTTTAACTCCTTACAGGAGCTGATTGTGAAAGACTTATTAAACTTTCTAAAAGCACAGCATAAGACCGAAGAATTTGATGCAATCAAAATCGGTCTATCTTCACCAGACATGATCCGTTCATGGTCTTTCGGTGAAGTTAAAAAACCTGAAACGATCAACTATCGTACGTTCAAACCTGAACGCGATGGTCTGTTCTGTGCGCGTATCTTTGGTCCAGTTAAAGACTACGAATGTCTTTGTGGTAAGTACAAGCGCCTGAAGCACCGTGGTGTTATCTGTGAGAAGTGTGGTGTAGAAGTTACACAAACTAAAGTTCGTCGTGACCGTATGGGCCACATTGAACTGGCTTCACCAGTAGCTCACATCTGGTTCCTAAAATCGCTACCGTCTCGTATCGGTCTACTAATGGATATCCCTCTACGTGATATCGAACGCGTTCTGTACTTCGAAATGTACGTAGTAACAGAGCCTGGTATGACTGATCTAGAAAAAGGTCAGATGCTTACTGAAGAAGAGTATCTAGATCGTCTAGAAGAGTGGGGCGACGAGTTCACTGCTAAGATGGGTGCGGAAGCTATCAAGGACCTACTAGGTTCTATGGATATGCACGCTGAAGCAGAACAAATGCGTGAAGAGTTAGAGACAACAAACTCTGAAACTAAGCGTAAGAAAGTAACTAAGCGTCTTAAGCTGGTAGAAGCGTTCATCGCATCGGGTAACAACCCTGAGTGGATGATCCTAACTGTACTTCCAGTACTTCCGCCAGATCTACGTCCTCTAGTACCTCTAGATGGCGGCCGCTTTGCGACTTCTGATCTTAACGATCTATACCGTCGTGTGATCAACCGTAACAACCGTTTGAAGCGTCTTCTAGAGCTAGCGGCTCCGGACATCATCGTACGTAACGAAAAACGTATGCTGCAAGAGTCTGTTGATGCGCTACTAGATAACGGTCGTCGTGGTCGTGCGATCACAGGTTCTAACAAGCGTCCTCTGAAATCTCTTGCTGATATGATCAAGGGTAAACAAGGTCGTTTCCGTCAGAACCTTCTAGGTAAACGTGTAGACTACTCTGGCCGTTCTGTAATCACAGTAGGTCCATACCTGCGTCTACACCAGTGTGGTCTTCCTAAGAAGATGGCACTTGAGCTATTCAAACCATTCATCTACAGCAAGCTAGAGACTCGTGGTCTTGCGACTACAATCAAAGCTGCTAAGAAAATGGTAGAGCGTGAAGAAGCGGTCGTTTGGGATATCCTAGACGAAGTAATCCGTGAACACCCAGTACTATTGAACCGTGCACCGACACTTCACCGTCTAGGTATCCAGGCGTTCGAACCAGTACTGATCGAAGGTAAAGCGATTCAGCTACACCCACTTGTTTGTGCGGCGTACAACGCGGACTTCGATGGTGACCAAATGGCGGTTCACGTACCTCTAACTCTAGAGGCACAACTTGAAGCTCGTACTCTGATGATGTCGACAAACAACATTCTGTCGCCAGCGTCAGGTGATCCGATCATCGTACCTTCTCAGGACGTTGTATTGGGTCTGTACTACATGACTCGTGAAAAGATCAACGTGAAAGGTGAAGGCATGTACCTTTCTGGCCCAGAAGAGGCTGAGAAAGCATACCGCACTAAACAAGCTGAGCTTCACGCACGCGTTAAAGTACGAATTACAGAAACTGTTGTAGACGAAGACGGCAACAGCACTACAGAAACCAAGATGGTAGACACCACTGTTGGTCGTGCAATGCTATGGCAAATCGTGCCAGCTGGTCTACCGTACAGCATCGTTAACCAAAAGCTAGGTAAGAAGCAAATCTCTAACCTACTTAACGAGGCGTACCGTAAACTAGGTCTGAAAGACACAGTAATCTTCGCTGACCAAATCATGTACACAGGTTTCGCATACGCGGCACTTTCTGGTGTATCTGTTGGTATCGACGATATGGTTGTACCAGCAGCTAAGTACACTGAAATCGCAGAAGCGGAAGAAGAAGTACGTGAAATCCAGGAACAGTACCAATCAGGTCTTGTTACTGCGGGCGAACGCTACAACAAAGTTATCGATATCTGGGCATCGACCAACGACCGTGTTGCGAAAGCAATGATGGAAAACCTTTCATCTGAAACGGTAGTTAACCGTGACGGTGAAGAGGAACAGCAAGAGTCATTCAACAGCATCTATATGATGGCGGACTCGGGCGCTCGTGGTTCTGCAGCACAGATTCGTCAGCTTGCGGGTATGCGTGGTCTGATGGCGCGTCCAGATGGTTCAATCATCGAAACGCCGATCACAGCGAACTTTAAAGAAGGTCTAAACGTACTTCAGTACTTTATCTCAACGCACGGTGCTCGTAAGGGTCTTGCGGATACGGCACTGAAAACAGCGAACTCGGGTTACCTAACTCGTCGTCTAGTAGACGTTGCTCAAGACGTTGTTGTAACTGAACATGACTGTGGCACTCACGAAGGTGTCGACATGATGCCTCACATCGAGGGTGGTGATGTTAAAGTTGCACTTTCTGAGCTTGCTCTTGGTCGTGTTGTTGCTGAAGACGTACTAAAACCTGGCACTGAAGACGTTCTTATTCCACGTAACACCCTGATCGATGAGAAGTGGTGTCAAATCATGGAAGAGAACTCAGTAGACAGCATGAAAGTGCGCTCTGTAGTAACGTGTGATTCTGACTTCGGTTGTTGTGCACAATGTTACGGTCGTGACCTAGCACGTGGTCACCTAGTGAACCAAGGTGAAGCAGTGGGTGTTATTGCTGCTCAGTCTATCGGTGAGCCAGGTACACAGCTAACGATGCGTACGTTCCACATCGGTGGTGCGGCATCGACAGCAGCGGCAGAGAACAGTGTTCAAGTTAAGAACAACGGTTCTATCAAGCTACACAACGCTAAATCTGTATTGGCTGATGACGGTAAGATCGTTATCACTTCTCGTGCGACAGAGTTAACTATCGTTGATGAGTTTGGTCGTACTAAAGAGAAGCACAAACTGCCTTACGGTACGCTACTAAGCAAAGGCGATGGTGATACAGTTCAAGCTGGCGAAACAGTTGCAAACTGGGAAGCGCACACACTACCTATCATTACTGAGGTAGCAGGTCGCATCCAGTTCGTAGATATGATCGACGGCGTAACAGTATCTCGTCAAACGGATGACTTAACTGGTCTATCTTCAAGCGAAGTAACTGACCCAGCAGCTCGTCCTTCAGCAGGTAAAGATATGCGTCCAGCTATCAAACTTGTTGACGAGCAAGGTAACGATGTAATGATCCCTGGTACTGATATGCCAGCTCACTACTTCCTACCTGGTAAAGCGATTGTGAACATCGAAGATGGCGCAGCAGTAGGTGTTGGTGCAACACTAGCACGTATTCCTCAGAAGTCTGGCGGTAACAAAGATATCACCGGTGGTCTTCCACGAGTTGCTGACCTATTTGAAGCACGTAAGCCGAAAGAGCCTGCAATCCTTGCTGAGCACACAGGTACTGTGAGCTTTGGTAAAGAGACGAAAGGTAAACGTCGCCTAGTGATCACACGTGAAAGCGGTGAAGCTTACGAAGAGATGATTCCTAAGCATCGTCAGTTGAACGTATTCGAAGGTGAAAAAGTTGAACGTGGTGACGTGATCGCAGATGGTCCAGAGTCTCCACATGACATCCTACGTCTACGTGGCGTACACGCGGTAACGCAGTACATTGCTAACGAAGTACAGGAAGTTTACCGTCTACAAGGCGTTAAGATTAACGATAAGCACATTGAAACTATCGTTCGTCAGATGCTACGTAAGTGTACTATTACTCACTCTGGTGACTCTGAGTTCCTACCTGGTGAGCAGATTGAATACTCACAAGTTAAGATTGCTAACCGTAACCTAGAAGCTGAAGGTAAAGAGCCTGCACGTTTCGAACGTGAACTACTAGGTATTACTAAAGCATCTCTAGCGACTGAGTCGTTCATCTCTGCGGCATCGTTCCAGGAGACAACTCGCGTACTAACGGAAGCTGCGGTTTCTGGTAAGCGTGATGACCTACGTGGTCTGAAAGAGAACGTAATTGTTGGTCGTCTGATCCCAGCTGGTACTGGTTTCGCATACCACCAAGAGCGTCAAGCTAAACGTTCTGAAGCGCAAGATGGTCCTTCTGCTGAGCAAGCAACGGATAACCTAGCGGCACTTCTAAACGCTGGTTTCTCTTCTGAAGAGTAAGTCTTATAACGAGTAATCGTTAAAAGCTTAAGAAAAAGGCACCTTCGGGTGCCTTTTTAGTTTTTATACTACTTTGTTCTTCCGGTGGGATTTTCGATAAAGCTAGAAACAAAAAAGACCGACGATGATCGTCAGTCTTTTCTCTCACTCTATTTCTGAATGTTTGCAAATACTAAGCTCCAGGTGGCATAGACAGGCTTTCTGCGATTTGCTGTATCAGATAGTCCTCGACTTCAAAGCGAGTCTCAAGAATTTCCCCAATGAGACACATATCAGAATCGAAATCATTTAATTCATCATCTTCAGTCACTTCTGAGTACTTATCGTTAAAGTTCAATAATGGTTCAGTCGTTAGAACAATTTGACCATAGGTTTGATTGATCTCATTAGTCACGACAAAGCCGGTTGCTTTCCAACGGTCCATAACCATGTCATAAATTTTAAAGTGGCCTTCGGAGATGTAATCAACGAGGTGCTGACAGAAATCCTGCAGTTCGGAAGGAGATGGGAGTTCAATAACATTGGTTTTCGAACAAGGTTGCAGCGCTGCAAGCTTACAATATTCAACAATCAGGGATTGTCGTGTCTCTAACCAGTGATCAATGACATCACTTGAGCCACCCCACTGGTCTTGTGTTTGTTTGAATTTTCTTAGCATGACCATGCCCTCATGATCTGATCGCCCATCGGCGAACGTATCCTTTGCAAAGCAAAGTTAGTAAAGTTATTACAAACTCTTGTCCTTACTAGAATTTAGAGTGCACATTTACTTAACGATAAACTCTAGTATGAAATTAGATTGCCAGTAAAATGAACGAACTTCAAGCAAAGGGATGGTGTAATGTTAAGAAAAGGTGATGTTAACCGCGCGATAAATGCATACTGGTGTGTTGTTGCAGGAAGTGAAATTTGGCTGGTGGATGGTGCTGTGCCCTTCGGGTCTGCAGAGCAGTTATCACTGCCAGTAACGAGTGCAAGACCCATTGGTGAGTATTCTGGTTCGCCCGTCATGTGGCTTAACTTGGCCGATTTAGAGCATGATCTACCTTTAGTATCCCTGCGTGACTGCCTGCATTTTCCTGAGCCATTATTTATGTTGTTAAGTAAAGCTGTGCAATATGGGCACATGACGCAAAGTTTGCGCTTTTGTCCACAGTGCGGAGGAAGAAACTTTCTTAATAATAACCAGTTAGCCATGCAGTGTGGTGAATGTCGCACCCTTCATTATCCTAGAATATTTCCGTGTATTATCGTTGCTGTACGTAAAGAAAATCAGATCTTATTAGCCCAACATCCAAGGCATCGAAATGGTATGTATACGGTTATTGCGGGTTTTCTAGAAGTCGGTGAGACATTAGAAGAGTGCGTGGCTCGAGAAATTCATGAAGAAACGGGAATTCTCGTTAAAAACATTCGTTACTTTGGCAGCCAGCCTTGGGCTTTCCCATCCAGTATGATGATGGGGTTTTTAGCTGATTATGAATCCGGAGAGTTAAGCCCAGACTACACTGAGCTGTCTGATGCACAATGGTTTGGTATCGACGAGATGCCGCCTGTTGCGCCTAAAGGAACGATTGCAAGAGCACTTATCGAACAAACGCTGAAAGATATAGACTCTAATTGTCTGATAAATAGATAAAAAAAACCCTCCGAGAGGGAGGGGGTAAGTAAGATGTCGTTATGAGATGCTGAGTACTAAGTACTCAGTTTATAATTGTAGTTTTCGCTAGCGAACAAATTTTTAACACTGATACCGATTGGGTGCAAATTAAGCATTGATTTAAAAGTTAATAACTTGATCCAGGTTGCAAAGCACACAGCTATTGGACTTAAATCAGTGATAGAATACCCCCTTTCACAGAAAGCCTAACAGTTGGAATTACGGAATGACTGAATTAAAAAATGATCGTTATCTGCGTGCGCTTTTAAAAGAGCCGGTAGATTACACGCCAGTATGGATGATGCGCCAGGCAGGTCGTTACCTACCAGAATACAAAGCGACTCGTGCAGAAGCGGGTGATTTCATGTCTTTGTGTCGAAATGCAGAATTAGCATCCGAAGTGACACTTCAACCATTACGCCGTTTTCCTCTTGATGCCGCGATCTTATTCTCGGACATCTTAACGATTCCAGATGCAATGGGGCTTGGTTTGCGTTTTGCTGCGGGTGAAGGACCTGTTTTTGATAACCCAATTACATGCAAAGCCGACGTGGAAAAAATTGGTTTGCCAGATCCTGAAGGTGAACTGCAATACGTAATGAACGCAGTACGCCAGATCCGTAAAGACCTGAAGGGTGAAGTGCCGCTGATTGGTTTTTCTGGTAGTCCTTGGACTCTTGCGACGTATATGATCGAAGGTGGTAGCTCTAAAGCGTTTACCAAGATCAAGAAGATGATGTACGCGGAACCACAAACTCTGCACCTACTTCTAGATAAGCTGGCAGACAGCGTTATCGAGTACTTAAACGCGCAAATTAAAGCGGGTGCGCAATCGGTAATGGTATTTGACACATGGGGTGGCGTACTAACGCCTCGTGATTACAATCTGTTCTCACTGCAATACATGCACAAGATTGTAGATGGTCTGATTCGTGAAAACGACGGTCGTCGCGTGCCAGTCACACTGTTTACTAAGAATGGCGGCATGTGGCTTGAGCAAATCGCAGCAACGGGCTGTGATGCGGTTGGTCTAGACTGGACAATCAACATTGCAGACGCGAAAGCACGTATCGGTGATAAAGTGGCGCTGCAAGGTAACATGGACCCATCAATGCTTTACGCTTCACCAGAGCGTATCCGTGAAGAAGTCGCGGGTATTCTAGAAGGTTTTGGTAATGCAGGTACTGGTCATGTGTTCAACCTAGGTCACGGTATCCATTTGGATGTGCCGCCAGAAAACGCGGGTGTATTTGTGGAAGCGGTACACGAGCTATCTAAGCCGTACCACAAGTAACTTCGACTTTTTGAAATCAAATGCCGGCATTCAGTGCCGGTATTTTTTTACCTAAAATTCAGTTTTTCTATCTGAGACTCAAGGCTGTACAGCTCTAGTAGTATTTGGCCTACTATGATCTAATTACTACTCTAGCTGTACACTGGATATTAAAGTTTAATATAAACAAATACTTATGATTTCAGGTTTTATGTTCTAATTTTCTTGTACAGATAAACAAGCAATTAGATCATGGGTGACCTAAAGCATCGAGTGAACGCGTTTTTTAAGGTATGGCACGACGTCAGATTCAAACCAAGGATTCTTCTTTAACCACAATGTATTGCGTGGAGATGGGTGAGGGAGCGGGATAAAGTCCGGTTCCCAATCTTGCCATTGCTGAACGGTTTGCGTGAGCGTCTTTGGTTTGTTGGTGAGATAGTACTGCTGCGAGTATTGACCAATTAGTAGAGTGAGCTCTATATTGGGCAGCTGCTCAAGAATCTTTTTATGCCAAGTGGGCGCACATTCTTTACGAGGCGGTAAATCACCAGAGTTCCCTTTGCCTGGATAACAGAATCCCATTGGGACAATGGCAATTTTATTTGGGTCGTAGAAAACGTCTTTGTCGATATCGAGCCATTGGCGTAATCGATCACCACTTGGGTCATTCCAAGGTATCGAGGTTTTGTGTACACGTGTGCCAGGGGCCTGACCGATGATTAGGATGCGTGCCCCTTTTGCGGCTTGTACGACAGGGTTTGCGCCCAAAGGTAAATTATCCGCGCAGATCTGGCAGGCCCTCACTTGTTGCAATAGCTCGTCTAACGACATTCTCAGTAACCCTTTTCGAAATCCACTTGATAATTTAATGAAAATCCATCGCGCCAGCGTAGATAGTTGTCAGCAAAAATCTCGATGACTTGCTCGGGAAAACTCAGCGCAGCAATGTGTGGAGTGATGGTGACTTGCGGTAGTTTCCAAAACGGATGCTCTACCGATAACGGTTCTTGCTCAAACACATCTAAGAAGGCGTGTTCTACCCAACGGTTTTTCAGAGCGAAGAGCAACCCTGTCTCATCCAGTACGTCGCCACGACCTACGTTAAATAATAACGCCTGATTTAGTTGGCTGAGCGTTTGACGATTAAGTAACTGTCGCGTCTCAGGTGTACTTGGTAGAGTATTCACAACGATGTCGGCTTGCTCAAATGCCTTACTTAGTTCATTGATATGAAAGGTCTGATGAAACTCGCCGCCTGAAGTCGGGATACCTGTGCGGTTAATACCGATAGTTTTTATCCCCATTGCTTTAGCGGCGTTGCCCAGATAGCCCCCAATGCTACCGGTACCAAGAATTACCATGGTTTTACTTTGTAATGACGTGTATAGGTGAGGCTGCCATTGTTTGTTTTGTTGTTGCTGGTGGTATCGGGCAAAGTGGCGGTAATGGGCAATACTGTAACCCAAAACATATTCAGCAATCAGTGGACCAAAGATGCCTCGAACGTTAGTTAGAGTATAGTCCTGACGAAGGCTAGGGGATGTTAAGGCGTTGACACCAGCAAATGTGGATTGTACCCATTCAAGCTGTGAAAACTCGTCTAAGCTTTGTGATAGTAAGGGTGGATCCGCTAGTACGATCTGAGCGGCTTCTGGTTGGTCGGTGAGGCAAAGATCGGGCAGATTTTTCTCTGCCAGTAACGTTTTGTAGGTGTCGCGATGCTCTGAGAGCAGGAAAATCTGATTTGAATGCGGCATTAACTTTTTTCCCTGTGATGAATCAAGTACACTTTCGCTGTTTTTTTCTTCAATGATTGAGTGACTATGCTTAAGAATCCTCTTCAGGTTCGTTTAGAAAAACTAGAACCTTGGCAACAAATTACCTTTATGGCGTGTCTGTGTGAACGCATGTATCCAAACTATGCGATGTTTTGTGAGAATACAGAATTTGCTGACCCGCGTGCTTACCGAGCGATTCTTGATAGTGTATGGGAAATTTTGACAGTTAAGAACGCGAAAATTAACTTCGAACGTCAATTGGAGAAGTTAGAAGAGTTGTTCCCAAGTGCGGATGAGTTCGATTTTTACGGCGTTTACCCAGCGATGGACGCGTGTCAGGGTTTGTCTACGTTACTGCATGGTCTATTGGACCGCGACTACCTTTTCGATTCAATGCTTAAAGTGAGTCAACAGTCGGTACAAACCGTTGCTGATCTAGAGCAAGCACAAGGCGCAGAGCCAATCACTAACGACAACCAGAAAGAAAACGAAGCCGTATGTGAAGAGTGGGACGTCCAGTGGGCTATCTTCCGTCCGCTGCGTGAAGCGGTAGAACGTGACATCAGCTTGATTAAAGATTTGCGTGAAGAGCTACGTGAAGAAGGTGTGAGCAACATCGGTATTGCACTTTAATCGTTGAATAAATAGAAAAAGGCATCCTAACTGGATGCCTTTTTTGTTTTCAGCCCTAAACCACCTACTTCAGTAGGTGGTTATCATCCGTTTCGGCTTTGCCTGTAAAACTACTC
>NZ_JAWOVC010000038.1:0-14092 GCF_033339735.1 Vibrio sp. 2033
CGCCTTACTGGATCTATGCGGTTACAGTTTTGCACCGCGATACGCGCAGTTCAGTAGTGTCATCAATGATCTGTTTGCCGTAACTGAAAATGAACACGGCGGCACCAACCTTGCCCTGAAAAAGCCCATCAGGACGAATGTCATCGAAACGGGATGGCAGGATATTAGGCGCATTGTTCTGTCACTTCAGACAAAGCGAACGACACAGGCAATGCTGGTAAGAAAGTTGTCTGGTTATCCTTCGGGGCACCCGACATTACAGGCGCTGACGGAGTATAATCGACTGGTCAAAGCGCAATATTTACTGGATTACATAGACAATGCCAGTTTGCGGCAGTACGTTCAGCGTGCCCTTAACCGGGGAGAAGCGTGGCACTTCCTGAGACGGGCTATTGCGTCGGTGAATGGCGATCAGTTCCGAGGCAAAAACGAGAGTGAAATCGCTATCTGGAATGAATGTGCAAGATTGCTTGCCAACGCGATCATCTACTTCAACTCCGCGATACTGAGTCATCTGCTGGGACACTTTGAAGCGAGAGGAGATGAAGAGAAAGCGGGTATCACTCGTGCTGTTTCGCCCGTTGCGTGGCAAAATATCAACTTAAGCGGAACGTATAACTTCACTAATACTGGGAAATTGCCCAATATTGGCGAAATAACAAGGCCGATAGTGGATGATTAGGCTCCAAGCTGAAAGTAAACCACCTCCGCAGCCATTTATTGGTGTGGTCTACAGAGGATTATGTCTTTTTAGAGGGGAAAATCCCTAGAACCCCACTCTATTAGCAAACCAGCATCTGTTTTTTTGGGGTAACCACTCTCCAGCGTCCTTTCCACACTTACCGTTGTCACCACAACGGTTTACAGTAGGTGAAGCTAATGTAAGATTCAGGAGATCACTGGCAAATTGAATGCGCATTTCACTGGATTGTGAGCACATTCCGCTATCATGTGCTTCACTTGTTGACACTATATGCTCAATGTCTGTGTATCGGTCAGATTCAAAGTAACTGCCAGTGTAAGGGCCATATATCAATCCCCCCATACTACTTACTATGTGATCTTCTACTCGTTGAGAATAGTTGTATTGTTGAGATTTATCGTATGGAGAACATCTATTCTCAGGTTTGACTATTAAACCCCGCCATATCTCTGTTGAATAAGCATCAAAAGAAACCAATAAGATGCTTGTAAGAACAGCTTTAGAAATTGTTTTCATAAACTTCCATTGATTATTATGGTACAGCAATATACTTGAATGCACTAAGCCCAAGCCTTTTGGCATTCGCTCTTGCTGCGGCCTTATTCTTGAATGGATAGATCCCATAACTAGCCAATGTATCTAGTGCCACATCTACCGAATCAATTAACCAAATATCACGAACACACGGAGGACTTCCAGATACTTTAACGTGAAATAAATCTCCATTTTCATCTAATGAAGAAATAGTTTTGGAATCCACATAATTTAGATCAATGTGAACTATCTCACCGTCACTTTTGTAAAACCTGGGATAATTATGAACTGTAACTAGAAGATATCTCATACTATATATTTGCCTTTTGTAGTTAATTTGTCATCGTTTAATGATTTACAGGCGGTATTGCCTCATAGCTAATGTGGTATATTTTTGCATTCTATTAATAGGTGTTCGCATGCACATAACTGTATCTAGTTCTGATAAAAATTTGGACTCTGAACATCACACTTTTGAACAACCTTCCTTGCTGCTTAAAAATCGTATTAAAAGCCCAGAAGCCCAATCCAAATTAAAAATTCTCCGTCTTTCTGATTCAGTACTCAATTGCCACTGTGTATCACCACCAGCCACAATGTATCTACGTAAAAGGGGGGATTACATATTCATGGTGAATCATTATGAGCATGGCCAACATCTGCAAAATTGTCCCTTGTACTCAGACATAAAAGGTTGCAGAGAAGCGGTAAATAGAGATATTTCGCCCTGAGGAATCCCCTAATGATTTTGATAAAAATCATAAATTTAAGGTAGATGCACATCTTGTCATGTGATCAAATGGTTCTGAGAAAAATCAATAACCAGACAACAAGATGTGCGAACTCGATATTTTACACGACTCTCTTTACCAATTCTGCCCTGAATTGCACTTAAAACGACTCAACAGTTTAACGCTGGCTTGCCACGCATTACTTGAATGTAAAACGCTCACTCTTACCGAACTTGGTCGTAACCTGCCAACGAAAGCCAGAACAAAACATAACATCAAACGAATCGACAGATTGTTAGGTAATCGTCACTTGCACAAAGAGCGACTCGCTGTATACCGTTGGCATGCCAGCTTTATCTGTTCAGGTAATTCGATGCCCATTGTTCTTGTTGACTGGTCTGATATTCGTGAGCAAAAACGGCTTATGGTATTGCGGGCTTCGGTGGCACTACATGGTCGTTCTATTACTCTTTATGAGAAAGCCTTTCCGCTTTCAGAGCAATGTTCAAAGAAGGCTCATGACCAATTTCTAGCCGACCTTGCAAGCATTCTACCGAGTAACACTACACCGCTCATTGTCAGTGATGCTGGCTTTAAAGTGCCATGGTATAAATCCGTTGAAAAGCTAGGTTGGTACTGGTTAAGTCGAGTCAGAGGGAAAGTGCAATATGCAGATTTAGGTGCGGAAAACTGGCAACCTATCAGCAACTTACATAGCATATCCTCAAGTCGCTCAAAGACTTTAGGCTATAAGAGGTTGACTAAGAGCAACCCAATTTCATGTCAAATTGCACTGTATAAATCACGTCCTAAAGGCCGAAAAAATCAGCGTTCGACACGGACTAATTGTCATCATCCGTCACCTAAAATCTACTCCGCTTCGACAAAAGAACCATGGGTTTTAGCGACTAACTTGCCCGTTGAAATCCGAACACCAAAGCAACTTGTTAGGCTCTACTCGAAGCGTATGCAAATTGAAGAAACCTTCCGAGACTTGAAAAGCCCAGCCTACGGTTTAGGCCTCCGTCATAGCCGAACTAGCAGCTCAGAGCGCTTTGATATCATGCTGCTAATCGCCCTAATGCTTCAACTGACATTTTGGCTTGCTGGAGTTCATGGTCAGAAACAAGGTTGGGATAAGCACTTCCAAGCTAACACTGTCAAAAATCGAAATGTACTCTCAACAGTGCGCTTAGGGATGGAAGTTTTGCGGCATTCTGGCTACACAATAACGAGGGAAGACTTGCTCGCGGCTGCAACCCTGCTTGCTCAAAATCTATTCAAACATGGTTGTGCTTTGGGGAAATTATGAGGGGATCCCTCAGTATTTCGCCTGAGTCCGAAGAATCAGATTTTAATACCTTTATTTATCACAGAGCGCTCCCTTCTACTGGAACTGATTCAACTAATCCAAAGTCAACTTCAACACGAACGCCCAGTGTACGGCATGGAGAGAGTAAGTTAGAAAGGCTGTATTATCATTTATTAACCGACACACTATCAAATTGGCATTTCTCCGGAAAATCTATGTCGGCTGAACAGCACTTATTCAAACTTAAGAGGTCTGCCAATAAAATCCTCTTTGGAAGTAGTACTCTTGATAAATACATATTTATCGGACCAACAGGTTTGAGATACGCTTTTTCAAAACTCTATCGTAAAACCGGGGCTGGGTGGAAAGGCCCTGGACGCCCACAAGCATTTTGCATGTTCATCACCAATACTATTGAGTTAAAAGAACATTCTTTAGTAATTGATGACACGTGTCTGTCGTTTACCCGTTTGGTGAGCCCTTTAGCCAAATCGGCACTTAAAGAAGTGGAAGGACCTTATTTCGTCTTAGCAACCTTATGCCAAATGCACTCAGAAAGAATTAAGCTACACACCGTTTACATCCAACCAATCGTTTCATTGACAAATCAGGTACCTATTACTTCATCATTTGAACGCAAGGTTTTTACCGCACTAATATCTAAAATCGATAATGGCTCAAAACGTTACAGTATTCAGAAAATACTAACCACTCAGATGCAAAGAAACACTTCGGACTACTCCACGCCGAGCTTTATCTTGCAACTGAAGAATAATCATGGAAAAGTGATTTACCGGAGTATGGTTCAAATTGACGATTCGATTTATAACTTAGATAGATTTAGTCGCTCACCCATTTCTCTATGGCGTGTTAACCACTCAATGACAATATCCCCTGATGAGCCAATAGATATTGCCACAGAAAAGATTCTTTAAACTATACGAGTTTTGACGTTACTCGAGCTCATCCGGTCAGACAGAGATCGACGTTTAGGGAAAACAACTATCAAGAACAAAATCGGCACCGTTAAGCAAATTAGAGTACCGAACAAACGATACACATAAGTAGAAACCTCAACGTTCTCACCTTCTTTTCCTTGCACCTGAAGTTTGAATATTTTTTCCCCTAACGTCCTCTTCAAAAGTATGTATTGGCCCATCATCGTAAAGAAAAAGAACACATAGAAATAACCTATGCTTTGGATAGTCAACGCATTTAGTTCAAAGACGTAAAACTCTAAAATACCGAATAATAAGCTAATCAAACAATAGTCGGTTACAAATGCCAAAAATCTCTTTATCACGTACCAACTCCGTTTAATAAAATATGTTCTTTAACCCTATTGATACAATCAATGTAAACATCTTTGTCAGTCATATCATCGACTTCACCCTTCTTCTTGATGAGTGCTTTCATATCTGGGAACGACAAAACCTGTCCTAATGCAATATTCAATTCATCATAAGGTACTGAGTCACCTAATGCCTCTTTTACTTTTCTTCTGACATGAACATCTTCGGCATCACTTGCTAATGACCATACTAAGCCAGGAGGTAACACCGATACGATAGGTTGAATAATTGGCGCTTGTATTTTCTTCAGCTTACCTATGTACAAGATTCCGCGCCCCATGCCATTTAAAATTCCAGCTTTACCGACATACGATTCTATAGATTCAAACTCATCATCTGTTAGCTTAAACTGTTCCTTAATCACCCGTTCTGTACCTACACCTGGGATGTTGCAAATGAAGGTATTAGTAGCCAAGTCGCGAATAGATGGAGGGAAAGCTTCGTACATCTGTGTCAATAAAGTGATGATCTCACGATACTTACGCGCTGTTTTTACTTCTTTATCAAAGTTTTCATCTAACTCAGGACATTGAGCCTGTTCGTATTCGTCTTGGAAGTAATACTTGGGTAAAGGCTTTTTCGCTCGAGCAATTCGAAGTGCACGCTTATAAAACACAGGATCTGCATCATTTTTTACATCATCTTCATGTACCCAGAAATGCCTTTGAGCTAGACCTTTTGCAAGAATAAACCATGCATTTTTCATCGCTGCTGGGGCGGAATCTACAACTGGTTTAGCGTTTACAAACAGCATTGAAAGGTCAGAGTAATCTACCATCGGATATGAGCCTAAAATTGCGCTATATCGATCTGTCATCAGCTGCACTGAAGCACCAATTAGGTCCAGTAGTTTTTCTCCTCCAACTTTGAAAGAACCCATAGCGCTTTGCTGTTCAGCCGACTTTACCTCTTTGGGTAAGTCAGAGATCAGCGGCCAAATATACCTATGAGCTATTTTTGACAATCTTAGGAAATATTGTCGTTGAGCGTTAGATATACCTTCTTCATTCGATGCTTTGTATAGGGCATTACGGGCGTTTAGGTAGCTGTACGACGACTCGCTCTTTAAATGTTTTTGTACAAGATGGTGAGCAAGCTCTTTCTGTATTTTATCGACGCCGGGTTGCGAAGGGTCAATTTTCCTAGGCTGTGAAATAGCCTTTGCTACCATACTGTCAATTATTGCTGAAACACAGTTATCAAGTTGTACGTGGATTGGCTGTTTCGAGCCACCATTGACTATCTTAGTAACAAAAGCAGTCGCAGTGTTGTTCTCCGGCTTAGCCAATTTATTGTAACCATATTGTGGCTCAAGCATGTTGTAAGCGCTTGTCTTTTCATTGGCAAGACTGATTGCCCCTACTTTAGCTCTATCCTCTTTCTTCAGGTTTGCCCTAACAGTTTCGGCAGTGAATAATATTGACTCACCATAGTCGACCCCCGCAATAAGAGGCAACGATGTCGTTCCAGCTAAGAAATGCATTGCCCTGGTTAATACACCAGCTTGAACTGACTTACCAGAACCCATAGATCCACTAACTAAATTCAAGTGATGTGACTGTGTTGAATCAAAGTCAATAGGCCATGGCTTGCCATCAGGTGTGATATAGAGCAATACGCCGGAGTCCCACGGCGAGGCAGGACGTATGATTGGAGCGGACGAGAAGGCTGTTTCAATACTGTCATTACTCGCTCTCCCAACAGGCCTTGAGCTATAGCCAGGTAAAGAGGATAAAAGGCCCTCTATAGGAAATGAGCACATACGTTGCCTTTCCCCTCCCCAACCTCTAAGTGCACTTTGTACGGCTTTGAAACGTGTATTAGTTTCCGTTTCG
The DNA here is from genome assembly GCF_033339735.1 of Vibrio sp. 2033. Classification (NCBI taxonomy): domain Bacteria; kingdom Pseudomonadati; phylum Pseudomonadota; class Gammaproteobacteria; order Vibrionales; family Vibrionaceae; genus Vibrio; species Vibrio sp. 2033. The sequence goes on from NZ_JAWOVC010000038.1 coordinate 6,468, forward strand.
TTATCACCCCAAACAGTCACCGACATATAACACTCTACTGCACACCCTCCTTCTTGAATGAACTTTGTTGTCTTATTACAGGCTTTCAGAATTTCACTTGATATTGGGTTAGTTTTAGCAACGAATGTGGTGAGACTCGATTTAGTCATTTTAGAGGTTTGTATACTTTGGGAGCCAGAAACCAGAGTGTACGATATACGCATAGGAACATCTCTGTTAACTCGGTTTATAAAACTCCTCATTAACATAGGCTCATCCCCGACTAAGTAACGCTCAAGCGTGGTATAGCAGTGACCATTGAAAAACTTAAAGTCAGGTCTTTTAGCATCCTCAAAAGGCTGTTCTACTATCTGCGAATGTATGGAGCTATGCCCAATCTCATCAGTATCAACCTTGTAGGTATGATTGCTCATTATTTTAGGAGATGATTCTTGTCGTGTGGATGGTTTCCAACGGTCCTGGTTTTCAAAGTCTCGGTATAGAAGATCTCTGATTTCCTTTAATGCACGATGAGACTCTAGTTTTTCGAATAGAACGTACTCAGAAAAAATATTAGTCATTTCTGTAACAAAAGAACGATGCTGGTCGTAAATCTGCATCGTTTCTACCCAGTGATTCTGGGTCTTAGAGCTACTGCTTAAACTGTGACCATATTCATCTGCCAATTTTTTTCTATTTTCATTACCCTCTTTGATGTTTGGTCTATCAAGAGTTTGGGGTGTCGTAGTCAATACAATATAGGTCATCTCTGGCTTAATTAGCTGAGAAATGAGGCTCTTTTCAGTCTTGTTTAACTTCTCATTTTGGTAGCCCATCGTTTTTGATACAGAGTCCACTGTATTAAGACACTTGTTCACAAAGCTCTCAGAACGACTTGAATCAATATCGATAACAAAATCTATTCTGTTTCCACTGTCTGTAAAATTTTGTCGAGCTCTACTTGCCATAAAGTCAAGTATGGCAAGCTCCTGCTTATTTGAGTAGAACCTGTAAGCCCCGTTCAACTTTAGTAGGGTAACCATTGAACCATCGTGAGTTAGCAGTGAGTGAGGGTCAATGCTTGATGTTGTTTCTAATTGACAAATCTCATAGGGTTTATAGGCGATTAGATTCGCTAAAAATGAAAGAGCTCCCATTAGATAGTTAACCTCTTTACTTTCTTCGCAATAACTGGTTGAGTATCCACTCTTCTTGTAGATAGGGCTGTGATTAATTCACTCATTTGAGCTTTCTTATCCGCATCATCTAGCTGTTCAATTTGATCTAGTTTAATGACATCCTGTACCCCAAACGAGTTATGAAACTGTGAGTTAAGCTTTCCGAACACATTCAAATCTTGAAGCTTTTTGTATGTCTCGGGCATTTGACCATCTGAGAAAATTTCTAGCGGTTCAATTTCCATTTTCTACACTCCGATATCTGGCATTGCGCCAAATTTTTCTGCAATAATATTGGCTTTTTTTACATCTTGGCTACTTAACCAAACCCTTGCCGCACCGACACCAAACCCACCGCCGACGAAACCTGCTTTCATAAACGCTTCCGCAAGTTTGGAGCAAATAATCCTGTCATATGCTCTGAGGTACACTCCCAGGCCAGTAGCTTGTTTTTGACTTCCTAAGTGGACTTTATCGGCTAAGGCACACCAAATATTTTCACTGACCACACCTTTAGAGTAACTATATCTATTTTTTGATAGGTCTATTTCAGGCCTTACATCCAACTTACCAGCATTAGTTTTCAGGCCTCCCAAAATTTCAACCTCACAGTAACGTAAAATATCAATAACCTCTGGAAGAGCAGCCCATATTCTCGTTGTAGATTTCACACCTTCGATTCCAAAGGTAAAACTTTGAGCTCGCTTTGGGTCGATAGACTTTACTTTGATATTTAGAATTGCAGCAGTATTTTTATGGAGGTTCTTTAAACCTATTATGACTTTTTCTGTATCAGGGAGTAGTACTTTGTTTTTATATCCAGCAACAATTGGCCCATCGCTACTAAACGTAAATTCTTCCCAATTGTTATCCAAAGGAAAGTTTTGATTCATTAAGTATTCGAAATGCGCAACCCTTGGTAAGGTATAATGATAGATCTTTCCGTTTGCAGACTTTACAGTACCTTGGAATGACTGATACGCATCATTTAATGCCGCTTTAGCTGAAGCGTCTGCGAGTTCACTTATATTTAGTAGTTCAGAAGGTAGGAACCCTTGTGATTCCAGGTATTGTGGGATTTCACCACCAAGGCGATATCGAAGGTAGTCCGGATTAAGTTCGAATTTACCCTGTAGATCTGCAGCAATTGACTGAACTAGCTTTGCTAAATGTTGAATACCTTCAATATCTTTTTTAACATTCAACTCCCTCATTATCTGTTGTAAAGACAACCTTAAATATTGCGACGAACGTAGGTTAGGTACTTTGTAGAGGGCTTCTTTTTGAAATATAGAGTGTTGAATGTTAGTTACCCAAATTGTAGACATCTCCAAATCAGAATAGGAACTAAACTCCTTCACCTTGCCATCGACACAAGAGAATCCACTCCTAGGTTTTTTTTCATCGTTGAATATCGCTACGCCATATGTGTTCATTAATATCCTATCCTTCTAAACTAGAGATATGGTTGTTCACTATTTCTGGCCAATTGTTTGGGTCATAGAAATCTGAAAAGAAGTCTTGGTTCCTACTCCACTCCTCTATCTCTCGAGAAAAGGGATCTGGAGTAAACAGCAACCTTAAATGAGGGTACTTTAACTGACGTTCGGAATACTCTTTGTCATCCATAGCACGAAAGTCTTCAGCTAGTGCCCTAATGTTGGTTATTTTGTACACTTGACTTACTTGCTGCGCCGTAGCAGAAAGGAGCTCGATCCAGAGCCCTGTATCGCGTGCAATACGCAGAAGCGTAGTACCGCATTTTTCTGGACCTTGGATTTTTGCTAAGTAATTTGCAACCCAAGATATTCGAACGTAAGCATTGAGCTCCTCCTGGGTCAAAGAGGGACAAAAAACTAAAGTGGCAAGTTTATTATCTGCAACAAAACCCAGATGTTCACACATATGACATAGAGGGCATTTACACTCAAAGTTAATGATTTCGTTATGTTTGTGATTCCCATCCTTGTGATGAACATGTTGATACTTTTCTGAACGAAAATGGCAATCAGTACATCGATAGTCAACATCTGATAAAAACTCCACCCTTTTTAGTTGAAAGTCTTTATCATCAGATGGTTCTGGTGGTTCTGATAAACGCCATTGATGGCTTCTACTAACACCTATGAACATTACTCACCTATATATGTCATTTGTGGATATTTTACAATACCCCAATTATCATAATAATTGGGATGATTAACAAGGAATAATTTGGAGAGGCGTTAAGTAAGCGCTTATACCAAGATCGAACTGAGTACTTTTCCGATTGATATCTTTATAACGTGGGCAGGTGAACAGTAGAGGATGGCGAGCGATTATGAGTAAAGATGTGGCTTCTTTCTTTTTCTGTTGCTTATAAATACTGATGTTTCGGGTTATCGATTTATGCTACGCCATAGCTGTTTAATAGTGGCATTTGTATGATGCTTGCGGTTAGTAAACCATTTCCGATACAAAACGCCATCGGTCGCACCGATATTACCTTGATTACCTGCTAACCAAGCTCTGTGCAACTCACTTCTAGCAACCAGCCGCCTAAAACTTCTTGGCAAGAAAAGCTGCTCATACCCAACAAAATAGGCTCGCTCGCATATCAGTTTATATACACTTGTCATACAGTTTTCCTTATCCAGTTAATGTTTCTTTTTAGGTTTCAGCAGCGTCTTAACTAGCTTATCTATCTTACGCTTCTGCTTGTACATGGGCGGTTGTATAGGGCAACATCTAAGAGATCACTTAGCTCTCCAACAGCATCACCAGTTTTAGTCGGGTTTACTGACCTTTAAGCACCACCCCCAGTTCTTCTAGTGGCCATACGAGTGTCTAGTTCTTATGTTGAACATGGCTCCCTCTTTGTTATCAAGTTGTTCTGATGGCATTAATCCATTTGAATCGCCTATTTTGACAGTTGTCATAAGCATGTAGGTGTAATTCAATACCTTTTACACAATCTAGTTGTTTACAATCTCATTTTTTGCCGTTTTTTCCGTAGATAAAACCATACACTGCAGTAATAAAAGCGAAAATGAAGAACCACATTAAATTTTCATTCTCGATTAGAGTTTCTAGAGAAAAATCTAGGACAAATCGGACTAAGAAATAGGCACTAGCAAGGGCTGAAACGTTAGTAATAAAGTCCGCGAACTTCCGGTGGTTAGGTTTTGGTTCTGGCATGTTTTTTCCAATGTTGATTACAGCCCATGTCTAGGGCTGTATTTGTACTGTTTCTCTGCTCGCTTTCTTAAGCAAACAGCCTCAAAAAAGTCACTTGTGCTACTAAGGTACTTTTGCTTATTACCCACTCCGATGTAGGCGACAAAGTAGCCATTGATCTGTTTCACTCCAGTCACACCAGTTTTGTTGCGGCGACTTCTAGCTAAATTTCTCTGAGCAACGCAGTTGTCCCCCTACGTAAATTGCTCCATTTATCATTTAGAGAATCACCATCTTTATGATCGATGATGAAATCAGGAAAATGACCAGTCATTATTGACCAAGCGATTTGACCAGATGTGTACTCTTTACCGTCAATGACAATTCTGCGCCACACGTTGCCTTTCTTCCGCTTGACGCATCCCGCAACTAGATTAGCTCGGCGGCCTCTGCCCAACTTTTTCCACTGGATGATGCCACTATCAGGGTCATAGGTGAGTTGGTTTCTAATCTAAGTTACTAATTCCAATACTATCTTCCAACGTTAAATTCGCTCTAAAACTGGCAACTGAAATGAGCCAGTTGCGCTTTGTAACCAAGCACGATGTATCTGAGTGCGAGCAAGTAGCTTCCTAACCAATTTGGGGACTTCTTTTTTGGCTTTATCGGCTTGGTTATATGACCAGATCTGCAATGGCTCGTAACTATCTCTATCCAGCAGGAACTACTCTTTATATCCAACTTTATTGGGATTTCTATTACCAAATCTCTTTCTAGCCAACCACATCCCTAAGAACTGGAGTACGACAATCAAGATCATCACTGAAAAAGCCATTTCACGATTAATAACGCCAACGAAAAGTAACACTAGACTTAATACAAAACCGATGACAATTGCTTGTAAATGGTGCTTATGTAAAGAGGTTCCTTTAGGTTGCCAATATCTAGCTAATATATTGTCTAACATAAGGTGTTACCTACATCTTGATGAGAGCGTTAAAGAATAGTTCTCCATCAGTGAAAGCATCTTGCAACGTCAAACCGTATGCTCTGTGCATCCATGCGGATTTCAGGACTGATAGCCTACACTTAACTTGAAATTCTGCTTCTTCTTTATCTAAATTTGGATACCCAGCAACCCCCAATAATAGGTCATGTATGCGCTGATTAGATTGGCTCAACTTGATTATAATTGAAGGAGTAGTGATATAGTTTAGTTTCTCTTTAGATACCTCAGTTAGCTCCAACTCTGTAGCAATCACATCAAACCATAAGGTAACTTGTTGTACGCAGATGGAGCTATCGGCATTTGTATATTCACTCAGGCTATCACTAATTTCTTTAGCTAATACTATTTTCATTTCTTGTTAGTCCTTGGTCGTTGTCTTAACTTTTTCTTTAAGGTCTGCGTTCTTATTTTTGAAGCATTTTTACGGTTCTAAAAGGTAAATCTAAGGTTTTTATGAGCTAATATGTTCCCTATCCTAATTAACCTACTTTTTTAGCTAAAGACTTTGCCAGTCCCTCGTTAACAAATGATTTCCAATTTTCTTTAGTTAGTTCTGCCTCGACAACTTCTTCTTCGACTAGCGAAATGATGATTTCTCGATTAATTAGGTTTGTAGCCATGTCTAAATCATGTAAACGAAGGAACGATGTTACACCCCACAGCTTATCTGAATGAAGTTCCAAGCTATCAGGTAGACCCATAAGAGCAGCGAAAGCAAAATCACCTTGTCTTAATCCCCTGCAATGCAAAACCATCATATCTTCAAATCCAAGATAGATTGCTTCTAATGGTTTATCCTCATCATCGTTTGGCTTTAGATGAACTAACCATTTATCCTGATGGACATCAACTAAGTGATTCATCCCTTCATAGTTTTGTAAACCTCGAAGGTTATTGGACATGAGCACACCGTAAACCAACTTTAGTTTTAAATGATCATCATTTAATGGTGTGTCAGGGTTTAGCACACCCTCCTCTCCACGATCTAGAATAGGTAACTCAGCAGCATCTACCAAAACAGCTAAATCTTTTTCGGTATGGGGCATCTGCCATACTGCATATTGCATTTCATTCTTTGACAAAGTTTGCACTCCAAGTTGTTATTACTACTTCTATCAAAGGCACTCAAATCAACCTGTTAAATGCCTTTTGCACAAGTTCGATTTTTCCAATACTCTCAAGTTACTTAGTGAGTGGGATAGAATTTGAATCCATAAAAGAATCAACCTGTTTAACCAAGTCTACTGCTGTCGGCTCTGTCTCTAACGTTGACCGAAGTTTGTTGATTGTTGAAACGCACTCCTGATTAACTTTGAGAGTAATTTCACCTAGGTTGTTAATGTTGGAGTCACAAGCCAATTCCAACTTTGCATCAAGTAAACTTAGCGCAATAGAATGACCTAATTCGATTACCATTTCTTCTTGAGTCGTTGCTTGAGCTTGCAAGGAAAGAGCAGCTAAGATCGTAGCTACTAACTGTATTTTCATATTTTCGATTTTCCCATTACTTCAGCGACAAAAAATCGCCTGTGTATTCATAGTTGACAAGCGCATGTAAATCTCGCCTATGAGAAGGCGTTGCTTCTTCTTTAGCTTGCTCATAAAACCACTTTCCCGCACCATAAAGATCATTGTTGATGTCTAGCCACGATACATCATATTAATTACCATCTTTTTTGTTGATGGAATCAAGACGCTCGTTCCAAGTTCAACCATCTACATGCTTCACCAAAGAACGCATGTTTTCCTTAGATTTTTCAGTTAATTCAAAAGCGAATGGGTTAGAGGTGTTTGATAGTTTATCTAATTCAAGGTCATCTCTAGTTTCAGTCTTACTCCTGTTTTAGTCTCCTATTTTTAAAAGTTCAGCGTTCACATACTGCCATGTTGTTGAGTTAAACCAGTTAATCGGATCTATTTCCCTGTCTGGAACCAACCAATGAAAACCATCTTTTAATGCTTCTTTGTCTAGGCAATACTTATTATTATCTAAGAACCTATCCCAAAAGGAATTGTCAGATAATACATAATGATAATTTATGAGGGCAACGTATGGCAGGTAATAAGTGGCAAATCAGTGATGAACTCTGGGAGAAAATGGCTCCTCTCATCCCGGAACATAGAACTCAACACCCGCTGGGTACGCACCGCAAGCGGGTTGATAATCGCGCTGCAATGAACGCCATTTTCTTCGTACTCAGGACGGGTTGCCAGTGGAATGCGCTAAATGCCACCGGTATATGCTCGTCAAGCTCTGCTCATCGCCGATTTCAGGAGTGGCGGGATGCTGGCGTATTTGAACG
>NZ_JAWOVC010000039.1:0-13682 GCF_033339735.1 Vibrio sp. 2033
AGTATAATTTGAGTTATATTACACTTTTTGGCCGTTCAATTACTCCATATAAGCGAACAGCTTATCCTGGGCGGATAGTTCTTCATCGCCTGTTATCCCAATATACCTCAAGGACATTGCTGGGCTACTGTGGCCGATAGTTCGCATTAATAGCGCGATATCGCGACCGGTCGCCTCGTATAAATGACGGGCGAACGTCTTACGCATCGAGTGACAACCTACGCGCACCGATTCACCTAGACCGTTTAACAAGTCTGTCAATTTGGAAAGTACAGCCCAAACAGCCTGACGTGATAGAACCCCATTTACGTTCCTAGCTCTGTTACTAGTGCGTAGTGTTGCGCGCGCAAAAATCTGATCGTTACTAATCACACCGTAACGCTCGTAGCGGGCTTTTAATGCCGTCAATGTACGATTGGATACTTTAGCTGTTCGTCGCTTCTCTGGTGCGGCGTCCTGAGCAGCTGCAATACGCTTATCAACATCAGCCAGCATATCGGCAGGTATTAACGCATAAATGTCCTTTGGTGAGGTGATAAAGATACGCATCATCTCGCTAGGGTCGGTGCTATTACGCGCTATTAGCTCGTTTTTGACCTTCTCCAACACCTTGAGACGTGCTCTCGCCTTACGTGCTTTCGTGCCTTTGTTCTCCGCAATGGAGATGACGCCGGTTTGCCAGTTGACCTCACTGTAACGGATCTCGGTAATGTCTGTTACACGGAAACCCGTTTCGCAGCCAATACGCCATAGGAGCCAATACGCCTCATCATGGTTTGCTTTGATGTGCTGCTCTGCTAGTAATAAGTGCTGTTTATTCGCGATCGGTTGTACTGTGGCCATGTGTTAGCCCTCCACTCGTTGCAATAGACGGATAAGTTGGCCACGCGTTAACAGTGGCGCGATGCGACGTAACTCTGATATGCTTAGATTCATATCGAAATGCTCCTTTGATTGTGTTTCGATTGCGCCCCGTTCGATGCTTGCCGGCTTGACGGGGCGTTTTGCTTTTTACCACTTAATACCAGCGTGTTTCTCCGCTAGTGCGATAACCATTTCACGAACGGACTTATACCCTCCGTCCTGTAGTAAAGCTCGCTGTAGTACCGCTAATTCATAAGGGTTCAATAACATCTGGAATTGTCCCGCTCGTACTTCGTGAGCATCGCGTTTATGTTCCTTGATGTACTTATCTAGCCATTTGGCATCCTCTTTATGCGCATCGATAGCTTTACGGTCGTCTTTCCATTGCTTTACTAACTTGGCCCTACGTTCTTTCTGCGCCTCTGCGCGCTCTTTGTTCAATCTCGATTTAAATTCTTCGTTCAGTTCATCTTCAATTTTCGATCGCGTGGTTAGAGGTTCGCGCGCGGCGGGCTTATCAACCTTATCGGCTTTCTTAGGGACTAGACTCATAGAATCACCTCGTGGATAAACGCGCTGATCTCGTTGCGGGTACGGCTCGTGTCGCGCTGCTCGCTGAAGTCTTCCAGCAAAGGCATGAACCAACGCGCAACGTTATGGCCTTGTGATTCTAGCCATTGGCGACGTTCTCTAAGTGCTTTGCTGTTAGGGCGTGCTCTAGTGAACACAAATGTACAACGGTCAATTAGACCTAGTTCGGCTAGCTGGTCTGCAACAAAAGGGATTTCTTTCGTGTCATTCACACCGCAACCAGTCGGGATAATAATTACGCTATTAGCATTACGTGCTGCATTGAGTAGGTCTAGCGTATCGGAAGCAAAAACGCCCGGCGTATCGTAGATACAGAAAGCCGCGTCGCTGTCTTCGCGTTCAATTATGTGCTGCTGCTGGTCAAGGTTAACCACTTCGGTAGGATACCCAAGGCGTTGTAATTCATTAGCAGAGTAATAAGCTAGAGTACTTTTACCGCTGCCGCCTTTCGTATTTAAGTAGATACAGTGTTTCATTAGGATGCATCACGCGCTGTCATTTACATATGTATATAACGTACATGTAAACGCGCAACGCGTCAACGCATTATTTAACAAGGTGATAGGGGTTTACAGGGTCTCCGTCTAAGTTCGGCGTAGGTTTACACTCAGCTAGAACCCTGCGGGCCTCTCTTACCATCTCTTTAAAATCTGTAACTAGTTGTCTAGCATCTTGAGGGATAGAGGTATTACTTATACTGGCAATAGCTACAGAATGTTTCGACAACCAACGGCGAGGCAATGAAACGTTTGTGTCATCCGCCACCGCGTGAGCAACAAGGTCATGTATTTCATTGGTATAGCTACGTAAACCTACATCCAGGTATCTACATTCTCGTCGCGCCTTAGCTTGAGCCTGTTCCTTTTTATAAGCCTCCACGAATGCGCGACGCTTCCCTAGTTCGGCTTCGGTTGGTAAACGTTCAACCGCTCTAGAGCGCGCGCGCTTCAAAAAGACTCTAGATTCCAAGGGCGTTCTAGCGCGTAGGATGTCGTAGACTTCGTTACATTCTTCTACGGTCTCACAGGGTTTAAAATGGCTATCAAACATCATCGTTAGGATCTCCTTGGTAAGAGGCTGCGACGACTACAAGGCCGTCGAGAATCAATAAAACCCACCCAATAAAAGCAAGCGGAACGATAACAAGGTATTTCAACTTACTTTCATTCAAAGCCTGTAGAGCGCTATCAATAAGGTTGTTCATCTACGGTCCCCGTATAAAGTCGGTTGGTTCTCTGCATGTGCAAATAACTGCCACTGCTTTTCCGTTAGGAGAAGGAGATAAAGCGCCCCCATGCGATCCCAAGGTTTCGGGTTAATGCTATCGAATACGGGCCATTTGCTGCCGTCGTATGAAATTTGATACACCCCGTTTGGGCTATCCGAACCTCGGGACACGTCTAAATAGCAACCAAATGTCCACGGGCTGTTACGCCCGAATCGCTTAAAACCGTGATAGTCGAGAGCATTCGGTAAAGGGATATCCGCTCTAAACCCAGCGAAGAAAGCTGAAGGATGATCTTTTGAATTATCCAGGGTAAAGACGTTAGTACTTTGGTTTACAGTTACGAGCATTGCTTTTGTCCGAATGAAGCGCCCAAACGTTACGACGTCGGGCGCGAGTAGTTAACTTACGTTTACGCATTGATGATCTTCGCTAGTTTGTCAGCGGTGTCAGTGTCACCGTTACGAACTGCTTCACTGTAACGCGCGTAAACGTCTTGCTCGGTATCACGCTTTTGCATCTTCGCGATACCTAAACCTTGAGATGTTTTATCTTGGTTAGCCGTGGCTTTTGATTTAGCCGCCTGCATTAGAATTTGACGCTTTATGTCAGCTAGCTTCTTACCTTTGTTTGATTCCATCACTTGCTTATGTGCTTGCAATGGGTCGGTGCCGCTAGCTTTAAGCTTGTTAATCTCGGCCAACAGCTGAGCATCAATCGTATCAATCATGCCTTTAGGGTCTTTTTCTGCGGTCTTGAGTAGTTGAGCCATTGCGATATCTTCAACATTCATAGGGGTACTCTCTTTTGCTTCGGTCACTGGTAGGTTTGTTTTAAGGAGCTCGCCGCGCTTGATCACTCGTTCGTAATCACCCGCATCGATGATTTCTTTCTTGCGTTCCGGCGTAACGGAGTTGAAAAGCATCACACCGCCACCGTTCTTCAGCTTAATAGCTTTAATTTCTTCGTAATTCATAGGTTTGAATCCTTATCACGGGTTTCGTTACATACGACAAAAAGAAACGTAATATACATATGTAACGAAATTTAAATCATCTACTTAACCGATAAACCCAACTGTTGGGCGAGCATCACAGCGTTATCTTTACCTTGTACGGCTTCGTCTAGAAGGTCTTGACCGTTGGCATCCTGTATCTGCCAGTAACCTTTACCTTTATGAGTAATTTTTACGCTGTCGTCATCAACGCTTTTGTCGTCCGTTGAACTGTCCACGGGATACGCCTCGCCTTCCAACTCGAACGTTTGATTCCACTGTTTACCAGGTTCGTTAAACCACTCGTTAAACGCGTTAGGTTCGTCGTTAAGTTCAGCGATAACGTCACCGTCTGTAACACGGACCACGTCTAACCCGCCTTTAACGCGCACCACTTTGATTTTGGTCTTAGGAATAGCTTTACGCTGATGTTGCTGCTTCTCTGGTGCGCTCGGTACGTCTAATAGCTTTTCTTCTGGTGCATCTAATTCAGCCATTTGCGCCAGTGCTCTAGCTGTTCGGTTGACGTTGTACGCAACGATCGCGTTTAGGAAAGCGTAAGGGTTGGTGAATTGCTCGAAACGGTTAGAACGTACACCGGATGTTTTATCGAACACGGCTAACCCTGTCCCATGCAAGATTGCTCGACGTAATGTGTCATTAACTTCTAGGTTTTTAGACGGCGTACCCGCTACATGGGTGTATTTATGAGTGGTATTTACAAGGCGTTCCAGTTCATCAATAAGGGGCTTTAGTTCGCTCATCTTCTCGGCCACTTTACCGGCTTGCTCAATGATTGAAGAACCACACTGATCGAACTCACTAAACAAATCGCGTTTCGCTTGAAGTTCTGCATCGCGTTTCGCTTTCTCTGCTTTTCGTTCTAGTTCGGCTAAAGCAGCGTCGATTGTCTTAACCTCTTGACCTAGAGGGATGATTTGCTCATCGAGTTTAGCAATAGATTCCTTTGCCTTGGTATCGCCCATAACAGCATTTAGAGCGTAACCGTCACGCTCTAAATTTAGCGCATCGATACGGGTCTTAATTTCACCGCGTTGTGTTTTCAGCTCGCTAGCCAATGATTCAAATTCTGTCATGCTCTTAGTCTCCTATCCGTTGATAAGTTAATTATTTCAACAACTTAGTGCAATGTCGAGACGTAGTATTTTATTTAGGCGTTTTCTTAGATTAAATTTAACGAAAAGACCGTTAGCATATAACACAATGTAATATACAACGGTCTTTTACATATGTATCTAGCTATAGATTTCGTTGAAGCACGTAGCTAGATTTCAAGGCCGAATTTGCCGGACTATACTCATCAGAGATCTGTTCTGCCATTTGAGTAGGCAATTCCTCAGAGATAATCAATCGCACCTCTTCTTCGGTTATAGACTGTTGGACGTTATCGATACGCCCTGTCGTCTTGTTCTCAATGACGATCTTAGCCGGCATCGAACTACCTCGACGGTAATTCCCGCTCCGCATTGATTCCAAGTCGCTGTAATACTGCCTGGTTTGCTGCGCGGGCATAATAAACTCGCCGTTCGAAATTCGAGCGGTGAAGCTGTCACTAGTACCAGTACCCGGACCGTAAGCCATTCCCCCCGTAGCGAAAGCCGGTGTAACCGCTTCTACCGCAGCCTGTAAAGCTCCCGTCTCAACCGTAGCGAGTGCGACGTTTCCCAAATTCGCCGGGAAGGGCGCTGAACTCCACGCCGATGCGATCGCGTCATATGATGAATAAAGTACGCTAGTAAGAGTCGCGGCTTTCTGGACTGCCAGTAAACTCCGGTATATTCCGCTACTTTCCCCCGCAAAACCTTGAGTTAGCGATAAGAGGCTACCGAGTCCACTAGATGCAATATTCGCACGTTCCTGCATGGTCTTCTTATCGATAGCCACCAATGCTGCTGCATGTGCCTCTTGGTCGCCAAGCTCCTGCTCTTGATATTCCAACACACGCTGGCGTTGTTCTTCTAAAGCGGTCAATCCTGTAGAACTGTCAACTAGGCCAATGCTAAACGCGGTTGCTTCGTCGCCCATACGCTGCTCTTCACGTTGCGCCTGTTTCGCCGCTTTCTGAGCTTCAGCCTGGTCATACAAAACCGTGGCTAATTCTCGGGCCTGTGCGATTTGTGCTGCTGTCGCATTCTCGCTAAGTCGCTGCTCTGCTGTTAGTGCGGCTTGCTCTCTGGCAGTTAGACCAACCATTGCTACCTGGTCTTCTAATCGTTGCAGATACGCGCCATCACGGTCGTACATTTTTACACTGTCGTTTAACGTTTGCTGTTGCTGAGTCAGTTCGAACTCAGCACGCAGTAACGCTTTGTATTGCGCGACCTGTTCCGCAGTAGCACCCGCCCCGAGACGCTGAACGCCGGCGAGAATGAATGCTTCTTTATTCAACCCTTGTTGCTCTAATCGTAGAATCTGTACTTGCTGCGCCTGACGTTCGATCGCTTTAGTAGCGTCTTTATCAGCCGTTACAACACCGTTGACCGTGTCAGTGTAAAGCTTCTTGAGTTCGAGCGTTTTCTCAATCTCTTGGTTCAACGTATCAGCATTGGCACGCTGCTCGATTAACGCCTCGTTCCATTCCTCAGCTTTAGCGCTACTAGGGTAACGCGCTAGGTTGGCCGTGTATGTCTCAATCTTAGCGTTAACTCTCGTCAGTTCGGCTTGTTGCGCGGCGTACTCTTTTGTCGTTTCAGCCAATCCAAGCGTCGCTTGTGACCGCGTTAAGTCTTCCGCTGCATCGATGTAATCAAGCGTACGCTCTGTGAGGGTCTTAGTTGCATCTGCTGCGCTATACATCCCACCGGTCATCTGGCCGATTGCAATACCTGCGACGGTAGCCAGAGCACCGGCTAATGGATTAATAACCCCTAGCAATTGTCCGCCTTGGATACCGAATACCATAGCGGCGTTGGCTCCGGCACCGAGCTGAATCGCGATATCACTTATCTGGAACCCGGCTTGGCCTACAAGCCCATTAAACTGCTTTAATGAATTTGAGGATTTCTGAACTTCCGTATTCATTTTCGACACGTTAGTAGGCATTTGAGCGAGCGCAGTACTTGTCTTATCGACGCGAGCCGTTGTTACATCCGCAGCTTTACCGACACGGTCTAAGGAAGTCTCTGCAACCCTCCCGCCTTGTACCGCCCCTTGTGGGCTTATCTGCACATCTACATTAATAGCCATGGTTTAACCTCTCTTAGGTTGTGAATTGCCGCGAACGGCGTTTTTATAAATGTTTGCGGCATCTGTCGCACTCATATCAGCGGTAACTTGCTCAATCGGGCCGCCGTTACCACCGGTCAACTCTTGACGTTCGATAAGCTGGCCGTATGACTTAGCTAATAGTTCTGATGCGCGCAGTTTCTCTTTGTTGCCATACTCATGTGCAACAATGGCTCGGCGTTGCTCGAGTGCATCCTCGGTTGCGAATGCGTTAACTAACTCAATTCGTTTGATAAAAGGTAAAGCCTGCTGAGGCAACGCGACACCTGGCTTCAGAACGGTACGCATATCAAAGACAGTACGGCGTTTATCGGGAACCTGTACGATTTCGCAGATCCCCGCTTCAACTAGGAGAGTTTCAATCCCTTCGGTAATGGCGCGCCATTGGTAACGCAAACCGGCTTGCACCGCTTCGGCTTCTTGGGCGGTTGCTTCAGCTACAAACGCGTTACGTTCTATAACCTCTTTCTTCTTCCACAGGTCAGTAGCGTATCGCTGTTGCCCATCTCGGCTTAACTCTGGTCGGTAGTGAGAGACTGCCGCAACTTTCGAACGCACCGCGCCGGATTCGAAGAGCGTTAGGATTCGTTCATCGGTGAGGCTTAATGACATTGCGCACCCCCGTCTTTCTTCTCGTACATCGCCTCAAGCGTTTCAAGCGTGCCCCGTAACACTATGAAGTCGCGCGCCTCAATAACGCCTCGTAACATTTCTAACGCCTCCCTGTGTGTGCCGTTGCTAGCACATGCAAAAATAGGTTTGTCGAAACCTAACGACCAGTAGATGGGTGTCGGTTCGGTGGCATTCACAACCATATCTAGTGAGGTAGATATCTTCGCGGCGAATTCTGGGACCTTTAAAAGTTCTTCAAAATCCCCTAAGCAAACACCATGTTCTTCAAAGAAATGAATAGTCGGGTTCATAGTTGTCACTCTCCTGTATCTGTAAATTAGCAAGTTTAGTAAATCGGAATAGGTAAGCTCGGATCGCTTCGCCACGGTTTTGTATTTAAGTAGTGCGCTACGATGTCGTGCATTCGGCCCGTTAATTGTTCGGTGGTCGCACTACCACGTTCTAACGTCCAGTTATCCAATTGCTTATAACTGTACCCGGCGAGTGTTAAAGCCGTTCGGGTTATTTGCGTTAGGTTTTTGGGGTCTTCGTTACCTGGCGGTCGCGGCGTACCGTAACAGCCTAGCGCACCGTTAAGTGCAGCCTCATAGCGCCACACCAGGCGACGCTTTGGGCTTGATTGCCAACGGTAAGTGCTAGACAGGGCAACGCCCCATCGGCTTGCGATAAGTGCGTTTATCTTCATATTGCGTTGATTAACTCTTGTCGTAACGTAGTTTCACGCTCTGCTGTAGGTTGGCTGATAAACCAAAGTAGAGCCTTAAGGACGTTGAAGTGTTCGCGGATCGCGAATAGAGGTTTTCCGATGACAGTAACGACGCTTTCAAAGCCGTCAGTTTTACCGTTGTGGATTTCAGCTAATGCCGTTTCTAGGTTTAAGGCTAAGCGGTCAAATTCCGCGCCCTGTAAGTTTCTAAGTGTTTCAATTTGCATCTCGATAACTCCGGTTCGTTGTTTGGGTTATCGCTCCGTAGAAAGGCCAGTTTCGCTCCCTTGCCTTTCTAGGTCTTATTATACGTAATTTACATATGTAATACTACAACCTAATAATTAACGCTTTTAAGGGCTTTGCGCTACTTAACACGCGATACGAACGTAACGAATAACCAGTAGCGTATACGCGTATCGATGTAATGCAGACAGTGACCAGTGATGTAATGCGTGTAACGGGCGATGAGTGTTGTCAATGTTGCTACTTTTTTCACTCAACCTTTTATTAGCGTGAATTAATACATTATTTAAGGAATTAATACTAATTTAGGAATTATCTTAATAAGGTAAAAAACCAGCAACATTGACAACAAACCCACGAAACCCTTATAGGACAGGGGCTGCGACGTTGGCAGCGATTAGCAACATTAGCAACATTAGCAACATTTTTGACAACACCTAAATCGGGTGTAGGCACTTTTTGACAACATGTAGGCACTTTGTTGCTGGTTTTAGGCCCGTTTTGACAACACCTAAAAACACTCATTACGGTACGACATCTCGTAATGCGCATATTACGGTACAGAACACTGTAATAAATGACGGATATAAAAAAGCCCCGCGTAATGCGAGGCTGTTATTCGTTTTCTATTCGGCTATCCCAGTGATTGCCCGTTCTCATCAATGTAACGTGCCAACGTCGGTAACTGGTTGGACGCCAAACATCCTATAGCGTATGCCGCATGATTTCGCGTGATTGGTAGGAGTTTATCAGCAAGGCCGAACGCAATCGGGCACGCCTTGCCATATTGTAAGTATTCTCTAAGAGCGTTTATTGCGTAATGTTTAATACCGTTAGGTTCGTTAAGAACGGCTAAGGGCTTGACCGAACCGTTAATGATAATAGTTGGTGTGATCATGAGTTCACCGCCTGAGCGTTACTGAACAACTCGGTTAGGGGGTCGGCGCACGTAACGCCGACATACCCTGTAGTTACCTTCCCATCGATGCGCATTCCTCTAGAATGTGTAGCACTTGGTACTGCACCAAGTAGCGCGCGTTTAAAGGCTTGCCCCGTTAACGGTCGGGAACCATTACTAACACACCAAGAACGATAAGCGGAATAAAGTTGTGAAGCCGGAACACGCTCTTTAATATCAATCGTTACTTTCTCACGAATGAAAGGAAATAGAGGGTTTGCACGGTCTTGCACATCATCACGCCATTGCTGCGCGGCTTCCGGTTCCACAAATCGGCCGCGTGCGTTAAGGCGACGTAACGCCACGATACAGCGATTAATAATGCCAGGTATCTCCGCGATTAATCGTGCCTTTAGCGTAGTGTCTTCGTTTCCGTAGAAAGACTTGTTAAACGGGCAGATTATAAGGCGTCCGGCTAATGCCCCTGAGTCGTCTTGAAGGTTCAAAACGTTGTTGGTTACGATGCTGATCTTACCGGCAAATTTCGTAGTAACCGCCGTTTTGAATTTACGGTCGAACGTTAAAGAATCGCCGCCGCTGATTGATTTCATGTTACCAACAACCGCACCCGCTTCATTACGTGACGGATTGGCTGCATCGGGAACAACAATAGAGAGTTTATTACTAAGCATGTGGAGCTTACTGTCTTTGCCAAGGCCGTTAATATCCACGCTGCCGTAGTTCGCAACGCCTTGAATAGACTCAAGGATGCTCATAATTGTTGATTTACCGGAGCGCTGTTGACCGATAAGCATCGCAATCTTTTGATAACGGTAATCACGCGTTAAGTTGTAGCCGATCCATTCTTCAATAAACTGTACGCGCTGCTGGTCGTTCTCAAACGTAGAGTTTAGGAAAGTTTCCCAAGTTGGGGCCGTAGCTGTCGGAGAATAATCAAAAGGAATGATGTTAGAGCAAAGGTACCCCATCGTATGAGGTAACAGCTCACCTGTATTAATATCGAGGATGCCATTGTTCATTAAGATCAAACCGTCGCGGCTTTTGCCTTGGTACGTGTTCCACTCGTCGCAATGCGTAAAGTGCTGTAGCATTTCGAACGTGCCTTTAACTGTACCACTGCTAGGCTCTGCGTTAAGCATTGCACGTCCTAGAGCAGATTTAATAACCGCGTCGCTTGCGTGAACCCACGACTTACCATCAAACCAGTAAAACTCCATGTCGTAACATTTCAGCGTACCCGATGGGTAACACTCCGTTAGGAAGCGAGTCGCGTTTACGGTGTGGTTTGACTTGTCGTATCCGGTACCAACGCCGATGTGTTTCGGGTTCTCGCCAGTAACGGGGCTAGTTGACGGATTAGATACTTGGTCCACTGTTGGGGCCGTTTGTTGCGGTACGAGTCCGGCATTAATGAAAGCAGCTACAGGAGAGGCAACCCCTTGAGGTGACGCACCATAGCTAAACGCATTTTCTACTTTCTCGCGCAGCTCGTCAGGGTTCCATTCCGGTTCGCAACGCGGATTAAAGTACTCGGCCATAAGCATGTAAGTAGTGTCTTTACTTAGTCCGAAATCCTTACAACGCGCTGCAGCTGCAAACGTAGCTTGATCACCGCCTTGGTTTTCGATAGCCGCCTCACAGCGTTTAAGGTGTTGAGTTGCTCGGTCGATCGCGTAAGCGTCGTCTGACTCGATAAGCACTTCGCCGCGTTTTCCGGCGTGCGCTTCCGATACGTTGTGTTTGTTTAACAGTTCGATAAGCCATGTCGGGCAAGGTGCGATAGGTTTACGCGTAACGCATTCGTACACATGACCAGTTTCATGTATTGAACCTTCAGCGGCCACTTGGCCGTTTGTAGCTCGAATATCCGCGAAACCTGCAATACGTACCGCATTGCGCATAGTTTCCATACCTTGAGGCATCTGGTAGTAATAGTGCAGACCTTTGGCACTTGAAACGCAATACGTATCGGACGGACAATCTAGGCCGTTTTCCATCAAATACATGATGAAAGCGTCCATATCATCCACATCAAATACGAAAAAGCCTTTACCGCAGATAACACCAAAGTTACCCGTATGCGACTCAATTGCGCCCGGTTCGATAGGATTGTTCGGCCAATCGTTAAGGATCGGTTTCTTGCCACTAAGAAGAGTAAGCGGGAAGCCTGCGCGTTGGAGCGAAGCCGCCGTTTGTTGTGCGTGCGTGTTCATAATTTAGCTCTCTAACTCTATTGATTAATGGTCTTAAGCACTTCGGGTCGCTCCTCCCTCTACTACCAAGACAGTTGTTTTTACAACGCGTTACGCTCGTTAACGTTGCTGTTAATATGGTATAGGGTTCACACAAGATGAGTCAAACAGGTCATTTTCGTAAGTTGTTGATTAATAGATGAAAATAATGCGTTACAACATTACTTTATGAATATTTTGCATAGTATTAGCCGCATGTAATGATAAAAAGCGATTAACCTACAAATGTGCTTTACATATGTACAAAGCCATGTTTTACTTAAGAGGTAGTTATTACTACCTATAGCTCTCTATCGAAGGTCTCGTTGTTGACCAAATGAAAGCCGCCGGATTCGCTCCCCGTGCGGCTTTTTTTTATTTGCTTGGCTCCAGACGTCGCCCTCCCGCACCATTAAGGCTTAGGATAGGCTAATCTTGCGGTGGCTTAGAGCTGCATATCGTTTCCAATACGCTGCACCCCGATTGCATCCCCCACCGTCTAACCTTGCAGATTTACACACCGAAAAACCGCCTTTTCTTACTAGCTGGCGTTTTCTCATTCCTCAGCCGTTCGGCTGTGCTTCTGTTTAGGTTGTTAACGTCGGGATTGCTGTTCTGCAATCATTCCCCGTTATACAGCGACCATACCGCCAACGCGCCAACAAACTCATGCTTCCAACACGCGACGACACGCTACAACGTAACGCTAAAGGTATAGCCCGATAGGGGCGATAGAAATGCAGACGAGAAAAATGCTTGAAATGGTACAGCCTATACGGCTACACTTGTAGAACAGTTTTTGGCTTCCTTGTCTGCAAACATGGTTGCCCGCGAATAGAACGCGCTAACGTTGCTATTCACTAAAAAGCCTCCTACGCCAATAGGGGGCTTTTTGCTATCTAGTCAAAATATTACGCTCGATCCGTTTGAGGATCAACGAAAAGATCCTTTGCTTCGTCACGTTGTGTAGCAACTTATCCTCGAGTTGCAAACGTAACGAACATGAGTTATATTTAACTTGTGAGTTGCGATAGTCGGTGTCCCTTAGGGGTAGCGCTCATGGCACCAGTTAAACTGGTTTCCACCAAAGAGTGGTCATAACCAAGACGCCCGGCAGTGAAATTTAATTTCCAGCAAAACCCCCTTAATTGGGGGTTTTGTGTTTCTGGCGCTATTACTTTTTCGACGCGATATAGCTACTTAAAAGCATGCAAAATCGCTTACCGCCGTGATTCCTTATGTCAGCAGGTCTATTATTTCTCCAATGGGCACTTCTCACCCATATTTCAAATTGAATGTCGGCTTTCTTCTTGTGATTTAACCGCATACATATATACCAGCCGTCATGCTGACCAACGGCGGAGCGATCCTCTTGTCTGTATACAATTTCCCGGCTACCGCCCTCTAAACAGCTTCTATAAGAAAGGTCGCTAAGAATCTCGGGGAGACGCTTTGAGAATTCCCAACGTGTAGGACAGAAAACTCTATACTCGGTAGTACCATCTCGTTTAGTTTCGACAGTTATAACCTGAGATTCGTTATCCTCGTCAGTCTTTTTTCTTGAAAAGCAGTGATTGGAGAAAACAATCTTAACTGGGGTTTTAACTACAGGGGATGACTTAGACAACTTAACTTCAAAGTCAGTAATAAATGATTCCATATGACTTAAATCATAAATGACGCCATCGTCGGGGTCTGTCCACGTCCTAGCATTTTTATCGTGCATAATATTTCGTTATTTTTATTAATTTTTGTATGTCGCTAAAAAAATTAATAAATAGTTCCGACCTATACAAGATGAAAATCATCTTTTTCACCTAAAAAGACTTATCATAAAATAAATGAGGTTCTGCGAACTCCCGTACACGCTGGCTACACGAAGGAATTTACATTTCTTCATGTATAGAATTATTTTCAACAAGAGCAAATTAGAGTTTGTTCTTGTTGAGAATTACTATCAAATTCTTAGACGCCATAAGCGCATATAACGAAGTATAATTTGAGTTATATTACACTTTTTGGCCGTT
>NZ_JAWOVC010000040.1:0-13236 GCF_033339735.1 Vibrio sp. 2033
CAGCGTTGGGGCATGTCAGCCCAGTTGAGTACGAAAGTATGTAGTTATGTACTGTCTACTTTTTGTGGGGTACACCAATTACAACAATAAACATCAGTGAG
Source organism: Vibrio sp. 2033 (assembly GCF_033339735.1). Classification (NCBI taxonomy): domain Bacteria; kingdom Pseudomonadati; phylum Pseudomonadota; class Gammaproteobacteria; order Vibrionales; family Vibrionaceae; genus Vibrio; species Vibrio sp. 2033. The sequence continues at coordinate 102 of NZ_JAWOVC010000040.1, forward strand.
GTAAAAGGTGGCATTATTAATATTATTCTCGTTAGTTTTACTTTGGGGACTTCTTGGATGGCTAAGCGATGATTTTGTATTGTTTGGACTTGTCGCTCCGATTTTGGTTTTGATCGCATCGACACTGTATGGTTCGTACATGTGGCTTAAAACTGGAACCTGGGGAAGTTTTGATGTTTTAACTGTATTCTGCGCAATCAAAAAAGAGTGTTTTGATCTTTATAGTTTTAGCTCATATGTCGGTTTTGCAAAACTTAACAATTGGTACTTGAGTACAAACGTAGCGTGGACAGCCGCTTTAGTCCCAATGTTTGGCAATATATTTTGTACAATTGTTCTTGATAATATTGAGCCTCTGCAACGACTAAAAAAATACCTTATTACTTGCAATAGCCCGACAGAACACCATTAGCTAATGGTACTAAAAATGGCTTTCGGCATGTAATTTAACAAACTGTTTAAGAGTGATTCGCAACGCGTGGCATTTTTACTATGCGTTGTGTTTAGTGGTTAAGGGGTATGCGGAAGCTTCGGTATTGTGTTGCTCACCCCTTAACAGGGCGTTATGTTCTAGGAGGAAATTCATGATTAGGGAAGTCACAAAAGCCGATTTTGAGTCGTTTTGGCCAACATTTTCTGCGGTAATCCAGGCACAAGAAACTTATGCCTTTGACCCAAATATGACGCTAGAACAAGCATTTACTTTATGGTGTGAATCTCCCCTGAAAGCTTTTGTTTTCGTAGAAAATGACGTTGTACTGGGCTCTTACTACATCAAGCCAAATGCAATGGGGCCAAGTAGCCATATATGTAATTGTGGATACATGGTTTCTAGCAAAGCTAGAGGTAAGGGCATTGCACGCCTTATGTGTGAACATTCTCAGGAAACTGCTCTAGAACTTGGCTTTGATGCCATGCAATTTAACAGCGTGGTCTCTACCAATGAAGTTGCGGTGAAGCTTTGGGAGGAGCTGGGGTTTCAAATCATAGGTACAATTCCCAAGGCATATAAGCATGCTCATCTAGGGTTAGTTGATAGTCACGTCATGTACAAATGGCTACGAACATAACAAGCAATTTAAGAAGGATTCCCAACGCTTGGCATTTTGGTTTCTACTTCAATTTTAGTGGTTACGGTACAATGCGCTAGGTTGGGTGGCAGCGTTACTCACCCCTTAATTGGGCGTTATACGAATAGAGGGAAATTATGTACAAAAATACTGATTTTAACTTGGATTCAAAAGAGTTCAGGTTTGAGAAAGACTCATATCCTTTGTCTAAGATAAACAATGTTAGGGTTAAAAAGTTAAGTTTTCTTGATAATTTAGGTCAAGTTTTATTCTGGGTGTGTGTTTTTTCAGGGGCAGCTTGGTTAGTTATTCCAAGGTTGGAAGAGGTGCCACAATGGCTACTAGTTTTAGTTCTTAGTCTGACGGTTGTAGGTTTGGTTTTTGCTCTTTTTCGTTGTTCTAAATATGCACTTCAAGTCGAGTTTCGCCACATAGATGAAACGGACGTTCAATGGGTTAATGTAGCTAAGTCATACTCAAAGTCAGATTGTGAGTTATTTGAACAGCAAGTGTCGGCACTGAAAAAATTCGTATAACAAATTGTTCAAGAGTGATTCGGCACGCGTGGCATTTTTACCATGCGTTGGTTTTAGTGGTTAAGGTGTTATGCGGAACCTTCGGTATTGCGTGCCTCACACCTTAACAAGGCGTTAGTTGCCAACGAGAAAAACGCAGTTAAAACAAAATATTTAGGGCTAAGGTTTGTGTGTTTTTGGCTCGGTTTTCGTATTTCAATTTCTAGTTATTTGGGTTTGTAAAATCGTGCGTTGGTTTCTTTTGTGGTTGTATTCTCTATTTCAGAAACCGATTTATATGTTGAACGTTAGCTCTGTAACATTGTTTGTCCAAAGGCGCTTTTTGGTGTTGTTAGCTCGTTTTCTACGGCGTTGTATGTTCCAAGTGGTTTCAGTGACAGGCGCTTGGAAACTGCGCCTGATTTGAGTTTTTGAAAACACGTAAAGCTAGTGTTGGCAAAGCGGTAATTAACTTCAAATCAAAGCTTTAGGTTTGGCAACTAACAAAGCATTCAAGAGGGATTCACAACGCTTGGCAGTTTTGGTTTGAATTGGCTTTAGTGTTTACGGCACAATGGTTCAGGTCGGGTGGTTTGCGTTGTTCACCCCTTAATGCGGCGTTAACTAACTCCTTCGATCCAGTTAATAAATTAAAGAGAAATGTTTATATGACATCAAAAGAACACTTTAAACCAATACCATGTCATGCAGACTACCTAAAGAGACTTTCTAACCCATATGGGATGAAATGTAATCGACTGCTTGATGACTTTGATTTTTACTATAAAAGTGGCAAAGTCGATTTATATGATGTGAGCCTTGCAGGTCTTTCTCTAACAAGTTGTCTATACCATAAGGTTGGTGACATAGAATCCAGTCTTAGAGCGATGGATATGCATCAGTACTTTGATATTAAATTAGTACAGTCACAGCTATTCAGTGATGAAGAGACGATTTCTGTGGTACTCCCTAAAGCAGAGGTGACTTTAGGAGCGAAGACAGTTCAACACATCGCCATCAGTGGGGCACATCTGATAGATTTAGCTTGGCTATCTTTATTCTGTGAGCAAGTGAGCGATATAGAATACCTTGCCAACTCAGCCGATCACCCAAGCACTGAGTGGTCTAATGTTCGGTCTCATACCTTCTTTGAACTCCAGATGGCCATGCTTGGAATAAAATCTGGCGACGTTAAGTCGTTAATTCAGAAGTTTATTGATGTAAGTACTCCTGAGTATCTTGAGGGTTTAGCCTTTGAACACGCAAACCTTATCAATTTACCAACGATTAATGTGATGATAAAAGTCCTAAATAAATCAGGTTGTGGTGAAGCGGAATATCAAGAAGTAATGTATGAAGCGGTCAAAGGGCACCACAAGTATTGGAGTCAAAAAAAATTAAAGGAAGAGTTAACTGGCTATTTTTCTGTGCCTTTATTGGCACTTGCAAAGCTTGCTTACCAGAAATACGGGTTTCGCTTGGGGTTTGAAACGGATTATGTTCCAGAAGCCTTCTATACCCGTAATATGCCCGAGCCGAGCTATAGCTTTTTAGATATTTACAAATCGTAGTTAGTTAACAAACTGTTTAAGAGTGATTCGTAACGCGTGGCATTTTTACAATGCGTTGCGTTTAGTGTTTAAGGTGGTATGCGGGAGCCTCGGCATTGCGTTGCTCACACCTTAACAGGGCGTTAGGTGCTAATGGAATTCATCATGAATATCGAAGAGTTACTGAAATTACGAGGCTTGGATACAAGCAAAAAAATAAAGCTCGTTAGACATCAAGACCAACGTTATGATTTATATGAGCTAATGACTACTGGCCAACTGGAAACCTATCAAGCTTGTCAATCTAAGCCCATTCTTGATTGCGAATATATGGTGTCATTTATAGGAATGCCGCATAGCAAGGCAAGATTGTATGGCGTTTATAAAGTTCTTTCTCGTTCTCGCGTTGGTGATATTTGTCTTCCTAGCTCTTACAAGATTAAAGAAGACCCAGAAAATTGGTTTTATAAACTCGAAAAGGTAGAAGGTTTCGAGGATCTTGAAGAGAGAGTCATTATTTACTGGGGTCAATCTACCAGATCTTGGCATCAATGGATCAAAGAAAAAGAAGTAGTAGAGATTTTGCCTACTGGTTATGCGAGGCCATTCCCCGGTTACCTTGACTTTGTTCTTAATTTCGATGAACTGAGTCGGATTTTTAACTACCCTGAAGCAAATCGTGAATGGAAATCTGCCTTATCAAATGTGGCTGGTATATATTTAATTTTACAGCCTAGTACTGGTGCTCAGTATGTTGGATCCGCATGTGGTTCCCAAGGCATATATGGTAGATGGAATAACTACGCTTCAACCGGTCATGGAGGCAATAAGCTACTAAAGCTCATATGTGAAAGTGGCAGGGATATGCACCGTGAGTTTAGATTTTCCATCTTACGCACCTTGCCAAAATCTCTTACGCAAAAGGAAGTTATCGAATATGAAAACTTCTATAAAAGTAAACTGGGTTCAAGGGCTTATGGCTTAAATGAAAACTAGCACCTAACAAACTGTTCAAGAGGGATTCGCAACGCGTGGCATTTTCACTATGCGTTGGTTTTAGTGATTAAGGTGGTATGCGGCTGCTTCGGTATTGCATTGCTCACCCCTTAACAGGGCGTTAGGCTTCATGGAGATAATTATGAATTTAGAGGTTGGCTATGAATTTGAGGAAACTCTTATTTCTCAGAAACGTGGTAAATGGTCTGCTCTAGGTGTTCCCCATAAAGGTTGGTGTTGCGTTCACATTGAAGATCTGGAATCAACAGACCAAACATGCGAAATGTGTGAATCTCAAGAAATCAGGTATGTTCACCATATGCAGCATGACAATTATCCATTGATTTTGAAGGTTGGTTGTATATGTTCGGGTCATATGGAAAATGATATTTCCGCAGCAAAACTAAGAGAACGGACAGTAAAAAACTGGTCAAGCCGACGTAAACGTTGGTTAACTAGAAGCTGGAAGCTATCGCAAAGAGGAAACCCTCGTCTAAACATTGAAGGATTTTGGGTAACTGTTTATCAAAAAAGTGGTAAATGGGGAGCTACGGTAAACTCTAAAGACGGAAACTATAGCAAGTTTTTATATCGTAACTTTGATAGTGAGCAAGAAGCTAAATTGGCAGCATTTGATCTATTTATGCTGGCTGCCTCAGAAAAAAAAGCCTAACAAACTGTTTAAGAGTGATTCGCAACGCGTGGCATTTTTACTATGCGTTGTGTTTAGTGTTTAAGGTGGTATGCGGGAGCTTCGGTATTGCGTTGCTCACACCTTAACAGGGCGTTATAGCGCAGTGGCATTTATCAGGAGAGGGACTATGCGCATTGATTTAATAATGATAGAGAACGAAAATCAACTTCATGAATTGATGGCTAATTGCTTTGGTTTCCCAGAATTTTATGGAAAAAACTGGGATGCTTTTTGGGATTGCCTTTGTGATCCAGGTCTACGCAATTCGGATTTACCTCAAGTAATAGAGTTTGTAGGTTCTAGTCATTTGAAGTCAATTCTCCCTGAGAGTTTCGAATCCTTAAAAGGTTGTTTTGATGGTTTGAGCCGAGAGTTTCCAAATATAGGTACCAGAGTAGACTGGAACTAATGCGCTATAACAAAGCGTTTAAGACAGATTCGCAACGCTCGGCATTTTCGTTTGATTCAGCTTTAGTGTTCACAGCACAATGGTTTAGGCAAGGTGATGGCGTTGCTCACTACTTAACGCGGCGTTATGGCTTTCGGAATAATTCGAGTTAGGTAGCACAGTTGGTATTACTAAATATAGTGCCATGCCTCTCGCTAATCGAGCGTTATCAACTTATCATATATCAACTGTTAATCGAAAAGTTGAAAGTTTATGTCATTCCCTCCTTGTCCAAATTGTCAGTCTGAGTATGTGTATCAAGATCAAGCTAACTTGGTTTGTCCGGAGTGTGCGTTTGAGTGGAACCCTGATGAAGTTGCCCAAGATGAACTTATTAATGTTAAGGATGCAAATGGTACTTTGTTAGCCGAGGGTGACAGAGTTACTTTGGCAAAAGATCTTAAAGTTAAAGGTAGCTCCCTGGTGTTGAAAATCGGTACAAAAGCAGTTGTCAGGCGTATTTTTGATAGTAAAGACCACCAACTCGACTGCAAGGTCGATGGTGCTGGAGAAATGATGGTAACAGCGGCGTTCGTGAAAAAAGCTTAGGCTCGCGAAGTTAAGTATCGCCATAACAAAGCATTTAAGAGTGATTCCCAACGTTTGGCATTTTTCATTCCATCGTGGGTTTTGTGTTTACGATGGTCTGGCTAAGTTTTGTGGTAGCGTTGCTCACACCTTAATGCGGCGTTATGTTTCCGATTGATTTCTGAGGTAATAATGAATCAAGAACTAGAAAGCTTATATAGGTCAAAGTGGGATGCCTTGCTAGAAGCAGCAAGCGGATTGTCTTCAAAAGCTTCAAACCCTCTCCTCATCAAAGTTGATCAAACCTACATCGATTCAGACGTTAAGGTAATGATAGTTGGTCAAGAGACAGATGGATGGTGTGGACAGTTGAATGCTGGTGATGCAACAGTCGAAAACCTAATGAATGAGTACTTTAATTACTTTCATCAAATTTCCGGGAGCGGCAAAAATCGAGGGAAGCGAGCCTTTTGGAATAGAAAGAATTTTAGGTTTTTCCAAGAAAAGCTTACCGAACAGTTTAGCAGTAAGACTGTGTCATTTATCTGGAATAACATTTCAAAAATAGGTAACGATGGACGTGGAAAACCAAGCCCTTCCATACGAAATTTGGAGCGAGAGTATTTCAATATCCTAGCTGAAGAGTTCTCAATACTTAGACCTGATATTGTAATTTTTACAACGGGAAGTACACGAGATTCTTTTATTAAGCATCACTTTGGTAATAAAGTTCAGTTCCTACCGAAGTTGAGCTTTTTAGATGGCGTGCTTGCAGAGCAGACTCTGAACTTAATCGCTGAAGTTAGAATCCCTCAATATCCCGATCTAAAAGCAATTAGGATCGAGCATCCTAACAGGCGTACATTGAGTAATTCTGTTAGTTTTAGTGCTTTAAAGCAGATGATAGAAAGAGAAACATAACAATCTGTTTAAGAGTGATTCGCAACGCTTGGCATTTTTGCTATGCGTTGCGTTTAGTGTTTAAGGTGGTATGCGGTGGCTTTGGTATTGCGTTGCTCACACCTTAACAGGGCGTTAGTTTGCATGGATAAACTCTCACCCCAGTTATTGTTTCTAGGGTGAAAGTCATGTTATTTCAGGTGATTCTGGGGTAGTTGTGATTGACCTAAAACAGCAACGACTAAGATAAAGTCATCTTCTTTGGTGAAATAAGCTGTGTGTTTTCCAATCGGAAAATAAAAGCCATTTGGGTATATCTCGTCACAACTTCTTCCTAAACCTGGATTATCAGCTAGCATCTGAAACCCCGATAGCAAAGTGTCTTTATAGTTGCGCCACTGTAATTCAGAAAAGTTTTCAACAGTGTAGTTTTTGACCTTGCGCAAGTGAGATTGTGCTAAGTTACTTAGCTTGTATTTGTTCTTTTGCATAAGTGAGTTACAGCGAATTTAGAAAGCTTTCGCCATCAACAGTGTTCCCATTGTTCAAGTCTTCTTTGGCTGATTTAAAGCAGTGTTTGAGGTACTCAACTTTCATAGCTTCTAGCTCTTCAAAGTCACGAATGGACATGACAACGACAGTATCTTTACTGTTTTTGCTGATTTTTACTGGTTCGCGTTGTGCGCTTAGAAGTAGTTCGCCGAAATTTCGTTTGGCATCATTGGCTGTTAATGTATGCATGGTCAGTTCCCAATTGAGTGTACAGTTAGATTATAATATATCGCATGAAATGTGCAATTTAATTAAATCGTGCGATTTGTGCGAAATGCAAACTAACAAACTGTTCAAGAGGGATTCGCAACGCGTGGCATTTTCACTATGCGTTGGTTTTAGTGTTTAAGGTGGTATGCGGTGGCTTTGGTATTGCGTTGCTCACCCCTTAACAGGGCGTTAGTACGGGTTTTACATCAAAGGTCATAAGTTTTGGTGTTTATCTGTTTCTGCGCTCGTCTTTACACCTTTCAGTTTGTACCTTTCACGTTCTTTCCGGTGGCACTATATGCGGAGTGTTTGCTTTGACTTCACCGTTTACGGTTTCTAACTCTTAGCCTATTTCTTTGGTGCTTCTTCATTTTTGTGGAGGCTTCTGAGTAAATCTTGGTTGCTATTGGCGCTGCCGTCGGAGCGCGAAGATCGAATCCTTTCCTAATTTGAAGTGAGTGAAAGTAGGGGAGTTCAGTGCATTTTTCTTCTAGCCAACTTTCGTCTTTCAATCGGGGTAAAGTTTTGTAGCTGCCCGTCTCACTTCAGTGTTCAAAGCCTTTCATATCATGCTAGTTTTCAATATCTTGGAGCGCATAAATAGAAGTAGCGCATGTACTAACAAATTGCTTAAGAGTGATTCGTAACGCGTGGCATTTTTACTTTGCGGTGGCTTATGTGTTTAAGGCACTGTGCGGTAGCTTTTGTATTGCGTTACTCACACCTTAGCAAGGCGTTATGGCACTCCTCAATATCAAATCTAGACTAAACTTCTTGTTAATCAGGTCATTATTTGATTTTGTATAATATTTAGCCTGAAGTTTTTTATATGATTTTCCTCGTTTTTTGCTTTAAGGGAATAAAGTATGGCATTAATCCTATTAATGTATTTGGGCTACTTCATTGTTGCGTGTCTGCTGGCTAGTGCGTGTATGCGGATTAGGTATCTTCTAATCAAACTCATTAACGTGGTAAGTCCTCGAAAAAGAGTGTTACTAACTAGAGAGACATACTCGGTTTTCTACATACCATTTAATGCTTGCTTCGCATTAGTTGTTATCGCAACTTTTATGAAAGTAGAACAAGTCTTTCTGTATTTGATCATTTTGGGGTGTAGCGGGTGGCTATTGTTCAACACGAATAAGTATATCAAGTACATTAACGATTTAGGTCTGAGTTTTCGCATTATTCCAATCGTATACCTATCACTGCCTTTTGCGTTTATTGGTGCTTATGGAGGCTTTGTTGTTAATCTGATCTGGGGTGTAGCCATGCATTCTCCGCGTTATCAAGGTAATACAGACATCATAAGAAACTACATGCGGTAGCAAAAGTGCCATAACAAAGCATTTAAGAGTGATTCCCAACGCATGGCATTTTTCACTCCATTGCTGGGTTCAGTGTTTACGGTGGTATGGTTAGGTTTCGTGGATGCGTTGCTCACACCTTAATGCGGCGTTATATGCCCAAGTTAATTTTTAATTAGGAGTTTTAATGGCATTACTAGAAATTTCAGATGTATCTTCGTTAAGTGAGGCAGCGATCAAATGGGTAGAGTTTTACGTAAACCGTAAAGAAAACAAAGCGAAGAAAGAAAATGAAGCTATTAAGTCACTAATGACCTCTTTAGACAGAACAGCAGTGTACATGAAGTCTGTTCTTGATAATGCTGAGTCTAAGTCAGACACTGTCGAAAGGGAATTATCAGAATGTTGGTACTCAACCTCCATTCTTGTACGCGAGTACAATGCAGAACTAGCTGAACGTTGCTTTTTCAAAGGAATCTATTGGTCAAATAATAGTAGATTTACAGAACAAGAGATTATCGATAAAAAGATGAAATTGCATCATATTGAAATGGACGTTGCGAAAGCATTGGCAAGCATATAACAATCTGTTTAAGAGTGATTCGCAACGCGTGGCATTTTTTCTATGCGTTGCGTTTTGTGTTTAAGGTAGTATGCGGGAGCTTCGGTATTGCGTTGCTCACACCTTAGCATGGCGTTATGCGTTTTTACGAATATTGGTAGAGTATGAAATTATCAGATTTTTCTATTGAAGCTCTAAAAGGTTTTGTCACAGGTGACGATTCAGACGCTCCGTATATGTCAGGACCTGATCTGGTGAAGTTCTTCAATTTATTTGGTGTTAGGGACGTTTACTCTTTTCAAAATGGTGGATTACCTGAATCAGCAAGCCGAAAAGATTATGTTCTGAAAACTGTAAAGTTTCTCAATGGGACTAATCAGATGAAGTTAATGGTTGAGGGGTTAGTTGATAGTAGGCGTTCAGAAAATTATGCCGAACTAGCCGTTGGCATTAATGAGATCATTAAGCACGACGGTTACTCGTTAGAACAAAACTCTCTCGGTGTTTTTATTGTCTCAGGCTGTAACATTGAAGATTCCACTGTTGATGTGGAAGCATACTTTCAAGAAATACGTCAGCGAATTTTAGAAAGTATTTTGCAAGCCAAATTCTCAATATGGGTAGCAATGGCTTGGTTCACCGATAAAGAAATCGGCAATGCCTTACTTAACAAGCACCGTGATGGTCTAAATATACAGGTCATCGTTAATGATGATTCTACGACAAGCAAATACGGCTTAGACTTCTCAACCAAAGGTATTGAGTACTATAAGATTGCTCCCTCAAGTCCTTGGGGCAAGAAAATCATGCACAATAAATTTTGTGTTATTGACTTTAAAAAGGTAGTTCATGGCTCATACAACTGGACTAAGAATGCTCAATACAATAATGAAAGCATTACTATCACAGACAGTAGAGAACTAGCTGAAGATTTTGCTGAGCAATTTATTGCTCTAAAACAGGCGCACAAATCAGCACACGCATAACAAACTGTTCAAGAGGGATTCGCAACGCGTGGCATTTTTACTATGCGTTAGTTTTAGTGTTTAAGGTGGTATGCAGTGGCTTCGGTATTGCGTTGCTCACCCCTTAACAGGGCGTTATATGCCCCTTTTGGAGATTAGTAGGAGAATTTAATGTCTAATCCTGAAAATGAAGTAATTAAAGCTGTTGGAACGGATATTTATCAAGATACTTTGCAACCTTTTGCAAAGCATATTGGTAATGTTCTTGGTGACGCTGGCCAGCTCATAGAGCTGCTGTCACCGATTTCAGGAGTGAATTATGGCTTAAAGGGAGCTAGAGATTGGCTAAAAGAGAAATTAGTTAAAGACTTGAGTTGTGTTGATAAAGATGACTTAATTTTGCCTAACCCCGTCCGCTTGAAGAATAGTTTAGAGGGGTTTTATGCTGTATGTGATGACGAAACTTTAAAGTTGATGTTTGCTGAGTTGATCTCAGGCGCATTTCAAAAGAGCCATCAAGAATCCGCTCATCCATCTCATATTGCAATCTTACAGCAACTATCACCATTTGAAGCTAACTTGTTAAAATTGATAGTTGAATCCTCTTTGTCTATCAACTCAATCTTCAATGGCTATTTAGAACATAAAGACATAGACGCGCATTATGGTAATTACGGTGATCCTATGTTTGGTGTGTTCATAGAACAGTTAGCTGAAAACAAAGTCATTAATAATGAAGTATCGGATGGTGAGTTAGAGGTTGCTTGGAATAACCTTAAACGGCTAGAAATAATTCAAGTTATTTCTACAACAGAAGCGCATTTTCAAAACCAGAGAGCGCAAAACAACGAAATTATTCCAGCTCACTTGGATTATTCGTACAACATCAGGGTTGGTTTGTCGGGTTTAGGCCACGACTTATTAGTCAGTTGTGGGGTTCTCGGGCGCATATAACAAACAATTTAAGAGTGATTCAGCACGCTTGGCACTTTTAGTTTGCGTTAAGTTCGGTGTTTACGGTAGTCAAATTGAGTTTCGTAGTTGCGTGCTTCACACCTTAATTGGGCGTTAACTAACTCCTTCGATCCAGTTAATAAATTAAAGAGAAATGTTTATATGACATCAAAAGAACACTTTAAACCAATACCATGTCATGCAGACTACCTAAAGAGACTTTCTAACCCATACGGGATGAAATGTAAACGACTGCTTGATGACTTTGAGCGTTACTCTAAAATCGGGAAAGTCGATTTATATAGCGTGAGTCTTACAGGCCTTTATCTAACCAGTAGTTTATACCACAAGGCTGGAGACATAGAATCTAGTCTTAGAGCAATGGATATGCATCAGTACTTTGATATTAAATTAGTACAGTCACAGCTATTGAGTGATGGAGATACGATTTCGGTTGTGCTCCCCAAAGCGGAGGTCACTCTAGTAGCAAAGAAAGATGAATACAATGGTCTTGAAGGTGCGCTATATCTAACCTACTTAAGTTGGCTATCTTTATTCTGTGAGCAGGTGAGTGACATCGAGTACCTTGCCAACCTAGCCGACCACCCAAACACTGAGTGGTATAATGTTCGGTCTCGTACCTTCTTTGAGCTCCAAATGGTTATGCTCGGAATAAAATCTGGTGACGTTAAGTCGTTAATTCAGAAGTTCATTGATGTAAGTACTCCTGAGTATCTTGAGGGTTTAGCCTTTGAACACGCAAACCTTGTCGATTTGCCAACGATTAATGTGATGACAAAAGTTCTAAACAAATCAGGTTGTGGTGAAGCGGAATATCAACAAGCGATGTATGAAGCGGTCAAAGGGCACCACAAGTATTGGAGTCAAAAAAAGTTAAAGGAAGAGCGTGTAGGCTATTTTGCTATGCCGTTACTGGCACTGGCAAAGCTTACTTACCAGAAATACGGTTTTCGCTTAGGGTTTGAAACGGATTATGTTCCAGAAGCGTTCTACACCCGTAATATGCCCGAGCCGAGCTATAGCTTTTTAGATATTTACAAATCGTAGTTAGTTAACAAACTGTTTAAGAGTGATTCGCAACGCGTGGCATTTTTACTATGCGTTGCGTTTGGTGTTTAAGGTGGTTTGCGGCAGCTCTTGTATTGCGTTGCTCACACCTTAACAGGGCGTTAGTCGCCAGATAAAGCTAGCAATCAAAATCATGTTTCTGAGCTCAAAGTTTAGCAGCTGTTTGTTTGGTATACAGATTCATCGTTGATGGTCAAAACTCAGTTTCAGCTGTTTAAAGTCCAAAGTTTTGTAACTGTCCTCGCGGTTGTTTTGTTCTTTGGTGGTGACATAGCAGGGCAATCGAGAATTTGTTTTTGGTTGCAACTTTACTCGGTGAGTTTGGTGGTTCAAAAGCTGATTTATTCGCTGAAATGACGTTTTCTCTGGTGTGGTAAGTTCCACGTGGCTTCAGTGACTTTGTTGAAAGTCAGCACTGTGAGATTGGCTTTCCAAAAGCGCTTTTTGGTGTTGTCAGTCCGTTTTCTACGGAGTTGTTTGTTCTAAGTGGTTTCATTGAGTAGCCGCTTTGAGACTACGCCTGACTTAAATGCATCAAAGCACATAAAGTTTGTTGTTCGCAAAGTTTAGTTCGGCTTAAAATTGGCGCTCGGTGCCTCGCGACTAACAAACTGCTCAAGAGGGATTCGCAACGCGTGGCATTTTTACTATGCGTTGAATTTAGTGATCAAGGTGGTATGCGGCGGCTTCGGTATTGCGTTGCTCACCCCTTAGCAGAGCGTTATGTGCTTGGAGGAATTAATATGCAAAAGAAGCAAATTGCAAAATACATATTATTTTTCCTTGGTATTGGAA
>NZ_JAWOVC010000041.1:0-12822 GCF_033339735.1 Vibrio sp. 2033
TCTCTTCCCGACTCGCTGTGTGACTTTCGTCTCACTCCGTGTCGGTGGATGCGCAGTATAGGGGGTTGAGAAATTAGCACAAGCGTTTTTTGCAAAAAAACTTTCAACCGAACAAATAACAAGCATTCTGCATAGATACTCAACGATCTTGTCTAATATTTCGGGTTGCAGAGGATCTTTTCATGATGAAACACCTGACTTCTGCATTAAAAGATCGCCGATTTCTTTGTGATTTCGGTTGCTGATCTTATCTCTCTTGGTTCTTTTTTCTCTTTCTACCTATATAAAAGATGAAAAAAAGAGCAGAACGATGACGAACTGCTCTTTTGGTCTTTGCTTTTTATTTGGGGTACTTCAGGTGAAGTCTTGGAAAAGTGTTTCTTCTGTATATAGAAGAAAAGATCAGAGCATCCTTGCCCTTCTCTTTACGACAGATTAGTTAGGGGTATATCTAAATGTCGTTATTGTTCGATGACGCATTGAGCTCGTAAGAGTGGAGCATGCTTGCATTCCCAATGGCGTCATCTTCGAGAGGAACTTAGTTCTTCAATACTTTTACGGTGTAGCTACCATCTTTTTGTTGGTATAGGCCGTGGATGTCGGTTTCGAAACCTGGGTAATGCGCACCGATCTCACAAAGCATCTCTAGGAAGTCCAGCACAAGGCGAGACTCTTGAGTCACCATTTCACCAGGAAGTACTAGTGGCACACCTGGAGGGTAAGGAAGGATCATGTTCGCACTTACGCGACCAACCATTTCTTCCAGTTTGATTTCTTCTACGTTACCGCGAAGCTCTTCTTGCCATGCTGCGTGTGGTGTTACTTTCATTTCTGGAAGAACATCGAACGCTTTGTACATTAGCTCTGGTAGGTTGTATTTCTTAGTTAGGTCATGAATTGCTTGTGCTAGTTCTTGAACGCGCATGCCTTCATAAAAGCTTGGATCTTCGTTGTATAGCGAAGGTAGGAAGCTCTTGATGGTTAGGTTCAAGTCGTAGCCACGTTTAAATTCAGTTAGACCGCGTAGCAATTGCATTGCTTTTGATTTGTCGATACCGATTGAGAATAGGAACAACAAGTTGTATGGACCTGTTTTCTCTACCACGATGCCGCGCTCGTCTAGGAATTTAGCCACCAGCGAAGCAGGAATACCTGATTCTTCTAGTTCGCCTTCTTTATTCATCCCTGGAGTCAGTAGCGTTACTTTGATTGGGTCAAGATACATGTGGTTATCATCCATGTTCTTGAAGCCGTGCCATGTGTCGCTAGGGTCTAGTTTCCAACATTCTGTGGTATCGATGTTTTCTGGTTGCCATACATCGAAGAACCAGCTGTCGCTTTCTGCTTCTAGACGTTTGATCTCTTTACGGAAGCGGATTGCGCGATCGATAGAGTCTTGCATCAACTTCTTACCAGTGTTGCCGCGCATCATTGCCGCTGCAGTTTCAGTAGAAGCAACAATGCCGTACTGAGGTGAAGTTGAAGTGTGCATCATGAATGCTTCGTTGAAAGATTCTTTATCAAAGTCGCCTTTCACGTGAATCATTGAAGCTTGTGAGAACGCTGCCAACAGTTTGTGTGTTGATTGTGTTTCGTAGAACACTTTGCCTGGCATCGCTTCACCACTCATACCACATTTACCTTCGTAAATTGGGTTGAAGTTAGTGTAAGGCACCCAAGCACTGTCGAAGTGGATGTGTTTACAATCTAGCGACTCTTTGATGAATTGCGTATTGTACAACAGACCATCGTAAGTTGAGTTAGTCACTACTGCGTAAGTTGGTGCTGTTGCACCTGGTGTTTTCGCCACTTTCTCTGCAATGACATCGCGGCTGAATTCGCTTTGTGGAATACCACCAAGGATGCCGTATGCGTTACGAGTTGGGCGGAAGTAGATTGGTGTCACGTCGCTCATCATCATTAGGTGAGTCAGAGATTTGTGACAGTTACGGTCAACCAGTACTGTGCTGCCCGCAGGTGCTGAGTACATGCCAACAATTTTGTTCGATGTAGACGTACCGTTCGTTACGATGTACGAGCTGTCTGCATTGAATGTACGTGCGATGTATTCTTCTGCATCTTTATGTGGACCTGAGTGGTCTAGTAGAGAACCTAGTTCAGGCATTGAAATTGATACGTCCGCTTTGAATGTGTTTGGACCGTAAAAATCGTAGAAGATGCTACCAGCAGGGCTTTTCTGGAATGCAGTACCGCCCATGTGACCTGGAGTACAGAAGGTGTATTTACCTTCTTCTACGTATTTGAATAGCGCTTTAGTGAATGGAGGCATGATGGCATCTTTGTATGCCTCAGTCGCTTGGTTGATTTTGATAGCGATGTCGTCAGCCATACCTAAAGCGTACTCGAAGAAGCTCACGTTTAGACGTAGGTCTGTTAGTGAAATGTCTAGAGTAGACTGTTCGTTAGCAAATGCGTGAACAGGCAGTTTTTCGTTGATTTGGCTGATACGTTCACATAGCTCTAGTGAGTATTTATCCCAGTCGAACAGCACACCGCAAATGCGTGGGTTCATCTCAATCATTTTGATCAAGTCTTTATCATCTACTGGGTAAACCACTTCGTAGCCCGCTTTCTCAAGAGCAGCGTGAAGTTGACGAACTGGCTCTTCTTTAAAGAACACACCCATGTGGTTCAAGATAGCGAATATATTCATTTGGACATCTCCAAGGCGAATGAGGGCGCTCTTTGCCATTTACAGGCAATGAGTAAGGTGAGCGCCGCGTGAATTTGGGTTTTATGGGCTGGCACCGTAGTGCCAGCGTTTTGGGGATTAGTTGCTTGCTTGGGCAGGCATGTCGTCAGCGTGCATTTTCACGTACTGAGCAAGACCTGCTTTTTTGCTGTAGAACATCAAGATAACTAGAGACACGATGAAGGTTGCTGTTAGCGTACCGCCCTCTGCACCAGCTAGTGCGATGAAGCAGAACAGACAAGCCACACCAGAGAACAGCATTACGAAGCCGTTGCGTGTTGTCATACCTTCGAAGCGAATCAAGTTAATGCTTGAGTAGAAGTAAGGCAGCATAGTTAGTAGAACTGCGTCAGTCGTTAGTTGGTTGAACAGATCTGATGCGTGTGCTGTTTTAGAGCTGAAGAACATCAGTACAACCATCAGTGCAGTCATCTTGATTGACGCAAGGATTAGACCTTTCTTAGGCACACCGTTTTTGTCAGTTTCGCCGTAGATTTTAGGGAAGTTGCCATCGCTCGCGGCACGTTTACCAGCCTCGCCCACCAGCATCATCCAAGAACCTAGCGAAGTGAAACATGCTAGTGCTGTGAATGCTGATACGAATGGTGCAGTCCAGCTACCGAATAGCTCAGTGGTTGCCAATGCAAATGGCGCACCTGATGCCGCAACTTCTGACGCTGGGAACATACCGCTGATCATTTGAGTTGATAGGATGTAAATCACACCTGCGATACCAGTACCCAACATAGTTGCTAGTGGTACAGTACGTTTAGGGTTTTCTACCATACCAGTCGATACCGCTGCTGATTCCACACCTACGAATGACCATAGACAGATAAGAACCGCAGTTACTACCGCGTGGCTGTCAGTGCCTGCTGATACGTTCCAGTTTTGGCTGTAAAGCGCAGTGTCGAAGTGTGTCCAACCAAATGTAGCTGTACCAACAACAGGGATAAGGATAAGAACTAGACCAAGCGTACATAGACGGCTTACCCAGCTACCACCAAGTAGGTTGACGAAAGTGAAGATCCATACCGATGCAATCGTCGCAATACCTGCTGGGATTGGGTTATTAAGCACAGGGAAGAATACTGAAAGGTAAGAAACACCTGTAATGGCAATAGCCAGGTTACCAATCCAGTTCGCGTGGTAATAAAGAACGCCCGTTTGGAAACCAAATACCGGAGACACTTCGCCAGCATAAGCGATAGGACCACCTTCTTGTGGGTTTTTGGTTGCCAGACGAGCGTAAACAAACGCCAGACTCAGTGCACCGACCAAACAGATCAGCCAACTGAAGATTGAAACAGAGCCTACAGAGGCAAGACTAGAAGGTAATAGTGCAATACCACTACCCATCATGTTACCGGCTACGACACCCGTACAGGCAATAAGGCCGATTTTTTTCGCATTCGATGACATAACATCTCCAAATCTATTCTACTCGAGTCAACATGACTCAAACTGAATGGTTATTAGCGAGATGCTATGAGGAAAAACCTGCTCGACCTCGCTAAATTTCGAAGTGAAGACTACGCCCAAAAATCGGGAAAAAAATAAACTTGGTGTTATCAATAAAATGATTAGTTCATCAACATCAAGTTGAGATAAACATGATAAACACAAAAATATAAAATTATATTATTCATACGATTATAAGAAAAACATCAAACCTTCTACCGATAGATAAACTCTCATCAACTCGTTGGTCATCGCGATAAAAGTTATCAACTTCCCCATCCCGAAGGGTTAATTCCCTGAAGTGTTGATTCCATAAATCTCTCCCTGATCGCGCTTTTTGACCCACATCAATATTCATCTCGCCTGCAAGAAAGCATCAAAATCATTCTCGCCACATAACTCAGCCAGACACTTCATACAATCAATAGAGATAGAGAAGCAAAGCGGGTATGTATTCCCGTTACAAGCTTGCGTTGTTAGCTCCTTCGTAAGTCATTGGCCCACCGCCTCACCCTTTTCACTTTTCGACAGCGACAAAAAAGCCCCTCATCGAAATGAGGGGCTAGCATTAGACTGACGTTGAGTCCGAGAGAATTAAAGCATTCGAACGACAGAAGGGTGAACGGCGCGATACATGGCGTAATCAATCGCCTTCATGTTACTTGGGAAGACCAAGTTTTCGCACAGCAGGTACGTCTCAACCGACGTATCAATATAGAAAGCTTCACTGTAAGACTCACTGGCCAAATCCAGATCACCATCCAATTCGGCGTGCTTACCGCGAATCACATAGGAAAGCACTGAATCACGTAACCTCAATGCCTGTCCGAGATGCCGCTTGGCTAACGCCATGTCACCAATGATGGTTTCGTGCAGTGCTAAAGCTTCATAAATTCGCGGTTGAATTGGCCCCACCATCATTTTCACATTAGTCTCTAGTGCTTCACTGAGCTGCTGCATTCGCCCTTTCTTCAACTCCTGTGAGAAATCAAGTGCCTTTTGTACATGGTAAGCAATCAACAACTCAGCTTGAACGTAAGCATTATCCGGCTCGATTTCTAAAATGTTTTCCATCAAGTCGATACCTTGGCGGAATTGTTTAGTATCAGAGACATTAAGGTAATGGTTAGCCTGAACAAACAACTCCAACGCGTCGGGATTCATTGGCATTCCCGCCACCAGCATCGTAGATTTCAATTTGGCATCCGACACTTTCAGCACTTGCATCAAATCCAACGACGCTTGTTGAAGCACTGTCTTTAAATGACTACTGGTTAACGCGTATTGACGACTAAACAACACTTTCTCAGATGAGTTATTGCGATATTCCACCTCTAAAAAGCTGCCACCGTCATTCTCACGAACTCTCACCACAACCGATTTACCAGGCACAATGCCAGAAGTAAACGACGCCTTCTTTAGCATGACTCGGTAATCACTGACTTGAGCAATGTCGGACATCAACTTTTGGGCGAATCCGTCTGCCAAATCGTAGCTTAATCCTTCATTCGTAAAATTATCTTGAAACTTGAACTCAATCAGATGGGTATCGATGGCTTGGGTAATACGCACTTCCGATTGCTTGTAGGTAAACACGCCCATCACTACGACCAACATACTGATCCAGATGAAGTTCATAATTCCCAATCGCCAAGGACTGATTTTGTTTTTGCTCTGAGGGGCTTTTTTCTCTTTTGACATCTCGCAGACCGCGCGAGTTAGAGGACCGGCAGGAAAGGTAACGGCTGGTGCTATAGGTAGACAATCCTCTTCCGATTCTTCAACCGAAGGTGGGATCTCTTCATTTTGCCGACTTGTGACAAACTCTTCATGCGTCATAGCAACCACGTTCGCTACCAGCTTATAGCCACGCTTGGGCACCGTGATAACGTAGTTGGTATTTTCCTCTCGACCGTCACGTAGTAGCTTACGCAACTCAAAGATGGATTGAGTCACCACTTGATCGGTCACAATCGCTCCAGCCCAAACGTACTGAATCAATTCCTCGCGGTTGAACACCTCATTCGCATGCTCCGCTAAGAAGTGCAAAAGATTAATTAAGCGTGGCTCAACAGTAACTTCCCTATCTTGTCGATACAGCTTATTTTCATCAACGCTCAAAACCCAGTCATTGATTTGAAAATAGACTCCAACCATGTATGAAAACTCTCGTATCTACAGACAGCGTTACGCTAGGAATCAGACAATGGTCGATTCCTACAAGTAACTAAAGGCAAGATTATAGGTGGGAAAGCAGCGTGTACCTAGAAAAGCAAGTCGCCAAAAATGCAAACTTAAGTTAAGTGATGCAAGAATGAGACTACTCAAGTGCTGCGAGGATAGAGCAATGTGTGGCGTCATCGTCTGTATGACCACAACAAGCATCATTAATCTTCTTTAACGCTCGGCGAATTTTCGTCAGCTCGTTAATTTTCCCATCAATCAGCTCTAACTTAGCAGAAGTAATGGCTTTTACCTCTGCACAGCTGTGTTCTGTCGCTTCTAACTTAATTTCTAACAGGTCTTTAATTTCATCCAGACTCAAGCCAAGATCTTTACCTTTGAGGATAAAGTGCACCTGCTTTTGATTCTCTTCATCATACAAGCGGTAGCCTGATTCGCTTCGCCCTGCGGGTTTTATTAGCGCGTTTTTCTCGTAGAAACGCAATGTATCGGCAGTCACACCACAACGTTTTGCCAGTTCACCTATCTGAAACATAACTTTCCCTATTAACTATCTCGTTACTTTTAAAGCTAAAGAACGACTTTTTTGCAATTATTTTTGAGATACCAAACGATTGCGCGAGCTTTTTTGTAATAAATTGGTTAGAATACGCGCCATCAAATGTGGAGACTGTTTTCTAACCAGAAAACACCCTGCAAAGGTCTTTACCAAAACTGGCCAATATTTTACCCCAAGAGGTAAAAACAAGTTCATTTTTGGCAAACATCTTTAACTCCGTGAATTTGAGGAAAATGGAAGCATGAATAACGCTCGTCCTATTCGCCGTGCGCTTATCAGCGTATCAGACAAAACAGGTATTGTTGAGTTTGCGCAAGCTCTTGCTGAGCGCGGTGTCGATATCCTATCTACTGGTGGTACAGCTCGCCTACTTGCCGAACAAGGCATCGCCGTAACTGAAGTCTCTGACTACACTGGTTTCCCAGAAATGATGGACGGCCGCGTTAAAACGCTTCACCCAAAAGTTCACGGTGGTGTGCTTGGTCGTCGTGGCCAAGATGATGACGTGATGGAAAAGCACGGCATCAACCCTATCGATATGGTTGTCGTAAACCTATACCCATTCGCAGAAACCGTTGCCAAAGAAGGCTGTACACTAGCCGACGCTGTTGAAAACATCGATATCGGCGGCCCAACCATGGTTCGTTCTGCAGCGAAAAACCACAAAGACGTGACTATCGTTGTTAACGCAGGTGATTACGGCCGCGTAATTGCAGAGATGGACGCAAACGAGAAGTCTCTAACACTAGAAACTCGTTTCGACCTAGCTATCGCAGCATTCGAGCACACAGCATCTTACGACGGCATGATCGCAAACTACTTCGGCACTATGGTTCCATCTTACGGTGAGAACAAAGAAGGTGATGAAGAGAGCAAATTCCCTCGTACGTTCAACCAACAGTTCGAGAAGAAGCAAGACATGCGCTACGGTGAGAACAGCCACCAAGCAGCCGCATTCTACGTTGAAGCAAACCCACAAGAAGCATCCGTTTCTACTGCTCGCCAAATCCAAGGTAAAGCCCTTTCTTACAACAACATCGCAGACACGGACGCAGCGCTTGAGTGTGTGAAAGAGTTCAACGAGCCAGCATGTGTAATCGTAAAACACGCAAACCCATGCGGTGTTGCTCTAGGTAAAGACATCCTAGAAGCGTACAACCGTGCTTACCAAACTGACCCAACATCTGCATTCGGCGGCATCATTGCATTCAACCAAGAGCTAGATGCTGAAACAGCAACCGCTATTGTTGAGCGTCAATTCGTTGAGGTCATCATCGCTCCTTCCGTTTCTGCTGAAGCGATTGAAGTGGTTGCAGCGAAGAAGAACGTACGTCTACTAGAGTGTGGCGAGTGGTCAACGAAGACAACGGGCTTTGACGTGAAACGCGTCAACGGTGGTCTACTGGTTCAAGATCGCGACCAAGGCATGGTAAGCCTAGACGACCTTAAAGTGGTTTCTAAGCGTCAACCGACAGAAGAAGAGCTTAAAGATGCCCTATTCTGCTGGAAGGTAGCGAAATACGTGAAATCTAACGCGATCGTTTACGCGAAAGGCGACATGACTATCGGTGTGGGCGCAGGCCAAATGAGCCGCGTTTACTCAGCGAAAATTGCCGGCATCAAAGCTGCAGACGAAGGCTTAGAAGTTGCCGGTAGCGTAATGGCATCTGACGCTTTCTTCCCATTCCGCGACGGTATCGATGCCGCAGCAGAAGCCGGCATTAAGTGCGTAATTCAGCCAGGTGGCTCTATGCGTGACGACGAAGTTATCGCAGCAGCAGATGAGCACGGCATGGCGATGATCTTTACCGGTATGCGTCACTTCCGCCACTAATCCTCTCGTCTTCACTGGGACGATAACTGCGTTGACGGCGTTCACTTATCCTAATCACATAGCATACTATGCTCATAGGAATAAGTTCACTTGTCGCCTTGTCCTCGTCCCATTGAATTAGAGAGGCCATACTCAGGTCTTTGCGAAATATCTGAGTTTGAGCAAACGGTATTTATAAGATTAAGGATTTTCATATGCGAGTTTTAATCATTGGTTCAGGCGGTCGTGAACATGCGCTAGGCTGGAAAGCAGCGCAAAACCCAAATGTTGAGACTATTTTCATTGCTCCAGGCAACGCAGGTACAGCACTAGAGCCAAAACTAGAGAACGTAAACATCGATGTAGAAGACATCGCTGGCCTTGTTGCTTTCGCCAAAGAGAAGGCGATTGAACTGACTATCGTTGGCCCAGAAGCACCATTGGTTATTGGTGTGGTTGATGCGTTCCGCGAAGCTGGCTTACCAATCTTTGGCCCTACCCAAGCCGCAGCGCAACTTGAAGGCTCTAAAGCGTTTACTAAAGACTTCCTTGCTCGTCACCAAATTCCAACAGGTGCCTACGCGAACTTCACTGAAATAGAGCCAGCTCTTGCTTACGTACGTGAGCAAGGTGCACCGATCGTAGTAAAAGCTGACGGCCTTGCTGCTGGTAAAGGCGTTATCGTAGCGATGACGCTAGAAGAAGCTGAGGACGCAATCAAAGACATGCTAGCAGGCAACGCATTTGGTGATGCTGGTAGTCGTGTCGTTATCGAAGAGTTCCTAGATGGTGAAGAAGCAAGCTTCATCGTGATGGTGGATGGTGAGAACGTTCTGCCAATGGCCACCAGCCAAGACCACAAACGCGTAGGCGACAAAGATACGGGTCCTAACACCGGTGGCATGGGAGCATACTCTCCAGCTCCAGTGGTAACACAGGAAATCCACAACCGCATCATGGAAGAAGTGATTTACCCAACAGTACGTGGCATGGCCTCTGAAGGTAACCCTTACACTGGTTTCCTATACGCGGGTCTGATGATCGACAAAGACGGTACTCCGAAAGTAATCGAGTACAACTGCCGCTTCGGTGATCCTGAGACACAACCTATCATGATGCGCATGGAATCGGATCTTGTTGATCTGTGTCTAGCGGCAATCGACGAGAAACTGGATCAAGCGGAATCGAAGTGGGATCCACGAGCATCGATTGGTATCGTGCTAGCAGCCGGTGGTTATCCAGCAGCGTACAACAAAGGCGACGTTATTTCGGGTCTGCCACAAGTTGAAATTGAAGGCGAAAAAGTCTTCCATGCTGGTACAGATAACAAAGATGGCGACATCGTGACAAACGGTGGTCGTGTTCTTTGTGCAACCGCACTTGGCAACAGCGTATCAGAAGCGCAGCAGCGTGCTTACAAGCTTGCAAAACAGATCCGTTGGGATGGCATGTTCCATCGCAACGATATCGGCTACCGTGCAATTGCACGTGAGCAAGACAAATAAAAACAACATAAGTTGGCTAAAAAACAAAAGGCGCACTCAGCGCCTTTTTTTATTGTTCTTGTTCGACAGAATGCGAAGCAATGTTTATTCAGAGATAAACGTTGGCCGAGAAACACAATCAAAGTCATCGTCATTGAGCATCAACAGTTCATCGACCATTGCTTTGTTTCGTGACTGCTTGCCGACAAAAGCCACATAACTGTCTACCGATGAGAGACGCTCGATAATAAATTTTGGCAGCGTCTGATTAAACTCGAGTGTCGAGAACACCTTACCTTTGCAGGTTTCAAACGATTGACCATTCCAATAACCTTGAATAAGGCTCTGATTGTTACGAGACTGCGCCTTAACCGATGCCACTACGTCATTCGCTTCTGCTTTGTAGCGCTCTAATTGGTCATGCTGGAGTGGTAAGACTTTAAGGTTAACACGATATTGTTGGTAAACCGCTTCGCCATCTTTATTGAAACGGATGTGGATTTGAAAAGGCACCAACTCTTGTTTGGTATCAACTTGCTCGCCTTTTCGAATCAACTCTCGCAACTCACCTTCATCCCAGCGATAATCACTCTTGAACCAACCATTGTCCCCCATAGTCACATAATCAGCCGCCGTACTCACACGAGTGAGTTTCTCTGTCATCCAGTACAAGCTGCTAGCATCTCCCGCAACTTTACCACCAGAAAAATGCGTGAATTGTTCTAAATTAGGAGTTTCAACCGATGAACAGCCAAAAAGGGTAAGGCTAGATAGGAGAAGTGAAGTGAGTAGATGTTTTTTCATGAAATTGCACCGAGGCAGGATACCTCGGTGCATTCTAACTTAGTTTACTGATTCTTTCAGCGCTTTACCTGCTACGAATGCTGGTACGTTAGCTGCTGCGATTTGAATCTCGTCACCAGTCTTAGGGTTACGACCAGTACGTGCAGCGCGGTGGTTTACTTTGAATGTACCAAAACCAATTAGTTGAACTTGGTCACCCTCTTTAAGTGCGCCAGTTACACCATCAAGAGTCGCTTCAAGAGCAGCTTTTGCTTGTGCTTTTGATAGGTCTGCTTTCTCTGCGATAAAGTCGATTAATTGGGTCTTGTTCATTAGGTTTCCCTTCTCATAGGTTATCGAATTCGTCTCACTCTAAAACATAAATGCCCCATCTGGCAAAGGTTTGTAAGCGATCTTTCGATTTTCTGACGTACTTTTAGCCATAATATGAGTAATAACTCACAATTTGTTACCACATACCCCCTGAAAACCCTTGCTTTCCAAGGTATTTGGACCAATTTATAAGTCACTTTTGCGGTTATAATAGCTGCAAATAACCACTATCAAACTACATTCAAGGGCAACTATGCTGCTGTTATCCATTTATATCTCTATTGCAATCGGCATTTCGTTTATCTGTTCGGTGCTGGAGGCGGTACTGCTGAGTATCAGTCCGAGCTACATTGCGCAGCTCAATCAACAGGGGCATCCCGCAGCTGGGCAATTGGCTAAGCTGAAATCAGATATCGACCGACCACTGGCATCTATTCTGACTTTAAACACCATCGCTCACACGATCGGCGCGGCCACTGCTGGTGCACAAGCTGCGGTTGTATTTGGTAGCGAAGCATTAGGTATCTTTTCGGCAGTGCTGACATTGGCGATCTTAGTGCTTTCAGAAATCGTACCGAAGACGATTGGCGCGACCTACTGGCGTCAGTTGGCACCCACTGCCGCGGTCGCATTGCGTTGGATGGTATGGGCGCTTACACCCTTTGTTTGGTTCTCAGAGCAAATCACCAAGCGTCTTGCTCGTAACCACGAAGCTCCAAAGATGCGTGATGAGCTGTCTGCAATGGCGATTCTGGCACGTGAAAGCGGTGAATTTGCCGAGGGTGAATCAAAAATCTTAAGCAACTTGCTTGGCATCCAAGATGTACCCGTAACGCAGGTTATGACGCCACGACCAGTAGTATTCCGTGTCGATGCCACAATGACCATCAATGAGTTCCTAGAAAAACACAAAGATACGCCTTTCTCACGCCCATTGGTTTACAGCGAGCAGAAAGATAACATCATTGGTTTTGTGCATCGCCTTGAGTTGTTCAAACTACAACAATCAGGTTGTGGACAGAAACAGTTGGGAGCAATCATGCGCCCAATTCAAGTGGTGCTAAACAATACCACTTTACCTAAAGTATTCGACCAGATGATGACTCATCGCTTACAGCTGGCACTTGTTGTTGATGAATACGGTACCGTGCTAGGTTTGGTAACGTTGGAAGATATTTTTGAACACCTCGTAGGCGAGGAGATCATCGACGAAGCAGATAAAAGCACTGACATGCAGGAGCTGGCTTACCAACGCTGGGAAAGCTGGAAAGAAATGCACGGCGTAATCGAAAGCCGCGATGACGATGAAGAAGACAATGAGTCGGAGAAGCAGGATAAAGAGCCAGAAGCTCAAGAGCCACCGAAACCCGACTCGAAAGAATCGTAATCAGCATTAGGTATAACAGCTTAAACGCACAAGTAAATTACCACCTTCTAAAGAAGGTGGCTTTGTGTGAGCCCCCTAAAAGGGGGCCTTTGTTTAGTCCAGCGC
>NZ_JAWOVC010000042.1:0-12424 GCF_033339735.1 Vibrio sp. 2033
TATGGACTCCTTAGATTTAGGCTTTGACACCATAAATTCTAGCTCCCTCCAGAGGGAGGGAGTCCATACATCGCGAGTCTAGACGAGACTAGGAATCTACTAACAACTCACTGGAAAATGGCGATAACCTTAGAACTTCAAAGCACTCGGTGGGTAGCTCCTGAATCACGCTCGTCCCTCGCTGTTCAGGATGATGGATGTTGGAAGATACATCGCTCGCCACAAAACCGATATTTGAGCAGCTCCAAGATAGGGTCATTCCAGCGAGTTTAAGTGAGACTAGGAATCGGGTTACAGCTCGCTAGGAAATGACGATAACCTTAGAACTTCACAGCACTCGGTGAGTCGATCCTGAACCACGCTCGTTCCTCGATGTTTAGGGTGACCGTTTTAAATAAAAATGCCGCTCACAGTAAAGTGAGCGACATACATTTCCCGTTTCCAGCCTCGGCCAGGTTTAATTCAACTCCACGTTCTTCATCTCAGGATGCTTTAGCAACATTACACGAATCCAGTGATGCACTACCCACATCACCATCGCGGTGAGCAGAACCGCGACGAAAATCGAGCTGAAACGGTACAAGATTGAAAAGAACGCGTCTTTTTGTTCTGGCACCAATGAGGTCGTCAGCGGAACCGATAGGGCAGACATGGCAGAAAACGCGATAGCCGCTTTAATTTGCCCCTTGGTGAGCCACGAGCAGAATGGCCCCATTGCAATGGTAAAGGCGAGCCAAAAGAGTAGCCCATGCCCATACCAACTGCCCAATATGAGCTGAACAGCCATCCCTGCGATGCAGCCTAGTGCGGTGCCGATGATGCGGATTTTTGCCATGGCGAGCGAGCCCGCTAAAGTCATTGGGGTTAGGATGATCAAAATGGAAGCTTGTGCGGATAGCGAGTCATATAAGTCCGCTACTTGGAATACAATAAACGCCGCCATCGCCACTACCCAGCCCATGGTAACTTGGCTGATGTAGTCAATATCGCTTTTCACTGGGGTCGACATATCAATGTGCTCGGCGGGGGATTTTGGCTCCGGGAACAACCAATACGCGAATGCGCAAACAAAAATATTGCTGAACGCCATCACCCACATGTTGACGTTGAACTCTTCAATATCCATGAAGTTATAGCTGGCAAAGTTCAACACAATTGAACCCACCAACAACCCCATGTAACCAAACAAATAGGTTTTCTGGTTCATCATTGCAATGCACTTGAACAGCATCATGATTCCGACGGCAACGGTCATTAATGTTGGATGAAACTGCAAGTATTCCAGCAAAAATGTGGCTTGTATGGTTGTCCACACCGCAGAGAAAAACACGATCAATAAAGCCGAAAGATTAAAGTTGTCCATTCTGCCCAATATAAACAGCGGCATCATGATGGCAAAAAATCCGTAAGACCAACCGAAGACCATGCTTAGCGCAAGCCCTAAAGAGCAGCCGAACCAAATTCGTAAGGTTTTCATTGTCGCCGCCTAGTAAATGAAGTGGAACCAGCTTGCGAGGTGAATCTGTGCTTGCGCCATCCACTGCCAGAAAATGCTGTTGTCTGGGTACAAAACAATGGTAGAGCGAGAGCCGACAAACAGTGCTGGTGGTAACTCTTCGCTGCTGGTTAGGTTCACTCGTGTACGCTGCGCATCACGTACCCAGCGGTTGTTCACTTCCACTTTGGTTAGTGCGCCATTAGGCGTTTGTTGTGCGGCTGCTACACCGTAATCGCGGCTAGCTAAATCAAAGTCGTACACCGAACCTGGGTTGGCATCAAATGTGACCAAGGCGTGGAAAGTCTTGTCTATGTTCGCGACGGATTTTTCACGAAAATCAGCGGCTACCCAGAGTGATCCTGTTGGTACAAATGTCAGCAATGGCATGTTGGTGTTTGCCATCGTGCCAACTTCTAGTTGCAGGTTGGTCACGACACCATCACTGGGAGCGAGTACTGCGGTATTTGCCAAATCAAGTTGCGCCTTTTCGATGCCATTTTTGGCAATTCGAACGGCAGTGCTTTGACCTTTTTGAGCGCCTAACTGCGCCTCAATTACTTTTAAGTTTTGTCGTTCCGCTTTAAGCGCTGCACGTGATACCTGATTTTGGGCAAAGGCATTATCGAGTGTCGATTGAGAGATGACTTTCTGCTTCGATAACGTCAGTAAGCGGTTGTATTCGCGGTGTGCATTATCAAATGTCGCTTGTGCGCGAGCAATATTGGCAAGAGCGGCTTCGCGTTGAGAATACAGCGTTGCTTCTTTTTCATAAGCGGATTGCAGAGACAGCTCCGCCTGTTCAAGTGCTATTTTGTATTTACGATCATCAATCGTAAACAACACATCGCCTTTTTGAACGGACTGGTTATTCTCGATGAGAACGTCGGTCACTTTACCAGATACCTCGGGCGCGACTTGGACAACGTATCCTTGCACTCGTCCTTCGGTCGTTAAGGGGGCGTGGCGGTCAGCAATGATAATGTACAAAAATAGTACGATGAACAGGACAATCAAAGTTCGCATCCAGTGTTTGAATTTTTGGTCAGCCGTCATTACAAGTTCCGTTAAACATATTGGATAGCGGATTATAGAGAAGTCAC
Source organism: Vibrio sp. 2033 (assembly GCF_033339735.1). NCBI lineage: Bacteria > Pseudomonadati > Pseudomonadota > Gammaproteobacteria > Vibrionales > Vibrionaceae > Vibrio > Vibrio sp. 2033. The sequence continues at coordinate 2,599 of NZ_JAWOVC010000042.1, forward strand.
TCACAATTCAGTAGAATGATAATACGAACATAAATGACCTAAAAATAGGACAATGAACGTTAGTTTTGATGATATTTATCTATTCACTCAGACGGTGGTTCACCGCGGTATAAGTGCAGCGGCAGAGGCGAATCAACTACAACGCTCAAAAGTGAGTCGTCGCCTGCAAGAATTAGAGAAATCGCTCGGGGTACAGCTTTTGATCCGCACAACACGCAGCATTGAGTTGACGGAGCACGGGAAACGTTTGTTTGAGTTGGTGGGGCAGCCTATTGACCATATTCAGCAAGGTTTAAATGCCATGCACGAATATCAACAAGAGCTGACGGGCAAAGTGCGTTTAGCCATTCCTTCCGCATTGATGAGCTCTGCCGCGTTTAACGCGATCATCACCGAGTACACAACGCGGTATCCGGAGATTTCGGTCGAGATTGAAAACCATCAAGAGAGTGTCGATCTCAAGCGTCAATCGTTTGATTTACAGCTTCTTCCGAGCGTGGTCAAAGTTACCGATGACAGCTATGTGCAGTTCAGTCTTTTGCCTTATCGTAGTCACTTTGTTGCGTCAAAAGCTTATCTAGAATCGCATCCGCCAGTAAAAACGGTGGAAGATCTTAAGCAGCATCGCCTTTTAACTAATCGTTACAATGCCGATTTGCTCGATTCAGATTTACATGTCGCGTTGCGATCGGACGATCTCAACTTGCTGCGCTCGATGGCGATAGCAGGAAACGGCATCGCGTTTATTCCACAAATTCATTCCAAGCCTGCATTGCGAGATGGTTTGTTGGTCGAGGTGCTGCCTCAATTCGCGCATCCGAAGCAGCATCTTACTCTGATTTATCCCTCGGCCTTATTTCTGCCCAATAAAGTCAAAGCCTTGATTGAGCTAATTCGAGAGAAATTTAAATAGTCAGTTCAAACCACTCTTAACTAAGAGCAAATGTGTGAGCGAAGGTCATCTTTCTAGGTTTTAGTGCTCTAACATGAAAGGATTCTGATACATTAACTGTTGCTCAACTTGTTGAGTATGGTTTGTGGTCGCACAAGATAGGAGATGGAAATGTTATCGAAAGGAAACACGGGCCTGATTGTGGTGGATGTTCAGGGCAAACTCGCTACATTAATGCATGAAAGCGACGCTCTGATTGAAAATATCACGAAACTGGTAAAGGGCGCCAAAGCACTAGATTTGCCTATTCTGTGGCTAGAACAGAATCCAGAAAAATTGGGCCCAACCGCGGAGCCGATTCGTGAAGTGCTTGAAAGCACGCATTTACCTATTACCAAGTACACGTTTGATGGTTGCAAAGAGGCGACGTTTAAGGTCGCGGTGGAGAACGCGAAAGTTGATACCTGGTTGGTTTGCGGTATTGAATCCCACATTTGCGTCTATCAAACCGCGGTTTCTCTGCGTCAGTCCGGTTATCGCGTTGAATTAGTCACGGATTGTGTATCTTCCCGAACCGCTGCCAATAAAGCGCTCGCTCTTGCGAAGTTAACCGCAAACGGTGTGGTGCTCACTGGGTTAGAAATGTGTTTGTATGAAATGGTCGAAGATTGCCGAGCACCTGAATTCAAAGAAATTCTGGCGCTCATCAAATAGTGGAATCACTGTAATCAGCAACAACTTTATTTGAACACGCTATTCAAATTCTCGTTGATACCTTGGCAACATCGACTCGTTGCCAAGTAACCCGCCTTGGTGAATGTAAATCACCGTTTTATCAGTGTTCTCTTCCAACCAAGGGGTGAGGCATTGCCACATATACGGGTCGTATAACAGGTCAAATTCGAGGTCGGTTTGCTCAAAGAGCGCTTTCCATGTGATGTAATCTTCTTCGTACAAGCGACCAAAATGGTGTTTGTTGCGGATGGTTAAAATGGTTGGGTGGCTGTTTTCACAGAGCTGGTTGAACTGCTCAGTTAAGTAATCTACATCGCCTACGCAAGGGCAAGTTAGCACTTCTATGCCGTGTGGGCTTAAATGTTTATGAAGATATAAAGCGGTCGTGCCAGTGCCTGATGGCAGGGCGACGGTAAACTGTTCTTTACCTCTCAATCGCGTCCAATCAAGAATTTCTCGTGCTAACTGTTTGATGCCAGCTTCAGAGAGGTGGGAACGTCCACCCTCTGGAATAAGCAATGTCGACTCATCTAATCTTCGTACCTGGTGGATGTATTCACTAGGGTGGAGTTCGCTACCGATGTCTTGCATGGCGGTGATTTTCATACCCAAATCGAGAGCGCCGCGATAGTTTCCGATGGGGGAGCTTTTTAGCCAAGATGGAATGTGATGAACATAAAACTCAAATGCCCAACCTTTAATCTGGGCGAGAGCCGCTAGCGAATACATCGCGTTGGATTGAGCAGAGCCGTAACTGATGAGGGTTTTGATGTCGCTGTTTTGCGTTTCCATCAACGCCATAAACTTACGTGCTTTGTTCCCAGAAAAGTGAGAATGCAGCATGTCATCACGTTTAAGGAAAAATTTGCGCCCATTAAAGCTATGTTGGGTGATAGGACTTTCTGAGAGTTTCATGTCGATGCTGACGGAATAAACCGTGTCACCTTTGCCATTTAAAAAGGGCGCGTAGTGTAACGCCATTAAACCCAGATAAAAAGTCTGTGTTTCAGGACTTCCATTTCGGTTATTCCTGATGTTTTGACTCGCACTCACCGGTGCTGTAATACCATTGCAATGGTTTCACTTCTATCCTTTGGTTGCTTTGATTCCATGCTATTCCACCCCATGTCTCGCCTTTCTCCCTCAAGCCACGTACACTACTCCGCTTATTTCCATTCAATCAGAAGGCTTGGTTTTGCAAACTCTAGAACAATTAAAAACAGGACAATTAGTAGGAACGAAACAGCTGAAGTTGGCGGAAGGGCTAACTGAGTTTCCTATGGAAATTTTAGAGCTTGCAGAAACGCTTGAAGTGTTAGATTTATCTGGCAACGCACTGTCAGATTTACCACCAGAACTGGAACAGCTGACCAAGCTAAAAATCATCTTTGCTTCCAACAACCTGTTCACCCATCTGCCAGAGGTGTTGGGCAAGCTGCCAAACCTTGAGATGGTTGGGTTTAAAACCAACAAGATCAAAGTAGTCAGTGAAGCCTCACTACCAACTCAGTTACGTTGGCTGATTCTGACCGACAACGAGATTGAAGTTCTGCCAAACAGCCTGGGTGAAAGACCGCGCCTAAGAAAGCTTGCTTTGGCGGGCAATCGCATCAAACAACTGCCAAACAGCATGGAAAACTTGGTCAATTTAGAATTGATTCGTTTATCTGCAAACCAGTTAGAGCATTTCCCGGATGTGTTGATGAAGCTGCCTAAATTGGCATGGTTTGCGTTCGCAGGTAACCCATTCTGCAAACACCCATCTTCGTTAGACAGTGTGCCGAAGGTGACCACAAACAGTTACTCACTTAACCATGTTCTTGGTCAAGGTGCGAGTGGCGTGATTTCTCATGCTAACTGGACTGACGCTCAATACGACTTCCCGAATGAAGTAGCGGTGAAAGTGTTCAAGGGCGAAGTGACCAGTGACGGTTACCCACATGATGAGCTTGAAGCATGTTTGCAAGCCGGGCATCACAACAACTTGGTGAAATCCATCGCGCAAGTAGATGACGGTAATGAGCTTGCTTTAGTGATGGAGCTGATCCCAAACAGTTACTACAACTTGGGTTTACCGCCAACACTGGAAACTTGCACCCGAGATACATTCCCACAAGGGTTTACGCTATCGGTCGAGCAAGTGAATTCCATTGTTGAGCAAATGGTGGACGTATTTAATCATCTGCACGATAACAAGGTGTGCCATGGCGATTTGTATGCGCACAATACTTTGGTGAATGACCAAGGTGAGATGATCTTCGGCGATTTTGGTGCGGCGAGCATTTACGGCTATTTATCGGACGAGCAGCAAGCGGCAATCCGAACCATTGAATCGAGAGCGTTGAAGTGCTTTATCGAAGATATGTTTTCAGTGTGTGAAGCGTCGGAATCGGCATCGCAAGCATTCAATCGACTAGCAGCGCTTGCCGCATAAGATTTCATACAATTGAAATTAGAAAGAGGTATCGAATTGCTCGTTTTAATACTGAGCAAAGTCGATACCTCTCAATTGAATTAGGCGCTGGGGAAGTTACTCTGAGCAAGCCTCTTGATGCTCTGACGTAAGATCAATCACCGCCTCACAACCACCTTCTGGATGTGTACCAATCTTAAATTGCCAGCCATAGCGTTGGCACAAATCGTCCACAATCATCAAACCTAATCCGTGCCCATCAGAATGTGGAATGGTCGAAAAGCCTTCACCTTCATCGCGCACCGAGATGGTGTTTTCATCCATATTGATATGAATTGATCCCGAAGGTGTCGCAGCGATGCCGTTGCGAATCAGGTTACCAAGAATTATGGTCAACACGGCATTGGTCGCGCGCGTTCTAGGGTTGCCGTCGATCTGAACATCAAAGCTGAGTGCTTTCTCATCCGCCTGAGCTTGGCTTTGGAAGATGATTTGGTTGAGTTCTTCTTCGGTGATGCTTCGTACTGGTGAATCATCTGCATTGCGCTCGTAACGTACTAAGCCGAGTAGGGCATCCACCATGGTCGACATCTGCTGCGTCGCATCTTGAATTCGGTTCACTTGGCGGGTTTGGAAATCCGTGTTCGCACTTCTAGCTAGTAAGCTACTTGAGCCTTTCATTACGGTTAACGGTGTACGCAGTTCATGGCTTGCGTATCGTGCAAAGGCTTGCTCACGCTTGATGACTTGGTTGATTTTATGGCGGTACTCATTCAACTCATCCGCAAGAGTTTGGAACTCTTTGGCTGAGCCCTCAGGCACACTAAAGGTCTGCGTGGCATCGCCTTGGTGATGATCGAGTTGGGTTTTAAGCGCATTGACGGGTTCAATCAGGCGCTGTGATAAACGCAGCAGCAGGCTACCAAACAGGAACACCAGCACGGCGACAATGGACAGCACCATTGCGACGACGAGAATGAATTCCTCTGAGGTGATCTCGATTTCATCAATCAAGGAAACCAGAATCACCGGATGCTCAACGCCTTTATAGGTGTAGGTGCTCATGTAAACCATGCGCGAGTATTCGCCGTCTTCTACCTCATCAAGAAAGTGCTTTTGACCAATCAGGTATTTTTGATAGCGCTCGGCAACCAGTGAGATGTCGTTGTAAGCGGTGGTGAGCAGGTCAAGCTGAATACTGCCTTGCTCTGGGTGGGACTGGAAATGTTCAATCGCTTCTTTTTTGTCGACCATAATACGACGCTCGCCCACGCGGTCTTCAGACCAAAGCAGGGAGCCAGTAATCAACAAAAAGCAGAAGATGCCAATCACGACCGACACAAAAGAGAAAAACAGAGCGAGTCGCCCTGTCATACTTTGTGTGCTTTGCGTGCTAGCAAGTAAGCGATTTATCATGCACCAGTCTCCAAGCGGAAGCCAACTTTCGGTACGGTGATAAGCACATGTTGTTCAAATGGCTTATCAAGTTGGTTGCGAAGTTGGTAAATGTGGCTGCGCAGAACGTCGTTGTTCGGCTCGTTCTCTTGCCAAAGTTGGAAGGCGATTTCTTCACGTGTCACTACGTCTGGCGCGCTTTTCACAAGCATTTCCAGAATGGTGTAAGTGGTGGGGTTTAGCGCCAGCAGTTTATCTTGGCGGTAAGCTTTACGCGTTTTTTGGTCAATAGACACTTCACCGTATTCCAACTTGCTCGATGCGACAGTGCCACGGTAACGGCGGATCAGTGCCATCATGCGCGCTTCAAGAATATCCAGATCGAAAGGTTTAGTCAGGTAATCATCGGCACCGTGTTGGAAGCCTTTGAGCATATCGTCACGGCTATCAAGCGCCGTCAGCATAAGCACTGGTGTGTTGTTGCCCGCGTCGCGAAGTTTATTACACATGGTCAGGCCATCCATGCGTGGCAGCATGAGGTCGAGCAAGATGATGTCGAACGTGTTTTCCATCGCCAGTTTCAAGCCGAGTTCGCCGTTGTCTGCATAATCGAGTTCCATACCTGCACACTCAAAATAATCGAACAGCATGCCTGCGATTTCTCGATTATCTTCGACTAAAAGTACGCGTTTCATGTATTTCTCTCCAAGTGGGCGGGTTTTCGAAAATAAGACTTCGTCTTAACCGAACATTATTCACTAAGAACGTGAAAAAGATGTCAACAACATCTCTTTCACATTGATGTTTGTAGACTGGATTCATTCATCGGATTTAGTGGAAGAGTAGCATGTCAACCTTCAACATTCACGCTGCAACCTTTTCAAAGGTGAGCCAACACACTGAGCCTAAAACAGTTTTGTCTGTTGTGGTGCCATTCTTTAACGAGCAAGAAGTCTTGCCTGAATTTCATCGTCGTTTAGCCGCCGTTTTGGATGAAATGCCAGAACGCTGCGAAATCGTCTATGTGGACGACGGTAGCAAAGATGACAGCCTAATGATCGCGCAAAACTTTTCTCAATCTTCTAGCGACGTTCGTTGTATTGCATTAAGCCGAAACTTCGGCAAAGAGTCCGCCATGAGTGCGGGGCTGGAACACTGCCAAGGTGAAGCGGTGATCGTGATTGATGCTGACTTGCAAGACCCGCCGGAGTTAATCCCGCAAATGGTATCAAAATGGCGTGAAGGGTATGACGTGGTGAACATGCAGCGCAGCGAGCGCCATGGTGAAACTTGGTTCAAACGCTTTTCGGCCGCTTGCTTTTACAAAGTGCTTAACAGCATGGCGAAATTGGATGTGCCGGAGAACGTGGGTGATTTCCGTCTACTGAGCGCAAAAGTGGTTAAACACATCAATGCGTTGCCAGAGCGTAACCGATACATGAAAGGTATTTTCTCTTGGCCGGGTTTCAAGCAAGTGACGGTTCAGTTTGAGCGTGACGCTCGTTTCTGTGGTGAAACCAAATGGAACTACCTCAAGCTGATTGGCCTTGCAATGGACGGCATTACCTCGTTTTCCATTCGTCCTTTGCGCTTAGCGACACTTGCCGGTGCGTTAGTGGCGTTCAGTGCCTTTATCTATGGCGCATTCATTGTGATGAAAACCGTTGTGTTTGGTGAGCCTGTTACTGGCTACCCATCCATGATGGTCGTCCAACTTGCGTTGGGCGGTGTGCAACTGCTGTCGATTGGCCTTTTGGGCGAATACATTGGCCGCATTTTTGTCGAGACCAAGCAACGTCCTCTTTATCTTGTTCAGTCTGTTTACGAGCAGCCTGCAAAACATCAATCCATCCAAACCATAAAGTTTAAACTGGGAGAAACCGCGTAATCATGAGTATTAATAAAACCCATCTGTGGTTGTTGTTGGCGTTTGCTCTTTTACTCCGTCTTATTTCACTTGCCGCTTACCCTTTGATGGACACCACAGAAGCCCGCTACGGCGAAATGGCGCGCTTAATGGTGGAAACCGGCAATTGGCTTACCCCACAGTTTGATTACGGCGTGCCTTTTTGGGGGAAGCCACCTCTGTTCACTTGGATGAGTGCTTATGGCATTGAGCTGTTTGGATTGAATGAATTTGCAGTGCGCGCGCCTCATTGGTTAGCGGGCGTTGCGACGATTGTTTTTGTTGCTTTCATGGCGCATCGCGCTGGCTTTAATGCTGTCATCGCAGCGTTGGTACTGGCGACGTGTGGCATCTTTTCAATTGCGGCGGGTGCGGTGATGACAGACATGGCACTGACATTGGCAATGACGATGGCGATGGTTGGTTTTTACTATTGCTGGCTTGGCAAAGACAAACACAGCCGATTGTGGGGTTACCTCGGTTTCTTTGGCTTGGCTTGCGGGCTATTAGCAAAAGGTCCAGTGGCGATCGTGATCATGGGCATCGCAGTGTTTCCTTGGCTCGTGATTCAGCATGGTTTCTTTGGTGCCTTCAAAGCCCTGTGGCAGCGTTTTCCAATTGTATCGGGGTTGGCGCTCATGCTGGCGATTGCTCTACCTTGGTACATCATGGCTGAAATGGCGACGCCTGGATTTATTGATTACTTCATTGTTGGCGAGCACTTTAAGCGTTTTGTTGTCAGCGGTTGGGAAGGGGATCTGTATGGCTCTGCTCATGATCAACCACGTGGGATGATCTGGGTATTCTGGCTGCAATCGGCTGCACCTTGGTCAATTGTATTGCCTATCTTGGCGTGGAAACGTCGTAAAGTACTCAAAGCCATTGAAACCGATCATCAAGGTTTGTTTAGCTTCCTGATGTGTTGGCTGATTTCACCAATGATCTTGTTCACCATGGCTGGGAATATTTTGCCTGCTTACGTGCTACCGGGTGTGCCTGCGTTGGGGATCTTGATTGCGATGCTGGTGGATAAACACGATTTCAAATGGTTGACCGGAACGGCAGCGGTGTTGCCAGCCCTGCTTATGATTGCGATGTTGGTTTTGAATATGGGCAAAGCAGATAGCCGCAGCGACCGCATAATCTTCGCGCAAATTAATGACAATGCTCCGGTCTTCTACATTGGTAAGCGCCCGTTTTCAGGCCAGTTCTATAGTCATGGTCAGGCGAAAAAGCTTGAAGATAAGAATGACTTAAACAATCTGAAGAAATTCCACCTGATTGGTAAATCGCAGCAAGTGGATAGCATGATTCATGAAAATGCGCTGAGTTGCACCAACGAGTTCACAGCAAAATCGAAACGCTCACTCTACACCTGTGTGGTTGGATAACGGAATGCGCAAATTACCAAAATTTGCTTCGTCAGAAAGGCTTGCTTCGTTAACAAGGTTTGCCCTGGTAGGTGGTGTCGGCTTTATGGTCGACACCCTTATCTTTTCTGTGTTGTTCCATTGGTTTGGTCTGGAGCTGATGCTGGCTCGTGGGATTGCATTTTTGTTTGCGGCAACCACGACTTGGCTTGGCAATCGCTGGCTGACTTTCTCTCAAGCAGAAAAAATCAACCCTTTCGCTCAATGGCAAAAATTTATGGTGAGTGCCTGTATCAGTGCTTTGCCGAACTTTATTGTGTTCAAAGGCGTAACGCTCGCCCTAGGAACGCAAGGGTTGATGGTCTATTTGGCTTTGAGCTTAGGCATATTGGCAGGCATGGTGAGCAATTATTTGCTCAGTGCAAAATGGGTGTTTAGTTGAGGATAGAAAGGTTCGGGCTTACTATCCTATCCTCGAGTTAAAAATTCGTTATTTGAACCAATTTTTCTTTTTGTACATCAGAGTAAACCTAAAGCTTTTCATGGGGTATGTAAAAAGGTAAATAAGCCAAGGTTTATACCTTGGCTGCCGTTAGTTCAGATTTTGATTGTTCGATTTCAAACTCGGTTTGCCACTTGCCGTTGTAAAGATACTTACACTCTGGGAGTGGCGCTTTCGCATCCCTTAAATCAAACACTTCATTGGTAGGGTATTCTCGATAATAAGCGGGAGTCGTAAAAAGTCTAGGTTCAGGCTTCGCTTCAAACAGCTTTTTATGATCATTGACCTCTTTACAATCCAGTTTGTAGACCTCTGACAGTTGCGTGACCATGGATTCTAATTCCGCTTCATTTTTAAAGAAAATGTAACAATAAAATCGTCCCTGTGAGCGAAAAGTAATCTCCTGAGCAGTATCTTGGTATTCGCACCTGTCATACTTAAAAAAGAACTTAATTACTTTCCTTTTCTTATTATAATCAGCAAAGAGCCAGTCTTCACGTTCTCCGACCCTCACTTCTGTTGGTTCATCAGGCTGACGTTTAAGCATTTTAAAGGAGACTAATATAAAAGCACCAGCGCCTGCTAACGCCATCGGGCCAACCATCGCTACCAT
>NZ_JAWOVC010000043.1:0-11470 GCF_033339735.1 Vibrio sp. 2033
TATTTACCTAATTTGCCACACTTATAAGTAGTAACCCACCTCCGCAGCCATTTATTGGTGTGGTCTACAGAGGATTATGTCTTTTTAGAGGGGAAAATCCCTAGAACCCCAGAGTGGTCGAGGTAAAGTTGAAATACGCTCTAAGTGTAGACCGCAGAGAAGTGGAAACGTTAGATTCGGTACTAAGAAACTGCACAAGCACTGAAATGATCGTACATGAACCTGCTGAGGAAAGTATAAAAACCACGAGAAACGTTTCAAAGTCCGCCCCGTTACTTATGTATGACGAAGATAATAACGGTAGGATTACTTGCAAGGAAGCTATCAGAAATGGTATTGCACCAGTAAGAAGATCACATCCTGCATACTCTTATATGAACGATAGAGATGGTGATGGGGTTGTATGTGAATAAATCGACTCTATCTATACGATCACTGGACTTCCAAAAAGCGGGACTTCAGGTAGTAGAGATGACATTTTGCTTGATATGCTCATTAGCCCACCAGCGAATCGGTGGCTAAAACCTTTAAAAACTAACGAGGAACTGAGTATGGCAATCAAAACAAATATACTGGAGCTAAATGGACTAAATCCGGCTTATTTCACCAATACGGAATTACTCCCTCTCGACGATTATCTGACGGGTAGAGGAATTTATCTATTTCCACATATTGAGAAGAGATTTGGCAGTATTCCTTTAGAGCGCGTTGTTGGTCATAGCCAAGGCTATGATGCGATGAAGTGGGGGGACTGTTTAGGTGGGCGTCACTTAAAACGTATTGAGCGAGCCCTAATGGAACTCAAAGAAAATCCAAATTACTATTTAGATCATCATGTAAAACCAGGTATTTCTTTTACAAAAGTTGAGGATGCTTACTTCATTGAAGAGGGAAAACATAGGACCATAACTGCGCGGTTCCTCTATCACCACAACCAGGAAGTTTTTAGAAATACCTCCCCTCTTTCTAACGTAAACATTCACGAAAGGTTCATTGATCATGAGTATATGGGCTATGTATATGAGATCAACATGCTACAGAAAATATACCCGGAATTAGAGTTTGAAATGACTTATACCGACTCAAATAATGAGAGGTGCTTGGCAGTACACCCGACTAATTTTAATATGCCAAGTAGTTTCTTTACTCGGGGAGAAGTCGAAGACTGCATAAAGCATTTAAAGAGTCCGAATCTATTAAACAAACTACGTTCACACAGACTGTACCAGCATATTGGAACTTCACATTGCTTAAAGCATATGTTCGGGAACATAAAGTAATTTGGTTGAGTTTTGCGTGACGTTGTCACTTGTGTCGTGGTCTAGTTGTATAGATGGTTTACTAAGCCTAGGCTAGGTTAAATGAAAACCATTTGTTAACTAGGTCATGACGTAAGATATTACAGTGTAATGGGAATTACTACCTACCGAAGATGATGAATACTGTTCAAAAAAAACTTGTTTAACGAAGAAGGATAGCATGAACGATAATAAGCCGAGTAAAACTCAAACCTCATTTCTGAGACGTTTGTTAGTTGCATATCTAATTGATAGAGGTTTTAACACTGTCCCAGCAATAGTGGAAGCAACGAATATGCCTCGTAGAACGGCACAGGATACTATCAAAGCTATTCATGAATTGGAGATTAAAATTGAACACACTAAAGGTGGTGAGTTTAAGATAATAGATTGGGGTGCAGTAAATCGTGATTGGATAGAAATTAATCGACAGCACGTGTGTGATGTGCTAAATTATCCGAGTAAATTTGATGATTGAATTACCCCTTAAACGCGATACTTCAAAGAAGTCCCTTCACACTTTCTGATAGTGAGTAATGCCATGATAGGTTTGAGGAATATACATGCCTTGTATTATTGATATTAACCACGATGTGAGTAAGAACAAAGAAAGCCAATGGGTCTCACTATGTGGTAAACACCTTTGGTTTAGTAATGACCCCCACAAAAGTATAGAAAATGCAAAACTAAGCGGAAAACCTATTTGCAAGACCTGTCGTAAGATTGCAGGAATTCCCATGTCTTCGAGAAGAAAACCCGAGGTCGAAGCTCCCTTTAAAATTTACACCGTTGGAGCTGGGGAAATCAAAGAGCGTATCGCAATCAAAGAAACCGATACCGGCTTTCGCACTCAAGGTGGTGATCTACAGTATAAAAACCAGAGACTTGATGCAGGACTTTGGAAAAATATTGGAGGAGATGCTTCAAAGTTAGTGACAACTAGGGAGCTTGAACAAGCGCGAAGCCTAGCTAAACATCAAATAACTATGCTTAAAGAGTATGTATCTAAACTACCGGAATTGATCACTAGTTTGGAGACCAAACTCAGTAAATACGAAGATTAAATATCAATTAATTATACGGATAATTAGCTTAGAACATGAAATCCAATTTCGAGACAAACACTGGTCTTAGGTTTATCTCAAAAGCTGAGACTGCATTTAAGATTCACATCCATACACCCGAAGATAAAATTCTTCATAGATCGGTTGGTTATATCCGTATTGGAGAGAAGAAAGGTCTAAAGAAAGCTATTAGGTTAAGGAACGAAATCGGCATAAAGTTGTGGGGGAAAAAGCTTTGGAAAAGAGTCTTGAATGAGCCTGAACTGTTTACCCGATTACCCCATAGTCTAGAGCCGAAACTAATAGAAAAGAACGCACCTATCAAATCAGACCCTCGAAGAAAAAAACTCCATTATTTGGCCAAGTGGTATGTATATGGTGATGACGGATCATTATCGACAAAGACTACAGTTGTGTCCGTGGAGAAGTATGGAAAGTTAGGGGCGTATAATAAAGCTAAACGTAAACTTACCGAAGTTTATAAAAATGAAATTGAAATATTATCTTACATGGATAGATTTAGTATTACTCTAGCTAAGTGAATGAGAAAATTATTAAAATGAATACGAAAAAATTTGTCGTTTCTACAGAGACAAGCATTGATACAGCCTATCGGCATTTCTGTAAAGCCAAAACAGATGATAGCTTAGACATCATGTTTGAAGGTGCTGAAAAGCAATTGGCAAATTTAGATTGTACTGGAGAGGAGCGCAATCGAGTCTTTCATAACATTTACATTGCATATGGACGTCGACAAGAAGACATCGATGGCGAAAGTACAAGTACAGAATATAAGGCACTGAGAACAGTTGATAAGAGCCTAGCTAATAACAAAAATCTAAGTACAGAAGAGCTACTGGGTGAGGCGCTAAGAGCAATGGAAAATAAGTAATGATCAAAATAGGATTCCCTGTACGCACTTCATTACACAAATTGACGAAACTCTTTACTCAGCTGTTTAACCGATTGTTTGTATACCTTTCAGTTAGCAATTTACCACAAGTAATCTTCATGGGGGCGGCCATATTTGCTCTGTTTAGTGCGGTTTTAAGCTTAACCGAATCGATTAACTATGTTCTTGCTGGGATGGCTAACTATGGCTTCATCGAATTGCTGAGGGTCTTAATCTACATTGCATTCGCTTTCTCTCTGGTAATGAAAATGTGGAAAATTAGTATTACTAGCTTTATCTTGATCATTCTCTTCGGACTAGCTATATCAACTGGCTTATCCAACGGCTGGGGAAGTACATCAATACAGTTAGGCTATGCTCTATCTTCCGGGTTTAAAGGTCTGGCATTGATCCTACTTGGAGGAATTGCTGGTGGTGTTTCAAGATGTCTGTATTGGATCTACAACCGTTGGCCAAAATGATAGTAACCTTAGTGTTGATTTAGAGTAGCTATGAACATAACAAATTGTTCAAGAGTGATTCGGCACGTGTGGCATTTTGACTATGCGTTGGTTTAGGTGATGAAGGTGGTATGCGGCGGCATCAGTATTGCGTTGCTCAAACCTTAATAGGGCGTTTATGCTTAGGAGCAGAAGTTGAGATATTTGGAAGAGTTCGAATTGGCGATTGAGCGCTCAAGGTACCTTAAATTGTCTGATACACGCTTTAAGGCTTTAGATGCGAAATTTTGTAGTGATGAAAACCTTCAAAATTGCTTGGATTTTCTAAATTATCTATATAACCCACTAAAAGACACCGATCTCGTAGGACAGTGTCTAAATATTCATTCTCAACTAATGAAAGCGGTAGAACATTTTTACGGAGCGCCACCAATATTCACTATTGGATCTATTACATTTGATGGAAATAAATATTTTGAGTTAACTGAGGATGATATCAAGTCATCAATTTTAGACTGTTCACCTACCAATATGGCCAATATTCACGCATGGTTGACGTTGCCTTCTATGGAGATACTAGATTTTACGTTTATTTCAACTTACGAGAGTCAAGCTGGAGACAGTGGCTTTCCAAAAGTTGTCAGTCAGTTTGCTGAAAGTCTAAAACCGCACTTTCATTATCACCCAGTGTTGACAGGAGAAGAGAGTCTTTCAAAGTTAGGTTTATCGTCCAGTGGCTAGCACTTGTTCTGAGCTATTGCAATAGCTACCAGCTCGTCACCTCGCTTGCCAGCAGGGATAATAAGTATCAAATGCAACTGGCAGGTAGTTCGATTCCTGTCTTATAGTCACTTAAAGTCCTGGCAATCAGTTCCGACGTTTTATTTACCAGATTAGCTTTATTTTAACTCTACTGTGAGAGAGTAATAAAGTCTCATGCTAAAATAGCCGCGATCGCAATCGATACGCTGCCATTCCTAAATCGAAAATGCCCCGAAGTTTGCCAGACTCTGATTTGGGACACACTTCTTTTGTCATCATTTGACCTATTTTTCCTAATAACAGAATATTTAGTTTGATATAGACTGTTATAGCTTTGGCAGAAATGAGGAAGATATGAACACTAAGGAAACCGAAGAGCTTCAAAGGAATATGGATATTTTTTCAACGCCATTAGATGTTGAAAAGTACATAGATGAAGGGCTAATTAGCCGCTACAAGAATACCAAAACTCAGTTTGTAATCCATTGTTCTAAAGATGAGTTACCTGAAGAAGTCAGTGTACGGGCAAATAAAATAGAAGTCTTAACAAATAAAGATGGTTCCAACGCTCTAGTTTTGGGGCTTGACTTAAAAGTCAGAAAATAGTGCGTGTTGAAAACAGCTATTTTGTAGACAAAATGGGGTTTAAATGTGGTCTGATAAAGAGTCCTCACTAGACTTTTTAAATTTTAGTGAAACTGCCGAATCGATTAAGGATCTAATCACCGAAAAGGAATTGATGCCAATATCTGTTGGCGTTTTTGGGGATTGGGGGGCAGGAAAATCAACAATCTTAGAGCTAACCAAAAAATCAATATCTGAAGAGAAGCAAGACTACATTCAAGTCCATTTCGATGCATGGATGTATCAAGGCTATGACGATGCTAAAGCGGCTCTATTAGAGACAATTGCATCTACCTTGGTAAACCAAGCGAAAGACAACGCCAGCTTGAGCAAGAAGGCTAAAGAGTTTGCAGGACGTGTTGACATCATTAGATCTTTGGGATTATTGATGGATGGTGGTGCAGCTTTAGCTGGCGTTCCCACCATGGGTGGTTTTCAGAAGTTGATGGGGCTATTCAGTGGTGGAGAGGATCGCGAACTAGACTTTGGTGATGCCAAGGATGCAGTAGATGGTGCGAAGCAGATAGCTAAAGATAACAAAGAAATTTTAAAGCCTAAAAAGGCTTTTTCACCCCCAAAAGAAATTAAAGAGTTCCGCAATGCGTACTCAGACTTGTTGAGTGAATTTGATAAACCACTCATAGTCTATGTCGATAACTTGGACCGTTGCTCGCCATTTAATGCAATTTCGACGCTGGAAGCGATACGACTATTTTTGTTTTTACCAAATACAGCATTCGTGATTGCGGCAGACGAAGATATGATCCGCTTAGCTGTGCCGGAATATCACAAGGGAGCTTCGCAGCGCCACCAAACAGACTACCTAGATAAATTAATTCAAATCCCAGTACACGTTCCAAGACCTGGTACTCTAGAAATCAGAGCTTACCTGATGATGTTGACAGCTCAAGATCATGGCGTTACGAGTGACCAGCTTGAGGGGCTTAGGGAAAGCCTAGAGCAGTCTCTTCAGCTATCTTGGAAGCAGTCACCCATATCAGTCGATGAGCTTTTGGACGTTGATAAAGTTCAAGATGTTCAGGGTAAGGACGAACTCAGAAGTAAGTTCATCGTGGCCGAACAACTTGCTCCATTGCTCGCAGAGTCCTCCAATATAAATGGGAACCCTCGAATTGTTAAACGCCTCTTAAATCAGGTGAAAATGAGAAGAAAAACAGCACTCCGTCGTGGTATGCAGCTGGATGAGAAAACCATTACCAAATTGGTGATATTTGAGCGTTGTTTGGGGACTCAAGCAACAAACAAACTGTATCAGTTGATTGATACAGAGAGTGGTTCTCCAAAGATTCTGGCTCAATTGGAAGATCCAGAAGCTGAATTCGATGATATGGATTTACCAGAAGAGTGGAAGCTAGATTTAGCCTTTCTTGACAAGTGGTCGAAGCTACCACCGATGTTTGCAAATGTGAACCTGACCCCAGCGGCATACTTAAGTAGAGAGAGTATCCCCATGGGCCTAGTGAATGCAGTTATGTCCGGCGCTGCTCAAAAGCTTGTGAAGGATTTAATGAAACAAACGGAAAGACTAAGCCATACAAACCAAAATGCCATAGCAGCGACCCCAAGAGAAGACTATTTAGCTGTGATGGATGGACTAATTGAAAACTTCAGGACTGTAAGTGATTGGTCAAAAGCTCCCCCAGGCATATATGGCGCGAGACTACTAGCAGTTGAAGAGCCTAAATGTAAAAAGGCGCTACTAACTTACGTGAAGGGACTGCCAAAGCAAAGGTGGTTGAATGTAATTATCAAGGAATTAGAAAAGTAGGTATTAATGGGTACTTCAGCATCATCAACTGGCCCTAATAACCAGAGCCCACTCATTCCGTCATGGGCTGAACAAAGTCCGCCTGTAACAATTGAGCCAGCTCAAGATACTGGTGGCCCGGACGGGGAAAATCAAGGTGACAAGGAAATCGACAATGAAAAAGTTCAGCAGGAAATCGGCAAACCATCTGGTACTGCCAATCCTGCAAACCGTTTTGCAGGAGCTAGAAGAGAATTCGGGAATTATGCCAAGGCCGGAGGTTCAAGCTCTGATCTAAGGCGAGCACTAAAGAGTTATTCTAAAAAAGGCTCTGGTGGTGGAAAAACCACAAGCCGAAGGTTGGCTAGTGGGATAACGGCTGGTACTGGTTTACTTGGAGTAATGCGTGGAGACACTGTTACTGTCAACAACCAAAGCCTTTCCTTAAATGACTTGAAAGGCCTATCCACTGACCAAGCTATTGATAGAATTGCTTCACATTTGGCTCCTGATAATGCTGACTCAGACTCTGTGAGAATTGCCTTAGATTACGCGCTGGAAGAAGCGCTACCAGATACAGAAGATTTCGATCCAAATAGTTTTACTGAAGAAGTAATCCAACAAGCCATCGGCTGCTATTTAACTGACTTGATTTTCCAAGATGTGGTTGAAGGCATGGGCAGGGCTTGGTTCCACGTAGAACCTGCTAGCAAGCACCATAGCATGGAAGTTGAGCTAAGGGAGCTTATCAAGGTAATAGCTCAGGAGCAGCTAGACAAGGTCACTAATGGCAACCCTAGCAATATCACCAGAAATAACATTACCAAGATTCAAGCTGATACCATCGCAATGACCGTTGAAGAATGGGAGAGTTTCGATGACTAAGTTTTACTTCAATGATAATCCAAACCAACTACCTGAATATTCAGAGTCATGCCACCCTGTACAACTATTCCACACTCACGAATATGATCAAAAAAAACACAGCTTAGCTTCCAGAGGACTACTGCAAACAGTAAGAGACTTGGGAGTTGCTGTTGAGCCTAAGGCAATCGATTTAATTACAATTGCTTCCGCTGTTACCGCAGCAGATACTTTTGAGTTAAGAGAGAAGGCTGAGAATGCTTGGTCAAGGCAAATGCACCTTCACATCCCTGTAAGTGAACCGAATATATGGAATGCAGAAAGCGCTGAGTTGAGTTCAATTTTGAACTTTCTTACTGGCGATCAATGGATGTTCACTTTTGAGCAGACATCAATGGAACTGCCTAAACCTAAGATAAGTAAGCAGGCTAAATATAAAGCCAAAACTCTTCTAGGAAAAAATGCTGTTTGCCTATTTTCTGGCGGTCTTGATAGTGCAGTGGGTGCTATTGATATCCTTAATGGAGAGTCAGAATATAAGCCTCTCTTAGTAAGTCACGCCTATCGTGGAGATGGTGCAAAACAGGAAGAAATTAAGACTTTGTTGTCTTCTCCATTTGCTGAGCTCTCCTATTCAATTTCTCCTCATATAATTAAAACATATGAAGGCAGAACGGACATAAGTATGCGTGGGAGAAGCTTTAACTTCTTGGCGATGGCCGTATTGGGCATTTCCGCACTGAGAAGTGCTAACTGTGATGCCAGTATTAAAACCATTATCGTTCCTGAGAATGGCTATATCTCAATCAATCCACCACTAACTAGAAGGCGAATAGGTAGTCACAGTACGAGAACCACACACCCCAACTTCTTGCAGAGGTTGGAAGAATTGCTGACACGCATAGGTTTTGACGTCAAATTCGTAAACCCTTATCAGTTTAAAACAAAGGGGGAGATGTTGGCTGAGTGCGTTGACCAAAACGCTATTAAAAAAGCCGTACCGCTAAGCGTTTCATGCAGCCACTGGCACAGAGAACACATACAATGTGGGCACTGCTTGCCCTGTCTAATTAGAAGAGCATCTGTTCATCATGCTGGCTTTGATGATGACGCACCATATAAAACAAAGCGATTGAAAACGCTAATTAAAGAGAAGGATACAAGAGACGACCTGCAAGCAGTTCAAACAGCCATTATCCGGTTGAAGCAAACCAATAATTACAAATCTTGGCTACGTAAATCTGGTCCAATCCCACTAGATAAGTCTATACGTAATGCCTTGGAATCAACGCTTAAGCGTGGTTTGATGGAAGTTGAAGTGTTTATACAGGCTAACAAAACATCATGATGGATATGCATTGCCATGTTGATCTATACCCCGAACATCAGAAGGTATTGGATGACATTGAACGCTCAAACTATTACGTATTATCTGTAACAACAGTGCCTTCAGCCTTCGAAGGCACTGTTAATCTCACAAAAGGGCTTAAGCATTGCAAAACCGCTTTGGGATTGCACCCTCAGCTAGCTCATTTAAGGAAAAATGAACTACCAATTTTCGATCGACTTATAGAGAAAACTAAATATATAGGTGAGATTGGACTAGATGGATCAAAAGGCTGGAGAGAGCATTTTGATGACCAATTATTGGTTTTTAATCACATTCTGAAAAAATGTGAGTCATTCAATGATAAAGTTCTAACAATACATAGCCTGAATGCAGTAGACGAAACCTTAATGTGTCTGAAAAAACACCCGAAAGCAGGCATCCCTGTTCTCCACTGGTTTTTGGGGACAAAAAAACAGTTATTAGAAGCTGTCGATATAGGTTGTTATTTTTCAGTTGGACCAGCAATGCTTTTCTCAGCACGTGGAAAGCGACTTATATCTTGGTTACCTAAAGATAAAATTCTTCTAGAAACAGATGGACCTTTTGCGAAAGTTTCGGGAAAAATACTGTTCCCCTCAGATGTTGATACCGTAATTCAGTATCTTTCTAAAGAATGGGAAGTGTCTCAATCAGATACAGTTAGACAGTTGAAGAATAATTTACGTCAATTAGTTGCTAAATGAATACATCTTTGTAGAGATGTTGTGCAATTGGGACCTATAAATGTAGATCTTGAGCTAGCCACCTTGTTAGGTGGAGAAAATATGACCCAAACGAAAAAAAATTATTATGGACAAATCAGAACATTGTAAAGAAGTTTACGCATATTACGGTTTAGCGATGTATCGTGCTCAATGTGTGGAGCAATCGATTATTCAGTTGCTCATCTTTTGTGATTTATACGAAAGAGAGGCAAAGTCTAAGCACACCCAAGAGGAGTGGGAGGCTAAGTTTGATAGCTTTGATCAGGAAGTTAGTGATAAGACGATGGGTAGACTAATAGGACATCTAAAATCTTTAAACGTACTTCAAGCGACTACAGAATCGTTGCTAGCTAAGGCACTCAAGGAACGTAACTTCTTGGGGTTCTAGGGATTTTCCCCTCTAAAGTAACATAGAACGCTACAGGTATTATATTATATGGTCTGTGGCGGTGGGTTACCTTCCAATATTCTGCCATCTTATATAAACACCATCAATCATATTGGCGTTTATTCATCATGGCAATTAGTAATGAACTCTCGATTCTGACTCAGGCAGAACAACGAGACTTGTATTCAGCACCTCAGTTTTCTATTGAGGAACAACGTTTGTATTTTTCGCTAAACGATGTAGAACAGGCCGAATGCCGTACTATCAGGCTTACTAAACATCGTTGTTATTTCGTGGCGCTTCTGGGCTATTTTAAATCTAAGCCAGTGATCATTGCTCCGAGTTTCCGTGATATCAGTATCGACATGCAGTTTATTGCCTCCCAAATTCAAAGAGGTAAAGGGATCAGGCCTTTCAGTGTCAGTAAAATGCAGCGTGACCGTATTTACTCAAGGATACTGCGTCTACTAAATTACAATAAGTGGAATGAAAAACAGCACCTCAATGCTCTGTGCCACCACCTGGTTTACATTGGTCATGCCTGGCTGGAGCCTCGACACCTCTTTGATGCGGCCATTGAATACCTTGCCAGCCATAACATTGCCATTCCTAAGTACTCCGTGCTTCAAAGACTGATAAGCCGCACAATGCAACAGGTCAGAAAAGACCTGACGCTCCAACTGAATCAACTTACCAGTAATGAACTTAACGTCTTTCTGGACAACATAATCACTACTAAAGACGACGGGCTGAGTCTGAGCCATCTCAGGGGTGGTGCCAAAAGTCTGACCGTGCCTGAGCTTAAAAAAGAGCTCGCCATTTACCACCGGTTAGCACCATGGCACACGCAAATAAATGACGTTGTGGACAGGCTCAATCTGTCGCTAAAAAATCGACAACACTTCAGCGGCCTTATTGATTACTACGGCAGTAAAGTGCGGCGCTTCAAACGCTCACAGCAGCACCTGTGGTTACTGTGTCATCTGACAGAGCGCATGCAACTTGCACTGGAGCGCCTGACGGATGGGTTTGTTTACCATATCCGAAAACAACAGGAAGCCGCCAACGCCTTTGCACAACAAGCAGTGTTCCTGTCCTGGCAGTCAGCTGCGGACAATGTCACGAAAGCGGCAGAGCTACTTCACCTGTTTGTTGACGAGAATATTGATGACAATCAGCCCTTCTCAGTAGTCAGACAACAGGCATTGAAGGTCATGAATGACAGGGATATCCAGACCCTCTGCCTTTACCTGAA
>NZ_JAWOVC010000044.1:0-9207 GCF_033339735.1 Vibrio sp. 2033
GTTCTTTTAGTTGTTGATTTCATAACACTCTCCAATTTTGGGGGTGGAAAGTGTCAACCTTATTTAGGACGGCACAATAAATACAATAAAAGAGAGTGGCCACAGAGCCGCTCTTTTTATTTTTTGTTTGGTTTGATTTATAAAATCCGCAAATTTATATATTCCTCAGGTGAATATGTTATACGTAAAAGTATATGAAACTAAATTGCGGTGTATTGATTTGTTTTTAATCAAAAAGGCAAAAAATGTTTGATATATATTCATCAAAGCTTACAATTTAACCGTAACTCAATGAGTTATACCTTTCATAAACGGATTAATTTTTAGCTAGGAGGCGCAAGATGAAACATTACGTTGTTAACACCACTGCTTGCGCTGATCGTATGCCTATCGCTCCGATAACCCTTAAATCGGATGATACCAATACCACTGGCTCACAAGATAAAAATTAATCCGTAACCTATCATATTTATTACTAGGCTGCGGGAAAGTAGCGGCTTAGTATCAACAGAATATTTCTGTTCATTTTACGCACTATTTTTTCCCAGTCGAATACATCGATAATCGGAGAAAATATTATGCGTCACTCTATTTACCTACAATTGGCCACTTTGCTATTGAAAGCAGACCTTAAACGCGAAGAAAAGCAATGGCAGCGTACCATACGCCGAACTGCTCATGATATTCCATGGACGAATGTTCATCTATTGAGAGATATTGGTTTAGATCGCGATGGTCGTTCTACACGTGCCAATGTTCCGGATGCAGTAAAAGTTGAACGTCGAGTTCGTCACCTTCGTCGAGTCTTAACGTCGCGAATAATGACGTAATCGTTAGCGTGTTGGGCTGACTGAGTTGCTAACGAGTCATTCAACACGCTTAACTTTTTATATGAAGTATGACTTCATTGGATAAACAGCTGATCTTGAAGATCAGCTGTTTTCGTTTGAAGGTGGTACTGTTAAGGGCAAGGATTCGAGTAAGTTGTACCTATTGCTTGAATTTCAGTAAGTAGTTCGTCGCTAAGTTGCAAATCAATACTGTCGATATTGGCTTTTAATTGGTCTAGGTTTGTTGCTCCGATAATGTTAGAAGCAACAAATGGACGCTGATTGACAAACGCGAGCGCCATTTGTGCAGGGTTTAGACCATGCTCTTGAGCTAAATTGACGTAAGCTTCGGTCGCTTTAACACCTTGCGGAGTGAAGTAGCGCGCAAAACGCTCCCACTTAGTGCATCGAGCGCCTTCAGGTTTTGCCCCGTTTAGGTATTTACCACTCAGGCAGCCAAATGCCAAAGGAGAGTAGGCAAGTAACTGAACGCCTTCGTAATGGCTGATTTCAGACAAGCCAACTTCGAAGCTGCGGTTCAATAAGTTATATGGGTTTTGAATGGAGACAATTCTTGGCAAATCGTGTTTTTCTGCCAAACGCAATAGCGACATCACACCCCACGGCGTCTCGTTGGATACGCCGATATAGCGCACTTTACCTGCATTCACTAATTCAGTAAGCGCTTCCAACGTTTCAATTAACGTGACTTCTTCTTGTTTGTCAGGGTATGGGTAGTTGAGTTGACCAAAGCAGTTGGTTTGACGCTGCGGCCAATGTAGTTGGTACAAATCGACATAATCGGTTTGTAGACGATTAAGGCTGTCATCAATTGCTGTATGGATGTGGCGACGATTAAGGCTCATGTTGTCTCTAATGTGAGGAACATTGCGAGGGCCAGCCACTTTTGTTGCCAGTACTACTTTCTCTCTTTTGCCGCTTTTTGCTAACCAATTACCGATGTATTGCTCGGTGAGCCCTTGTGTTTCCGAGTTTGGCGGTACAGGGTACATCTCTGCGGTATCGATGAAGTTCACCCCATGATCGAGGGCAAAGTCGAGCTGTTCAAAGGCGTCCTTTTCTGTGTTTTGCTCGCCAAACGTCATAGTGCCGAGGCAGATTTTACTGATCTCAAGTGATGAGTGCGGTAGTTTTGTGTATTGCATATCACGTCCTTGAAGAGTTACCGACTAAATAAGTGACTCCAATATAGGGGATTTTTAGCCGCAATCGCAAATGATTTACGTATAAAGGAAGAGCAAACTCGAAAGCTACAGTTAGCCTAACTACACTTAAATGATCGTGTGAAGGAGGTATGTTATGCAGAAGCATCAATTGGACATGTGGCTACATGGTCCACATAAAGATACTTATAAAACTCCCAAAGTATTTGTGATTGGGTGTTCTGATGTCTCTGACTATCTTTTAGCTGTGGAGTACAAGCATCAACTTGAGCCGATTAAAGACGGTGAAGACCCGATACATTTTGGCTCTCTAGACTTAGTAAAAGAAGAACTATTGAGGCTAGGGGTCGATAAAGCGTATTTAAGGCTGCGCAATGCGTATGACGAATGTGGCACTGAAGAGGCAGCCTCGTACTGCGATATTGAGTTATCGCTCGTGACGCACTAAATAGCTGATATGGTTTTATTCTGGTTGAGTGTTAATGTAGTGCTTGAGTAAGATCTGTTCAGTAAACTGTGTTCTAAGGTAAAAGCCTCGGGGCAGAGTTTTCATCGGCTTACCATTTGAGTTGTATGCTTCGGTGAGCGCTTTTGCATTTGCGGCTTTAGGGCGAAGATGCAGCGCTTCTCCGTGTCTGGCGGAAATTTGATCAAATCTTCCCAAGACGATCATCTCCATTAACTCTTCCCAGTCATTTCGCAAAATCCGTTCTTCTTCTTCATCTGGTGACCAAATGAGTGGACTGCCCACACGTCTTTCAGCGAGTGGGATTTCTCGTTCTCCTTCTACGGGTACCCAAAGCACACGAGATAGCTTGTTTCGAACATGACTTGTTTCCCATGTAAGACCATGAACACCAGTGAGGGGGGCCACAGAAACAAAGGTTGTTTCTAAAGGTTTGCCAGAGTAACTAATCGGAATACTTTTTAACTCGATCCCTAGTTTTGCGAAATCTTGTTGAGGTTTACTGCCAGCTGGAGCGCCCAAGTGCCATTCGAGTAATTGACCCACCCAACCTTTATCACGTTTTAAGTTTTCAGGAACAATCATATTCGCCTCGGCGGCCAACTCAGCAAAACTGAGTCCTGCCATATCATGCGCTCGTTCCAATAGCTCTGCTTCTGTTTGTGGTTCTGGTTTCATAGTTACAAGGTGGTATTACAAAAAATATAGTTTATCAAACTCCGACCAAATCTACTGTTTAAGATTTCACCGAGGCGGTGTAAGAACGATCAATTCATAACTTATCCACAGGTGAAGGAGGTATTGATAAGATCCTGGCGGGGTCTGTATGAATAAACAGGGGTTAAAATGCATTTTTGGGGTTGATTTTGTTGTAATCATCTAAACGAATAGCAGGTGAGTGTGGATAAATAGCCTGTTGGTGGATCTTTGACCGATCTGAGTTTGGTGAAAAGATCATCAAGAAACTGAAGATCGAATTATCGTTATTTTTAAAAATAAATACCTTTTTATCAATGTTTTATGTTTATTTTTTTGTTTGTTCATTTGTTTTGCTTTTGATGGGATTGAACTGAATTACTCATTTGAATTGAATTCTTCACAAAGTTATTCACAGAAAAGGTGAATAAATGTGGGCAATGTCTCACTCTTGTGTTGATAAGGTATGGTTTGATTAAAAGATATCCAAAAATGGTGAAAAGGTAATAAATCTTGCTCATATCACATCAGTAAGTTTGCTAGTAATGGGGATATGTGGAAAAATCACGGTAATAAAAAATTTATTCATAGAGGTTAGCCAGTGATAGATGGCGATGGTTACCGACTTAATGTTGGTATTGTGATATGTAATAACCATGGTCAGGTCTTCTGGGCTAAACGATACGGGCAACACTCATGGCAATTTCCACAAGGTGGGATTGACGAAGGTGAAACCCCTGAACAAGCCATGTTCAGGGAGTTATACGAAGAAGTCGGTTTAACGAAAAAAGACGTTAAGATCATTGCAACAAGTCGTCATTGGTTAAGATATAAGCTACCAAAGCGATTGGTGCGTTGGGACTCCAAGCCTGTTTGTATCGGCCAAAAACAGAAATGGTTTCTGCTGAGATTAGAATGCGATGAATCTCGCATTAATATGCAACGCGGAAAATCCCCTGAATTTGATGGTTGGCGCTGGGTAAGTTACTGGTATCCAGTTAGGCAAGTTGTTTCTTTCAAGCGAGATGTTTATCGACGAGCGATGAAAGAATTTGCATCCTTAGCCATGCCTTTTCGAGAGAGAAAAGCGAAAGGGAAAAGAAAAAAGCAACGTAGAGGATAATCATGCTCAGTCAGCTAAGGGAAATAGTTGAGAAAGTCTCCAGGGTCGATGATGTGCATCTGGCACTCGATATATTGGTGAAAGAGACTTGTGCTGCCCTTAGTACTGAGTGCTGTACTATCTATCTTGCTAATGAAGAAATGCAGCGCCTTGAGTTAATGGCAACTCAAGGCCTTATTTTTGAAGGTGATAGTATTCATATCAACTTCAATGAAGGCTTGGTTGGGTTGGTAAAACGAAGCGCTGAACCCCTTAACCTTGCCGAAGCCTCAAAACACCCCGAGTTCAAATTCTTTCCTCAACTCGGCGAACAGATTTACCACTCTTTTTTAGCTACTCCAATCATTCATCGTAAACAAGTTTTAGGTGTGTTGGTGATCCAACAAAAAACGCCGCGCTTGTTTAGTGAAATGGAAGAATCGTTTCTTGTTACCTTATCCGCTCAGTTAGCGGTGCTCATTGCACATGCGCAGAATCTTGGGCATTGGCAGTTAGCATCTAAACCCACGGTATTAAAAGGTTTGCCTGCGTCTACTGGTGTCGCGATTGGAGAGTTTTGGTTCGACAATACCCAGCCGAGTTTATCGGATGTTTTCCCTTCGTCCACGTTAGATAAGGAACGCGAGCACGAGACACTACTGGTGGCCATAGAGCGAGCGTTAAATGACTTTCGCCGCATGCGGAAAAAACTGGACAGTGAAATCAACAAAGATGCGCTGGCGATCTTCGATCTGTTTACTCACTTACTGAATGATCCGATGCTTCGCGGTGATTTGAAGAAGCAGATTGAAAAAGGAGATAGGGCAGACTGGGCGTTACGCCAAGTTGTAGAGTCATACTCGAATCGATTTGCCAGAATGTCGGATGTATACATGCGTGAAAGAGCGCAAGATATCCGAGAGTTAGGGCAAAGGCTGCTCTATTTTCTGCACAACAGCGAGCAAGAAAATTCTGCAATTGATCGTCCCATTATTTTGGTGGCGAACGAACTCACTGCCACCTTGCTCGCTTCTGTACCTAAAGAGTTTTTGTTAGCCGTCGTATCATTAGAGGGAGGCGCAAACTCTCACGCTGCCATTTTATCTCGAGCTCTTGGGGTCCCTGCAGTTATGGGCGCCAACATTAATCCGGATGTGGTGAATGGCAAACTCGGGATAGTCGACGGCTATACGGGTGAGATCTTCTTAGAGCCAAACCGCCAGTTGTTGCGAGAGTATCGCAGCTTAGTAAGCGAAGAGTCTGAATTGTTTGCCATGGTAAACAAGGACCTCGCACTCCCTGCGGTTACGCAAGATAATCACCATATCGAAATTATGCTGAATGCGGGACTCAGTGCAGACAGTAATATTGCCATCAACACAGGTGTTGATGGTGTTGGGTTGTACCGAACAGAGATTGCATTTTTACTTCAGCATCACTTTCCTTCGGAAGATGAGCAGTATCATCAATACCAAGCAATACTTAACAGCTATCCGAATCAACGAGTAGTGATGCGTACTTTGGATATTGGTGGTGACAAACCTTTGCCGTATTTGCCCATCGAAGAAGATAATCCGTTTCTAGGCTGGCGTGGCATTCGTTTTACATTGGATCATCCAGACATTTTCTTGATCCAACTGCGTGCAATGTTAAGAGCGAGTGCAGAAAGCGGAAACTTAAGTATCTTATTGCCAATGGTGTCAGGGGTAAAAGAGCTAGACGATGCCATTAGCTTGATTAATCAAGCTCACAGCGAAGCCGTTTTGCTTGATGATAGAATTCAATTCCCACAAATTGGGGTCATGATTGAAGTACCATCGATGGTGTATCTGTTGCCAACGATTGCTCACCGTGTTGATTTTGTTTCTGTCGGGACAAACGATTTAACTCAGTATTTATTAGCGGTAGATAGGAACAATTCGCGCGTAGCGGATGTCTATGAATCTATGCATCCTGCGGTACTGTTAGCGCTTAAGCAAATCCATGAGGTGTGTGATAAATATCAGGTGCCCGTGTGTATTTGTGGTGAGCTAGCGGGTGATCCATTTGGCGCTCTTCTCTTACTTGGGTTAGGGTATACCAGTTTGAGTATGAACACCTCCAACGTGGCTAAGGTGAAATATTTGATTCGTCATAGTCAACAAGAAGAATTAGAAAAATTAGCGGAGCAAGCAATGACAAAATCCTATGGGGAGGACATTCATCAAATGATGCATGACTTCTTCATTCAACAGGGCTTTGCGGGCTTTATCCGTGCAGGTAAAAAGTAGGAAATCGTGACCGTCTCTTTATTTTTGTTATTGTTGGCGCTAGGCGCTTTTGTGGGTGTGATGGCGGGGTTACTCGGTATCGGTGGTGGTTTGATTGTTGTTCCTGCCTTGTTGTATTTGCTTCCTCTTGCTGGGATCTCTCCAGAAATGAGTATGCACATGGCCTTAGCCACTTCGTTAGCGAGTATTATTGTCACGTCTGGCTCATCGGCGATGAATCACCTTAAGCTCGGCAATGTCGATATGTTTGTCGTAAAATGGTTGATGCCTGGTGTGGTCATTGGTGGCTTTGTTGGTGCCAATATTGCTGAGTGGATCCCTACACACTATTTGCCGAAAGTGTTTGGTGTCATTGTTCTTTGCCTGTCAGTACAAATGTTTCGTTCCATTAAAGTTACGAGCAGTAAACCTATGCCGAGCAGCCCTGTGACTGTAGTTTACGGCACGGGAATTGGTGTCGTATCAAGCCTTGCTGGTATTGGTGGTGGCTCACTGTCGGTACCATTTCTAAATAAACACGGGATAGAGATGCGTAAAGCGGTGGGTTCATCCTCCGTTTGTGGTTGCGTGATTGCTATTTCTGGTATGATCGGCTTCATCTTACATGGCTATAAAGTCGAAGGCTTACCTTCATACAGTATTGGTTATGTTTATCTTCCCGCTTTATTAGCGATTGCTATGGCCTCGATGCTCACAACAAAAGTGGGTGCGAAGCTGGCAACTAATCTTCCAACTGCGGTATTAAAAAAGATATTCGCGGTGTTCTTAATGTTTGTTGCAGCGACCATGCTGCTCTAAGTTTGTACCCAAGTCATTCTCGCTGAACCAAGCATCTAGAGGTTACTTGGGTATATTTATTTTGTTGTGATAAGAAGAGAATGATTTATGTCTCAGGGATATATTGAATTTCCCAATATTGATCCGGTTTTAATCTCTATTGGTCCTGTTTCGGTTCGTTGGTACGGTTTGATGTACCTTGTGGGCTTTATGTTTGCTCTATGGTTAGCGAACCGACGTGCAGATAAGCCTGGAAGTGGTTGGACACGAGAGCAGGTTTCTGATTTGTTGTTCGCAGGCTTCCTTGGCGTGGTGATTGGTGGCCGTGTAGGCTACGTGCTTTTCTACAATTTTGAGCTCTTCCTGGCTGACCCTTTGTATCTATTTAAAGTGTGGACCGGTGGTATGTCTTTCCACGGGGGCTTACTGGGTGTGAT
Organism: Vibrio sp. 2033; assembly: GCF_033339735.1. NCBI lineage: Bacteria > Pseudomonadati > Pseudomonadota > Gammaproteobacteria > Vibrionales > Vibrionaceae > Vibrio > Vibrio sp. 2033. The sequence continues at coordinate 7,763 of NZ_JAWOVC010000044.1, forward strand.
TACTGCGATGTTCTGGTATGCACACAAAAACGGGCGAACTTTCTTCGGTGTTGCTGACTTTATCGCGCCGCTTGTGCCATTTGGTTTGGGTATGGGGCGTTTAGGTAACTTCATGAACAGCGAGTTGTGGGGCCGAGTAACGGATGTGCCTTGGGCGATCGTTTTCCCAAATGGCGGTCCACTGCCACGTCATCCATCGCAGCTTTATGAAATGGCGCTTGAAGGTATCGTACTTTTCTTCATCTTGAATTGGTTCATCAAGAAACCTCGTCCTCTAGGTTCTGTTTCAGGGCTATTTTTAGCTGGATATGGTACATTCCGCTTCTTAGTTGAGTACGTGCGCGAACCAGACGCTCATTTGGGTTTATTCGGTGGCTTTATTTCCATGGGACAGATTTTATCCCTGCCAATGGTGGTTATCGGTGTCCTCATGATGGTTTGGGCATACAAACGTGGTCATTACAAAGACGAATTACCACAAAAGACGAAGTAAGGTATTGGTGTGAAACAGTATTTAGATTTGTGTCAACGCATCGTTGACCAAGGTGTTTGGGTTGAAAATGAGCGTACAGGCAAGCGCTGCCTGACCGTAATCAACGCGGATTTAACCTACGATGTTGCGAACAATCAATTTCCGTTGGTCACCACACGTAAAAGTTTTTGGAAAGCGGCCGTTGCAGAGCTATTAGGGTATATTCGTGGTTACGATAATGCGGAAGATTTTCGTAAGCTGGGCACGAAAACCTGGGATGCCAATGCCAACCTAAATGATGCCTGGTTGAATAACCCATACCGTAAAGGTGAAGACGACATGGGCCGTGTCTATGGGGTTCAAGGGCGCGCCTGGGCGAAACCTGATGGTGGTCATGTTGACCAGCTACGTAAGATAGTGGATGACTTAACGCGTGGTGTTGATGATCGCGGTGAAATCTTGAACTTCTACAACCCGGGTGAGTTCCACATGGGGTGCTTGCGTCCTTGTATGTACAGTCACCATTTTTCATTGCTGGATGATACGCTTTACCTGAATAGTACTCAGCGTTCGTGTGATGTACCGCTTGGCTTAAACTTCAATATGGTTCAAGTTTACGTGTTCTTGGCGATTATGGCGCAAATTACGGGCAAGAAACCTGGTCAGGCATTTCATAAGATTGTGAATGCTCACATTTATGAAGACCAGCTTGAACTGATGCGCGATGTTCAGTTGAAGCGTGAGCCATTAAAAGCGCCGACGTTCCATATCAACCCAGAGATTAAATCTCTAGAAGATTTGGAAACATGGGTCACACTGGATGACTTTTGGGTTGAAGGGTACGAGCATCACGATCCTATTCGTTACCCATTCTCAGTGTAACGAGTATCGTTCTTCTGACCCGTCCTGATATGGGTTGACACTTTTTAACTAAAACGCTCGATGTACTTCATCGGGCGTTTTGTATTTTAAA
>NZ_JAWOVC010000045.1:0-8203 GCF_033339735.1 Vibrio sp. 2033
TTCCAATACCAAGGAAAAATAATATGTATTTTGCAATTTGCTTCTTTTGCATATTAATTCCTCCAAGCACATAACGCCCTGTTAAGGGGTGAGCAACGCAATACAACAGCCGCCGCAAACCACTTTAATTACTAAATTCAACGCATAGTAAAAATGCCACGCGTTGCGAATCCCTCTTGAACAGTTTGTTAGTTTTATTGCTGGCGACTCAGTAACAAGCTTGCTCCAGACATAGCCAAAAAAGTTGCACAATCTCTATTGAAGCGCTTTGCCATTTTCGGCTTCGTAAACCACTGCCTTAAGTACATTCCAAATATCGCATAAATCGATATTGCAACCATTTCTAAAACGAGGAACGTAACCCCTAGAGCGAAGAACTGTTCATTTACACTCGCTGAAACATCGACGAACTGTGGTAGAAAGGCGGTAAAGATTAAGATCGCCTTTGGGTTACCAGCGGCGATCAAAAATTCTTGTTTAGCTAAACCTAATCGGTTGCGAGTATTTTCTAGTTCAGAAACAGGACTTGCTTCCGAACGCCAAAGATTAAAGGCAATCCACAACAAATAAGCCGCGCCCACAATTTTTATCGTGAGAAATAGAGTCTCAGAAGCATAAAGAACGACTGCTAAACCGGAAGCAGCCAAGGCAATCATTACAGCGAATGCAGCAATACGACCAAGTCCAGCAATAAAAGCGGATTTGAAACCGTAACAACGAGCATTATTCATGGACAATAGATTGTTTGGACCAGGAGTCATATTGAGTGCAAAACACGCAGGTATAAAGAACAATAACTTCCAGATTTCCACAATATTTCCTCCATAAAACTAACGCCCTGCTAAGGGGTGAGCAACGCAATACAAAAGCCGCCGCATACCACCTTAAGCACTAAAATCAACGCATAGCAAAAATGCCACGCGTTGCGAATCCCTCTTAAGCAGTTTGTTATGTGTCAAATTTTAAACTCGAACTTAGCTTTTTTAGGGCCAGTTTCCCCTTTTTCGGAAGGCGCATACTTCCGTTTTGATAATATTCGCACAGCTTCAGCATCGAATACTCCTTTAGGTACAGAATCAGTAACTATTATGTCAATCACATCACCCTGACTATTAATATTAAACGTGAGTACAACAGTACCGACTAATTTGTTTTTCCTTGAACCTTTATGATTCCTAGGCGATACACTGTCCCGAGCTTTGTGTTCTCGATAATTTGGGGAACTAGCACTTTCAATTAAACCAGCACAGCCAGACAATAATGCCGCTATAAATAATATTAAAATCTTCATACTTAATCTTTGACAACATAACGCCCTGTTAAGGTGTGAGCAACGCAATACCGAAGTCACCGCATACCACCTTAAACACTAAACGCAACGCATAGTAAAAATGCCACGCGTTGCGAATCACTCTTAAACAGATTGTTAGGCTTGCCCTACCGGTTCACGCATGATTCCAAGTTGTTTAAGACGAATAATGATCACGGTTTTAGATACGTTAAACTGCTTCATGAGTGATAACGTAACTAAGTTTAATAGCTCTTTGTTGCAGCATTGGTCATCTACGAACAAAGCACCGAATCCCCTATTATGTATGCCTCTTGTTCGAGCTTGCTCAAGAAAAGCCATTACAAATTGTTTCTTTGGAAGTAACAATGACGATGCAAACTGATTTGCTTGCCACTCTAAACGCATAATATCCCTTATGGATACATCATTCCTTGCTTCATCTAGGTGAGAGTTATAGCAACTCTCACGCAATATATAGTCTGCATGGCCCAAAATGTAATGCCCGAGTTCATGAGCAAGTGTAAAACGTGCTCGCTCTTTGGTCTCACACTGCGTTGTGTCTATCTTGATTTCATTTTTACTAAAGTCGATAGAGCCAAGGACTCCCTCTTGCAACTGAGCGTTTAACACTAAAGAAAGACCATAGTTTTCACTTACAAACTTGGAAAGTTTGTCGTCTTGCACGTAGCCACCAAAGTAACCAATAGAATCCAAGAGCAGTTCACTTTTGGATTCTATATACGAGCTATCCAAATAACGAACTAATGTTTGCGGCTCAGGTTTTGCTGTACGAATAGAGCAAACAGACTCAACAAGTTCCTCTGAAAGCTCGGAAGTTATAACCTGTTCGAAAAATTCAAAAGTTGAATTAGTAAAGGAAGAACCAAAGAAACAATAACAATCAAAACCTTTACCGACAAAATCTTCCTGTTGAAGCGCAAGATTTATCGATGCCCTTTCCGTAGCCTGAACAGTACGACCTATTGAGGATGGGGAACGAGTCAATACCCATTCACTATTGTTAGCCTCAAAATAACGCAGAAGACCTATACCTTTTGATTTGGAAAACCTTAAAGCACCATCTTGAAAAGCGTTTGTTGAAGCCACTATTCCTTTAATATTTGCCCCAGAAACCTGCTGTACTTTCGCATAAAACTCTTCAATATCGTCAACAGGCACACGATGATTGTAATTTTTACACTCTATTAATACTAATACTGAATAGGTTTCTTGCCCTGGAAGATAAATCTCAATCGACACATCAAAAATAATGTCTTTCTCTCTATCTCTTGAGTAATAGCCCTTTTGAGTAAAAATTTTACAATAGTCTTTGTGAGCCCAGAATTGTCCGTGATCTATTTGTGTCGAGAAGAACTCGAAAATAGCCGCTTCTAATTCATCACCTTTTCTAACTGTATTCATTTATCACCATAAAGCCTAACGCCTTGTTAAGGTGTGAGGCACGCAATACCTAAGTCTCCGCATACCACATTAACCACTAAAGCCAACGCATAGTAAAAATTCCACGCGTGCCGAATCACTCTTGAACAATTTGTTATACGAATTTCTTCAGTGCCAACACTTGCTGTTCAAATAACTCACAATCTGACTTTGAGTATGACTTAGCGACATTAACCCATTGAACGCCCGTTTCATCTATGTGACGAAACTCGACTTGAAGTGCATATTTAGAACAACGAAAAAGAGCAAAAACCAAACCTACAACCGTCAGACTAAGAACTAAAACTAGTAGCCATTGTGGCACCTCTTCCAACCTTGGAATAACTAACCAAGCTGCCCCTGAAAAAACACACACCCAGAATAAAACTTGACCTAAATTATCAAGAAAACTTAACTTTTTAACCCTAACATTGTTTATCTTAGACAAAGGATATGAGTCTTTCTTAAACCTGAACTCTTTTGAATCCAAGTTAAAATCATTACTTTTGTACATAATTTCCCTCTATTCGTATAACGCCGCGTTAAGGGGTGAATGCCGCATAAACCAACTTTCCGCAGACCACTTTCACCACCAAAAATCACTGCATAACAAAAATGCCACGCGGCATGAATCCCTCTTGAACGCCTTGTTATGCTTAAGCTTCAATGAGTTACGTTTTTCTGAATACAAGATTAACTCGACTTTGATTCACAAACAAAAGCCAAAAGCTAGAAAACTGAAATGACTCATAATTTTTAGAAATCCGACTTTGAACTATGGTAATCAAAACTCAAAAACCTAAGATCAAATTGCTGATTGAGCCAGAAGCCCTAACCTCGCGCTTGTCCGAAAGTTGATTGAGGCAACTCTGTGAATTTCCAGCACCAAAGAATAAGTGTCCGAAAAACAGCGCCCACTGAAGCTAACTTGCCGACGAGCACAAAACTAAAAAGCTGAGAGGACAAAGAAAAACCATAAATCACTGATTTTACGTGATTAAGCATAACGCCGCGTTAAGTAGTGAGCAACGCTACCACTAAACTAAACATTACCACCTTAAACACAAAACCCAACGATAGCACTAAAAATGCCATGCGTTGGGAATCTGCCTTAAACGCTTTGTTAGATTATTTTTCACCTTCGCTTGCTGAAGCAATAGAGTTTATAGTCTTAGAAAGTTCTTGTTGCTCTTTATTTAGAAGAACGTTATCTAAAACTTTATTGTGAAGGTTTCTATACATTTGCTTTGCTTGCCATTCATCTATATGACCTAATTGCTTTTGCGTTTCAATGTATGAAATTGCTTCATTAATTGATGGATCCACCTTGTAACGATTTAAAAACGGTCGAATATTAAATATAAAGACTCCTAAGCCCATCAAGTGCCATAGCTTAACAATACTTATGTTGATGATTGAAATTGTTTTCAAAAAAGGACTAAACAAACCTATCAGTCCATCTAGCACAATCCCCGTCAGCACCCCTAGGCTAGTACCCCTAGGATTAGATACAAATAGAATATTAATTGCTTTTCTAGTAAATACTGTTAGTTGTTCTGCATTCATATAACTACCTTTCCTTTACTAGCTTCACATTCAGTTGCTAGATCAATCTCTGGATTTGGTATGATTCTCTTTGCACCGCTCCCATCATTGAAATCATCCTTGTCAGAATGCAAGGTAATAAATTCAATAAGCTCTCTTGTCTCAAATTCATTGCTACCGTACCATCCTTTGCGAACTCGAAACTCCATTAGCTTTTGATCCACAAACACAGCTAGCAATAAAAATGCTAGAAAAAGCAACACAAACTGATTTATATCACTATTCATAAACCAAACGCTAGATACGTAGACAGCTATACTGGAAATTAATATTGCTTGTTGCACTGTTCCTTTTTTAGCTTTTTCAAGCAGCATAACACCAACTATAGTATTTTTTTTGTTGTCTTTTGCGTCTTCTCCTGAATCTGCAATTCTTTTCGCTAAAACTTCAACAACAGTAAATGCACTTGAATTTAATAGCATAGAAGCATCTAACAGTATCGAATTTGCTTTAAATACACGCTTCACTATTGTTACTGTGATACTGTTAGTTTTTCCCATTCCGTTGATATAAGACTCAAGTGCTTTCTTTAGCAACTTGATTACATCTATTGACTTAAACAAAGAATATACAATAGCAATAACTAAAGTACTTAAAGTCGTTGTACTCATAGTTTTTGCAATCTCTGTAAGTTCTGTAAAAATTGACATCAAGACTCCTTATTTAATCTAACGCCGCGTTAAGTGGTGAGCAACGCTACCACCATACCTAAACTATTGTGCCGTAAACACTAAAAGTGATTCAAACTGAAAATGCCAAGCGTTGTGAATCCGTCTTAAACGCTTTGTTATATTGATGCTGCCAAAACCAATTTATTGATTTAACTGGGATGCGAGCAACAGTAGCGAAAAAATAGCAAAGCTGTACCTGAGATCATTCCTAAGTTTTATCAACCTCTTATTATTCAGTTGATCCAGATCTTTGCCGAAAAGCATTGGGACAAATAAGAACATACCAAAATGGAACACTACGAACGGTGGAGCCCCTCTAGCACGCCAATGCTCATTCTCCATTTCATACCATTCATCATAAAAACTCTTGCTGGATTTTATAAGCGGAAACAATGAAGCCAGCACCGCACAAACCATCAGAGTGTTAAATAACTCACCCATTATAATCCCTGAACTTGAAAAACAATATAACGCCGCATTAAGGTGCGAGCAACGCTAAACACATAACCTAAACCACTGCACCTTAAACACTAAAACCAAGTTTAAACTGAGATCGCCAAGCGTTGTGAGTCACTCTTAAATGCTTTGTTAGACAAAGTTACGAACGCAGTAACTCTCCTGATTTTTCTAGTAATTGAGCGAATTTTTGGATTTTTTCAGACGTACCGTAACCAATAAACCAACTGTCTTTACTAGCTAATACACCAACCGCAGGTTCAGGCAACAGCAGACCTCTACGCACTAAGTCGTTAACATAAGCATAAATTGTTTCACCATCTAAATCGTCTAAACCAAGACCATCTACTTGTGCTTGCCGAATAATATGACGATTGTAAGGATAATGCCCCGGGCTAACCTCATGGCGAACAGCACATAATAAGAAATCAACTAAATGGTCAGTGATACCACCAACACCACTGATAAATGCTCTTTGTTCTGCGACCGTAAAAGCAAAATCACTATCTTGACAATAGAGTAGTGCAACAGCCATACGCACCCTTTCACAAGACGTTTGAGTTATAGCATCAACATAACCCGCTAAAATATTTCTTCCATCTTCACTATTAATGTTTTTATTGAGTTCTACTTGCTGCTCTACAGTCATGTGTTCGTAGCGGAGTTCGACGCACTTAAAGAACGAATCAACCCTCTGTTTTTGCCTGGACTGATAAGCATCTTTGAGTGTATTAAAAACAGTACTTCCAATTGCCATTGCAGTTTTGGATGAAACGATATCTACCACTGAACTCTCCTTTGTCTAACGCCCTGTTAAGGGGTGAGCAACGCAATACCGAAGTCGCCGCATACCGCCTTAAACACTAAAACCAACGCATAGTAAAAATGCCACGCGTTGCGAATCCCTCTTGAACAGTTTGTTATGTGTTTGAACTTAAAGGGACTTCCATTTCCACTAACCCTTTGACTTCAGATGTTCTAACAAAGCCTTTGGACTCATACAGATTGATAGCTGGGTTTTCACTAAACACACGTAGAACTAGCTTAGTGGATTGACGACTGAGTGCATGCCCGACGACTAGATCAAGGCACTTAGCCCCAATTCCTCTACCTTGAAACTCCGGTAAAAGTTGAAAGTCTCTCAGAAAGGTCGTTTCGCCACTATAGCTAAAACGAAGAACACCGACACGAACTTGGTCTAGGTAAATCTCGTAGTTTTCTAGTTCTTCCCAACTATTTAGAAACTGATTGTGCTCCCACGTAATCCCACGAGTTAGATAATAACTTGCCATATTTGTCTTGGTTAAAGACTCTGCGAATAAGGGGTCGCCACCGATTTTAAGCTGTACTGCCATGCCTTTCCCTCTGGCTACACATAACGCCGCGTTAAGGGGCAGCAACGCGCTACCACCAAAATTCAATTTACCGCCGTAAACACAGATGCCAAGATTTAAACCAAACTCGCCACGCGTTGACTGTCCCTCTTGAACGCTTTGTTATGTGCGTGCTAGACGGAAACGCCTTACAGTGTTCTCGCTTTGATCTGTGTAGTTACCAAGGTATTCACCACCACAACTTTCGATGACCTTTCTTGACGCAAGGTTGTCAATTGAACAGGTGACAACAGCTGAGTCATTTAACACGTGGTCACGCACCCATGCGAGAAGGTATGACGCAACACCTTTACCACGAGCTGATGGTCTAGTCTCGTAGCCAATATGACCTATAACATTTTCAATGTACTCGTTTGTACCGTGACGAACCCTGATTGAACCAAGAATGACACCAGATTCAATACAGAAATAAGTTGTTATTGGAGACCAGCCAGCGGGTAATTCTTGCCCTTTGGAATAGGCAATTCTCTTTTTTAAATACGCACAACTGTCAATTTTTGCGTCATCATACAACTCTAAACCATCTTCTACACAGGACTGCGCATAGTCTTTAAACTGTGCTTGGTGACTAAGTTTCGCTTTTGTAATTTCCATTTTACTCCTAAGCACTGGTGTACCCCACAAAAAGTAGACAGTACATAACTACATACTTTCGTACTCAACTGGGCTGACATGCCCCAACGCTGAGTGTCTTCTTCTGCGATTGTAAAATACCTCGATGTATTCGAAGATGCCCATTCGGGCTTCTTCGACAGTTTGATAGTCTTCTGCGTATATCAGTTCGACTTTCAGTCGACTGTAGAACGACTCCATCACCGCATTATCCCAGCAGTTACCCTGCCGACTCATGCTCGGTACACCTCCATGCTTGCGCATGAAGTCTTGATATTTGTAGGCTCTGTATTGTACACCACGGTCCGAGTGGATAATGACGCCCTTAGGCGGCTTACGTGACTCAAACGCCATTTTTAGGGCATTGGTGATGAGCTCGACGGTCATCGTTGTCCCTAGCGACCAACCCACAATGCGCCTCGAATGCAAGTCCATCACTGTCGCTAAGAAGAGCCAACGGCTCTTCACCCAGATATACGTAATGTCCGTAACCCATTTCTGATTTGGCGTCTCAGACTCAAAGTCTCTACGCAGTAAATTGTCGGCAACATTCGTCATAGCAGCCACATCCTTGCTGTATTTGAACCCTTTACCATTACGCGCCCTAATACCTTTTTCCTTCATGATATCAGCCACATAATTCACACAGCAGGCATAGCCTGCTTCGTTTAGCTCTTCTGCTATTCGCACTGAGCCGTAACGTGCCCGATATTGGGCAAAGGTACACATGACGA
>NZ_JAWOVC010000046.1:0-7627 GCF_033339735.1 Vibrio sp. 2033
TGCTTCTTTACGGAACTCTTCGGTGTACGCTGGATTACGATGTTTAGCCATAAATCACCTCTCAATTAGACCCTAGAGCTAACTTAGTAAAGTGTCTACTAAACGTGGGGTACTCGGAGTTATAACGCCGCATTAAGTGGTGAGCAACGCAGATCACCGAACTAAAACTATAGTGCCGTAAACACCGAAGCCAAAGCAAACCAAAAATGCCAAACGTTGGGAATCCGTCTTAAATGCTTTGTTAGGTGCGGAGCAATTTTGACATATAGAACTCGTTAATATACTTGCCATCAACTTTCAAGGAGTTACGTTTAGTACCCTCGACCTCAAAGCCATGCTTCCGATACAGATTAAATGCTCGAACATTATGGCACATCACCGTCAGTTCAAGCCTTGTAAACTCATGCTCTAAAGCCCAAATTTCGAGCTTATCTAGTAGTTGTTTACCATAACCGCAACCTGATGCGGATTGCCTGATGCCCATGACGCAATACATCGAGTGACGATTTCGATTAGCTGTATTACCAATACCAACAGCAAAACCACATACCTCTTGTTCATTTGAAATGACGAACATTACCTTAGAGTTACTTTCGGTAAATGACTCTAGGATTTGCACTTGTTGTTCAAGAGTAGTCGTTCTTTCGCCCTCTTCTAGCATCATAAATTTTGACTCACGATCTAATTGATACATGAGTTCTAGTACTGATTGAGCATCACTCGGTCTTACTTCCCTGATTTGCATAAAACTTCCTGTTTCCACCTGAGCACCTAACGCCCTGTTAAGGTGTGAGCAACGCAATACCGAAGCTTCCGCATACCACCTTAACCACTAAAACCACCGCATAGTAAAAATGCCACGCGTTGCGAATCACTCTTAAACAGTTTGTTATGTACGTACTTTACTCAGTATCAGATACTTCTCGGCACATTCAGAGAACAAAGTATATGGATTCATACTATTCCCATAGTTTTGAAACAATAGCTCCCCACTTTCTATCCGAGCACTTACCTCTCGCTTTGTAAGTCCACTCGCTTCAGACGCAGTTAACCCCTCAAAAATCACGTATTGCTCATCTAGTATATATTCTCCACTTAATAGACGTTTTTCGAACTTGACCTCAAAGTAGTTTCTACCCTGTTTTTCAAACAGCTTAACTTCTAAGTTACAAGATAACTTGTCGCTATTCAGATAAGTTCCAATAAGTCCGTCGTTAGGTTCAGCAAGTACAGATGTCGATAAAAGCCCCAAGAGAAGATAGCTTACTTTCTTCACATTACCTCCTAGTACATAACGCCCAATTAAGGTGTGAGGTACGCAATACCGATGCCACCGCATACCACCTTAATCACTAAAACCAACGCATAATAAAATGCCACGCGTGCCGAATCACTCTTAAATTGTTTGTTAGACCACTACTTGATAACTGACGCTTCATTCAGAGAAAATGAACTTCCATCAACAGAAAATGCACCAAAATTTGATACTACAGCATAGTCATCTAATCTAGATGCAAGAGCTCCCATGTACTTAACTTTATAGCCTACACCACTTCTATCAATAAGAGATATTTCAACGCCTGCACGGATATATGGATAACTTGCTTTTTCTGTTCTTTCTTTATTTTTAAAGTCTTCGAGGAAATCTTTATGAAATTCTTCTTTAAAGCGAATAACTTTTTCTTCACCCGGTTTCAAAACGATCGGCTCTAACTTATCATTCTTCCCCAGGCTAGAATGAAAATATGATTTGTAATCATCAGTAAACACTAGCTTTTGTCCAAGTATTACTTCGTCAACATTACCATCATTGATGTATGCAATATCTACTAATACTCTTCCGTTTTCCTTAGTTTCTATTTGAACTACAGAACCCACCAAATCACGATCCGTAATAAAGTTAGGGTAAACAAAAGTACTGCCCGCAAAAAATGCAGAGGCTGATGCAATCACAATAGAAACAATAGATAGATAACGACCACTATCTTTGTTTTTTTGCATCTTCTACTTCTATATCTTTGTAAACTCATACAAACACCATGATTAAAATTTGAACCCTGTGGGCTAACGCCCTGTTAAGGGGTGAGCAACGCAATACCAAAGTCGCCGCATACCACCTTAAACACCAAAACCAACGCATAGTAAAAATGCCACGCGTTGCGAATCCCTCTTGAACAGTTTGTTATATGCAATTTTCTGGTGCTTACTAAATCGGCTTAATCCTTAACTTAAATGATCCGATTTGCTCGACTTGCGATGGCACAAACCCACATTTGATTTCAAGATAAGAGGTTTCTTTTGGCTGCATAATGAAGATTTCATTTTCACCGATACAATTACCAATAAAATTACCATTCACATCGAACGCAGATGCTAAAACCTCACGAGAATATAACGCTTCTTCCGTCAGGTTTTCCTGTACGACAGCCAAACGCACATCGCCCCCATCTTTGAAGACATTTTCTAATGTTAAACCATAGGCAGTTTTGAAATCTGCCAAATACTCAATTGCTTTATCATCTATTTCTTTGTCTTCAAGAATATTTTCGAGCGACGGTTCAACGAACTTGGTATAAACCAACCCACTCAGAATGAGTGCAACTGAGAAGCCAATTCCCCAGGAAAAACCAGTTAAGATGTTATTAAGTCCTTTCATAAATATTCCAATCCATTGCATATAACGCCCTGCTAAGGGGTGAACAACGCAATACCGTAGCCGCTGCATACCATCTTAGTCACTAAAATCCACGCATAGTAAAAATGACACGCGTTGTGAATCCCTCTTGAGCAGTTTGTTATGTATTTTGGTTGCACAAATTTAATAGCAAACTTTATACAGATAATTTAATAATATTTCCTTAGAAACCTAAAGATTAGAGACAGTAAAACAAATGCCATAAGACTTAAGTAAACACTCCATTTAACTTGCTCAGCATTAGATTTATTTATCTTATTAAGACCATCAGAACTAGAAAGAAGAACTTCATCTCCCGCCTTAACGTAAACAGTATAATAAATATTATCTACATGCGTTCTAACTAGCCCAACACTTAGATTTTCTGTATCTTTGTGCGAACCATATCCTAGGGAATAGTTATTATTTATTAAGTTAAAGTCATACCCTTGAACTTTAATATCGCACTTGTATTTTTTATCAAAAATAATTTCATAAGATAATCCACGACCAGCTGTACCATGCTTACCTGTTACCTCAGCTTTATGGTATAACACATCGTTATCAGTGTATGGCCCCTCAATAACTCTATTTTCTACAACACATATCGACATAATAAAAATGGCTATGATAACTCCAGGAGCATAATATGACCCACAAATTTTCTTAATAATACGAATCATGCTTTTACTCGTTTCTAGTTGCTTTAACAGTAGCTCCAACGTTAATTAGTCAGTTATCACTAAACCACTGATTAAAATACATAACGCCTTGTTAAGGGGTGAGCAACGCAATACTGAAGCCGCTGCATACCGCCGTAATCATCAAAAAACAACGCATAGTAAAAATGCCACGCGTTGCGAATCCCTCTTGAACAATTTGTTAGCTTAAATTATGTAGCACCAAGCCACACTACCCCAAAACATAATATTCAAAGTCCAGACCATCACACTTTGAATAGGGAGCATATGAAAAACTAACTGTGGACATGTCCTAAGATCTCTCAGCGAGAACAACATTTGAGGCTGAAAGTCCCAACTGGTAGCTAAACGCAGACCTCTTTGAAACCGAGGATGATTCACCAAATATTCGGCGTAAGATGAATAAATTGTCCACAAGCCGAAAAGACCAAACAGCTCAATTATTGAGATCACTTCCAAACTAAATGGCAATAATGAGGGTCCACCAATGAGTAAAATACCTGCAAATATCCATTTTTTACTTCTCATTACACATCCTTGTTAATGATTTAAGCTAACGCCCTGTTAAGGTGTGAGCAACGCAATACCGACGCTTCCGCACAACACCTTAACCACTAAACGCAACGTATAGTAAAAATGCCACGCGTTGCGAATCACTCTTAAACAGTTTGTTATAGCGCTTTGCCGTTTCAAGTGACCAATGATGAGGCATTAATTCTCGTATAGTATTGAAAACCAATGCATTCCCTGAAGTCGTAATTGCTGCTTTGACATCCCCAGCCCAATGGACGAGGCGCTCTTGGCAAACTCCGCATGGTGAAAAAATTAGAAATTCATCTTTCTCGCTCTCACGACACAGGCATAATGAGTGGGTCACTCGCTCATTGAGTTTGTGAGCCTCTAAATACGCTCCCACCTCCATACATAGTGAAAGAGCATCGTTTTTAGTATCAGGAGCAATGCTTGTTAATATTTTTCCTGACTCTGTTCTAACAGCCGCAGCTCCACCCCAACCAGAAGGATATCGCATATTTACTAGTTCTATTGCTGCTTGATAGAGCTCTTTTTCGATATTATCCATGACCATCCATATTCAATTTTATCGTGCGCTATAACGCCGCGTTAAGTAGTGAGCAACACGGCCACTTAACCTAAACCATTGTGCCGTAAACACTAAAGCCGATTCAAACCCAAATTGCCAAGCGTTGCGAATCTGCCTTAAACGCTTTGTTAGGCTTATAGTTCGCCGTTTACCTGCTTTGCAAAATCAGCATGAAACCTGATTAACTCCACACCATCTATTGCTTTTATAGATGCATTATTTCCCTCAGCAGTACAAAAAGGTGGGTACGCGAATAACAACTGGCCAGCCTGTAAATCCAAATCGTTCGGAATGCTAAGCCTTTCAATTGGGTTCTCGTCAACCCAAGCCAAAAACTGTTCCCAAGTACAACCAAATTCATCAATTTCACCAGTTTCTGCATTCAATTTGACCACCAAATTATCTCGAATAAAAAACTGGTCACCAAAGCAATCCTGAGCGATAGGAAAATCACTTGCTTTGACTTCACGGTATAAGTTGTGGAAAGCCAACTCACCATCTAAGAAAGTATCAACATTTAACAAGCGCTCTTGTGCATCTTTAGAGCGGATTTGTAGACCGCCCGAATATAGTATTTTCATAGTTTCTCGCCCTGTAAGCCTAACGCCTTGTTAAGGGGTGAGGCACGCAATACCGAAGCCTCCGCATACCACCTTAACCATTAAAACCAACGCATAGTAAAAATGCCACGCGTGCCGAATCACTCTTGAACAATTTGTTATGCTCGTACTCAAAGAAATTGGAGAATTAAGCAAGTGATAAACGCTGGAAGCCCTGCAATAAAGAAAACCAAACCTGTCTGGAAGTTCATTCTATGCTGCTCTCGTTGGTCTTCTTCGAAATCATGACCTTCTACCATTTTGTAAACTTTATCTGTTCTAGAATCATCCATATGCGCTGTTTTACTATATACGCCACCTTCCCACATAAACTTTGCTAAAACCCAGTTCACGATAACAACGAAGAACAGAAAGTCGACTGGCTGAGTAGTAGCAAAGAAGGGGACAAACTGAGCTAAGAGAATAACAATCAATGCTGCAACAAGATTGATTAGCACCACTTTCTTCAGTAAATTGAGCAAAATTCCCTCCTAGAGCATAACGCCTTGCTAAGGTGTGAGTAACGCAATACAAAAGCTACCGCACGGCGCCTTAATCATCATAAGCCACCGCATAGTAAAAATGCCACGCGTTACGAATCACTCTTAAGCAATTTGTTAGTAAATGCGCTACTTCTATTTGTGCGCTCCAAGATATTGAAAAGTGGCATAATATGAAAGGCTTTGAACACTGAAGTGAGACGGGCAGCTACAAAACTTAAAATCGATAGAGAGACGAAAGTTGGCTAGAAGAAAAACGTACTGAACTCCGCTACTTTTACTGACTTTAAATTAGAAAAGGATTCTTTCCTCGTACTTCAACAGCCACGCCAAAAGTAATCAAGGTTCTCTCAAAAGCCACGACGAAAATGAAGAAGCGCTAAAGAAATAGACTAAGAGTTAGAAGCCGTAAACGGTGAAATCAAAGCAAACACTCCGCATATAGTGCCACCGGAAAGAACGTGGGAGGTACAAACTGAAAGGTGTAAAGACGAGCGCCAAAACAGATAAACACCAAGACTTATGACCTATGATGTCAAACCCGTACTAACGCCCAATTAAGGTGTGAAGCACGCTGCCACAAACTCAAATTGAACACCGTAATCACTAAACTTGATTCAAACTAAAAATGCCAAGCGTGCTGAATCACTCTTAAATTGTTTGTTATGTTTTAGTAGCCTCGAGCTCATTGCCAGCAATGGTACACAAAACCAAACCACTTTCTTTTTCGCTAGAGCTAATAACGAGCTTCCCAAATGAATCCCAAACTGAACTTTTACCACAAGTTTCCCAGCCACCTGTTTCTGATATATGGTTGCTTAGAAGTACAGGGATTCGGTGTTCTAAAGCAATTTCGGATAGGATTTTAGAATCAGGGGTAAAGCCATTACCAGAAATTAGAGCACTTACAACATAAGCATCCGCACCGAGCTTTTTAACCCGCTGAGAATGTTCCGGTGTTGTGAAGTCGGCACAAATAGCCAGTGCTATTTGATGCCCATTAACAGTAAAAAAGTAATCGGTCGTCCCAAAAGAACAATACTTCTCTTCGCCTTCATGCAGATATTGCTTTGAATAAAATTGGACTGAGCCATCGGGAAAACAAACTACCGCACCTATTGTTGGCTTTGAGGAATTGTTAGCTTTTAGCGGACAACCTGCAATAACTATAATCTCATTTTCAACTGACGCTTGAGATAGTTCTTTAAAACTCAACGGCTCAGGTGAAAAAGCCAGCTCAGCAACCAAGTCTAGCTCATAGCCCGTCAATGATAATTCCGGAAAAACGACAACATCAGCTTTGTAAGAAGATGATTTCTTGATCATTTTAATATGATTTTCAATATTCCCACATAAGTCGCCTCTCACGATCGGGATTTGAGCCAAGCTTATAGTTACACCAGCTTTCAAGTTTCCTCCTTAAAACATAACGCCGCGTTAAGTGGTGAGCAACGCTACCACCTTACCTAAACCATTGTGCCGTAACCACTAAAGCTGAATCAAACAGAAAATGCCAAGCGTTGGGAATCCGTCTTAAACGCTTTGTTATATGCGCAAAGGCTTATATCTGAGATCTTGATAACAAAAATCACACGCAAATAACCTTAAAGTTAGGAAGGTTAAAAACAATAAGGACCCTACTAATGGTAAAAAGAAAAAATGTCCCGTATGGTAGCGATGTGTCTGCTGGAACATATAAATGCTCCGATTGCGGAAAGATATATTCCAACCAATCTAAAACTTCACTTCCACCATGTCCCAACTTTTCTAAAACACCACATCCTTTAAGAGCTTGGGATATTCTTACTGGTCAAGGAGATGCGACCAAAGACCCTTATCCTTAAGCTGCAATTCAACCGAGCACTACATATTGCTGCTCGGTTGAACTGTACATATAACGCTCTGTTAAGGTGTGAGCAACGCAATACCTAAGCCGCCGCATACCACCTTAAACACTAAAACCAACGCATAGTAAAAATGCCACGCGTTGCGAATCACTCTTAAACAGTTTGTTATGTGTGTAGTTACATTTTTCACGGAGCCAATAATGA
>NZ_JAWOVC010000047.1:0-7522 GCF_033339735.1 Vibrio sp. 2033
TATTTACCTAATTTGCCACACTTATAAGTAGTAACCCACCTCCGCAGCCATTTATTGGTGTGGTCTACAGAGGATTAAGTCTTTTTAGAGGGGAAAATCCCTAGAACCCCATTAAGCTAGAACGCTCTAAATCTACCACCGTCAGGCAGTCAACAAAGTCTTTGTACGCTTCGTTGTCGGAAATGCCTTGAACAACTGCTGGCCCGGTAGTTTTGAGATATTCTTTGTATAGTTTTGCACCGACGACTCCAGAGCCAGATACAGCAACGATAGCTATAATAGACCAGGGAAAGGTGCTTTTAAGTGAGTCGAACATATTATATCCGTTTTATTGTTAGTATTAGTATTAAGGTGGGGATTGTTTTGGAATATTCAATGCATGAAATACAATAATTGTATTTCATGACTAGTTATATCTAGTTTTAAATATTATTTGTTCATCAAAAAGGCTGGTTATAAAACACCCACCAGCCCTTTCAATTTGATATTTAACCTGGGTATGCTAGAACAATGTCTATGTTAAACTTAATATCTGAAAGATTTAAACGGGTCAAAATATACTCAGTCATACTCGCAAAGTCGGCTTAAAATATTTGATTTACCAAATATACAAGGCTCTTTACGGAGGTGGTAAAATTTGGGTCTCCCAGATATTTCATCATATATTTCTTCTACATTTAAAGTCTCAATTATATCAATAGAGTCTGGATTTAACACTAAATGAGAACGGCCATGATACCCACCGTCTACAAATTGTCCACTCTCAAAATCCTTTAAGATATCGATACCGTTTTCACGCAAAATATGACAACGTTTCCGTTCATTCAAATCAATTAGGTCATTGTGTATTCGATTTTCAGGTGGTTTTGCAAGTTCTGAGTACCATTCTTTACCCCTCTTAGTTGATATCCACACTGGTAATTTATCCCAATGTTGCTGTAGATATTTGGGGTGCATAGAAATGGATTTACCAATAGTTACTACTTTAGCTTGTTCCTTTATTGCGCACACATATACGGTAGGTTTACCTACCTGCCTCGCTTTATAGTCAGCGTGATAGCATGCTCCTTTCAGATTAGAAACGAAGTAAAATCCATTAGCATCATTACAGCCTTCGCCTGTACCTAGCATGCCTAACTCAAATTTATCAAACTCCTTAGCTCGTGTACCATGAAAGATGAGCTCTCTTTCCATTGTTCTTTCTAACATGCCGCTTCTCATCAGGTTATAAGTCTTAAATTGTATTATCTAAAAACTAAACAAAATTGAGCTATTACTTTTGTTGACCTCTAAACAGATCAACTAGTCCTCTCAACACAACGCCACTAATGATCAATCCTAATAGTAAACTAATTACTATTCCGTAGGGGTTTGTTGCGAAAAATGAAAAAAACTCAGGTAGTTGAGGGAAAGGTAATGCTGCAACAGTGGCCATAAATTAATCCTTCTTTAAACAGTTAGGTTATGATTTAAGGAAGCTCGAGATCTTCTTCGGTAACCCAATCCAAGTGAGTATCTTTAGATATCAATAGTGTGCCTTCAAGCCAATTTACACCTAATATCTTTTCATCATGTGAAGCGTAAAACTCCGAAAGTTTATCGACTATGTTTGTAACATTCGATATTTCTACATTTTGTAAAGGTAGCCAAAACCAGCGATTTTTTGACTCAAGTAGTGCTCTTTTCGAGTTCCAATCCAGTCCCCATAATAAATGCTCTTGATTACCATTCACGAGCCGACAGTGCATCGCTGCCTTGATCCCCAATTTTTCAAGAAAGAACAACATACTTCCTACTTTGCGTAAAAAAAAACCATATTGACACATACTAAGATGTTACCAAGTATGTATCAATTATCTTTTGTTTTTATATGGTTATGATCAAGCTTGTATCTATATGTGGCTGGCCAGCCAGGTCTTGGTAGGCACAAATTGGTCTGACACCACATTGCCATTATTTATACAGATGGGCAATACGAAGTCAGTACCACTTCCTTTTGCAAACTCCCGTACTTCTCTTAAGGTATCTTTGCTATTGCTAACTGGTACTAGTAAAGAGTGGCTAAGTTCCCTTGTTCCACGCAACTTAATATTGGGTATTGAAAAACCTCGATGTAACAGCTCCTTTGTTTTAATGATTTGCACAGAACTGAATGACTTTACGTATTGGAGTTGTGCGGTTACTAGTTCGTTATATACCGTTTTTAACTTAAACTTTGCTAGCAAATAGTCGTCTGTCAAATTACTGAGCTGATACAAAGCCTTTTTAATAATTAATGTAATTTCTGGGTTATTCAACGATGGCATCGCCAACTCTCGGTCATAGGCGTTTATTACAGCGATTTTTGGATAATGGTCCATTTCACCGACATCTGTTTCAAACTTATCCCTATCGCTTAAAATCATGTTTGTGAGTTTATCGTGTCGCTCTGTCATACCTTTAGAGCATAAAATTAAGAATCTGTTTGATGGCTTAGTTTCGCAGCTAACTAATATTGGGAGTTCATTTTTGTGGTTTGGCACAGGGATATACACCTTTCTAATATCAGAATCCTCTAATATTTCATGTGTACCACTGCCTTCCAGAAAGCTGGCTATCTTCTTCAACATCTGGCTCACGATATCATTCCTTTGTTCAATTATTATTCTACGTTTTGACATTCGTTCATCATACTCTTCTTGTTTAGACTCGATATGCCTAGTCAATTGGTCCCTGTTTAAATATGGTAGAAAATCATTGAAAGTACATTTCACGCTCATGGTGCCAGGGCGTAGCCCTAGTTTAGTTTCAATTCTGGTTGCTAACTTTTTTCCTAGCATACGGGATTTATTGGGCCCTAAATGATTGTTCAAATGACAACCTAGCTCTGAGTTCAATTTGCTAATATTGCCATTCCCTATAAGGGTCAATAGGATCTCTAAATTCCTAGATCTGGCAAGCTTGTCAATTGGGAGGTTATCATCAATTGTTGGGTCTACATTTATGGTAGAAATGGCCTCATCAAGTTGTCCAATAGGCATACCGAGCTTTGTTTCTATGTTTCTAGCTAGTCTGTGACTGATGTTCTTCTGAGGCTTGGATCTGTGGCTGAGATAACTGGCCAAGTGAGGCATATCTAAATGTCTACATAAGTTCTGAATCTTACGGTTGTAGTCTTGGTTGACTATACGCATAAGGTTTTGGTGTCGATTCTCGTGATAGATTTCAGTAGTGTCGAATTTGATATCCATTCAATCACCAATCAATAACGTATTGTTGAAATGGTGTCTTCTATCAAATCTCGTTCTATATCGCTTTCAGCTTGATTTAAATACTTCTCGAGAATATCAATATTAAGTGTACTCAAGTGTCTTCTGTAAAGCTTGCGTCTCAATTCTTTGCGTTCAGCATAAATTGGGTATAGCCCCTGGATAAGGATACCAAGAAGAAGAATTACTATATAAAGCAGATTAAAAGACTCTAATTGAGAGAATCGCCATGCAGCTAAACCTACAATTGTTAGAGAAAATGCCAATATAACTATTCTTCTGGTGAACTGCCCCCATTCTGGTGAAAATACAGAGTCTTTGTAATGCATCATATTATTACCTCCTAGATGTATAAGAAATTGTCCATTGTCCATGTGTCTGGATGTGTTGAAGGGAGTGATTGAGATTCGAATATTGCATCAATGGTTGACCAACCTAGCTCAACTCCGTCCTCAAAATGGGTAGAAAATGCAATGTACATCCAACTTGCGACAGTAAATCGTGCTGCTGCTGTAAATTCAATCTTCAACAAATCGAGTTCGCTTGAGGTACTTACCATGTAAGTATTGGTACTTCTAACGCGATAACACCCTGATAACCTGTCAAGTAGTGGTGTTAGGTTAGGTTCTTTCTTGGCGAGCTTAATCATATCTTTCAAAGACAAAATACAATTGAGCTCTTTTAAACCAACCCTAGTCCATTCTTTAACTTTGCAAATTTGTTCAATTCTGTTTCTTTCGAAAGAGATCCAGAGAGGATCATACCTTCCCATACTTTCAATTAATTTATAGGTTGAAAGTAATTCTTCTAAACTAGCAGAGCATGCCCTTTCGATGTTCGTTGATGTATTGCGCTTAGCAGTACATCTTGTTTTAGTTACTGCGCTTTCCAATCTTGAGTCTCCTAGTTCAAATATTCTCAGTTACAACACTTTTATCGCGAGGATTTGTCTTACGCCGTTATCTGATCGCGATGTCAGTTCAATATTTTCGAATGTCGGTACTGGAAGTCTGTGTATAGCCGCCTCTATTAGTTTCAAGCCGAAAAGGTACTTACCACTAGTAATTGAGTTAATATGATGGTTTGTCATTTTTTCTAAATGACTGACTATCAAATGTTCTAGTTGATAGAGAGTATCAAGCACCTGCAGATCTAGGTTTATCAGGTCGTCATAGTTCTGGAGTGTCATCAACGTGTGTCGATATGGATCTAGAGCACACCTGTACGCATGCTTTTTAAGTAGATATGGATGTATAGGTTTTGGCCACATGACGACTATCTGTTATATCTGCTTTGTACGTTCTAGCCAGCTAGCTAGTGATAGTAGACCACATACCTTGGCCACCACCTCGAAATTGTCTTTGTATGCTCCGCTATTAAAGAAAATCAGGCAAATCAAAGCAGTACAAGATAGTGCTATCAGTAAATACTTTGTTCTAAACATTAGCTTTTCCTCAACCATTCTTAGGCAGTCTAGACTAAACATTGAATAATAGATGTCATTCGCGTATAAAAAACAATACTAATGTTACCATATATTTTAATACGTATGTTAGGAAAACCTCATGCTGAGCTAGTTGATAATTTGATCAACTTAGTTTCCATATGAGCTTTGGTACAAATATTAACGAAGAGTATGATTGATATGATAAAAATTGATAAAGATGAAGTTTTGACAGTCTCCATTGTCTCGCAAAGGCTTAAAGGCATCATTCCTGAGGATTATAAATGGCCAAATGTACCGGAGGGATATCAATTGGAGTTTATTGTCCATCCCGATGGCACTTTAATCATGGATCTTTTAAATCCTGATAGAGGAATGTTTATTTCAGAAGCCGAAAATGTTCACTTTGAAACACCCCGTACAGTGAAGAACGCCCCCCTTACATGGCAAGACCTAGAAAAGGCTGGTGTTCCTTTTATGTCATGACCTAACTACAACTTGATAGAGCTTTCACAAACAACCTCGTTAAGCACCAAATCAGAATAAATCCCCCTCTATAATAGGAATACTGCATGAAATCTGCGATCCGTCTTAGTCTAAAAGTAATATTGTTTTCGATTACTGTCATAGTGTCGATAATTGGAGGACAAATTAGTCAGCACCTCGCTCATATCAAAGATTCCAGAATGCATACGATCGATACCTGGAACAGGCAACATCCTGAGAACTTACATGTCTCTAGAACATTTATTAATGAATGCCTTAATCGAAAAATGGTAAAGGACACTAGTTCGGACGAACCTTTCTTTGTAAAAGAGGTTTATGGACTGTATGAATGTGGTATTGAAGTCGGAGCGGATGACCTTGTGGAGAAAATCAAAGAGTCAGACAACTCATTGAGTACATTTGCTTGGCCATTATCAGCTTTAACTTAATACTTCGTTTTCAAATATTGAGGTCTAAATCGGACCTCATTTGAACCACTATCGAACAAAAATTAGTCAACTATACACGGTATCCACCACACTTTAAGGTACTCATTGGTGCCTCTCCCCCACCGCTTCGCTCCATCCGCACGTGCTGTAACTATAAGGTCGGCTTCGCCGCCTCTTGAGCATTCTCCCCCCTGGGAGAACCAGCGGCTTCGCCGCTTCTTAGATTGGTAAATACTATTCATATCGATTTATTTCTATCTTTATCTATCCATATCTATGTTTGGCTACGCCAAACTTTTTTCCAGGGGGTCTTAGCAGTGGCGAAGCCACCAAGGAGTAGAAATATTTAGGGCGAAGCCCTTATTCGTTAGCGTCGAAGACGCGAAAGGGAGCTTGATTCTTTGCGAGCGAAGCTCGCTTAATTCGAGTTAAAGCGAGTGAGGTAGTTAAGGTTATTGGTGTCGTAACAGCGGCTTGTGGTGTAGTTTAGGTGGTGGATACCGTGTATATTTATGGTTTGAAGTCCCCGTAGATTTGGGAGAGAAATAAAGTTTCATACTAAATGTTCAAGTAAGCCTGTCAGTACCGTTCTAAATGTCACGCTGACATAAATAAAGATTCATACCAATTGGTACTACCATGTTTCAATCTCACAACAATTGACTATAAAAGTATCATACTGGTTGTCTGACCATCCGCTGGAACACGTATCTGGACAAAAATGTTTTAGAGCTGTGTATTAAAACGTTTTTGTCAGATTAGAAAAAGCATCTTGAAACCTTAAACGCTTGCTATTATTGCATGTGTTCGCAAGATGGTTGTGATATGCTAAGAGATGCATCATGTAGGATTAGAACATAGCTAAAAATTAGTTATTGACGCCATAGTCGTTTGTTAAAGGTCGGTTTTCGCATCTTCCAGAGCCTGTTTTTGAATATTTGCAATAACTTCCTCGGTTAACCCATACTTTGCTGCGACAGTCATTGTGATTGGGTTTAGGATGTCCTCAACCTCATTGAACAACTCTATTGATTTTTCCAACCCTGTAATCATCTTATTACGCCCAGACGCGTTCATAAAATCCATAGCTTTAGCTTGGAAATAACTATGAGCCAAGAAGGGGTTCTAGGGATTTTCCCCTCTAAAGTAACATAGAATGCTACAGGCTTTGTATTATATAGCCTCCAGCTGTGGGTTACTTTCGTTTCCAAGCTTAATCATCCACGATTGGCTTCGTAATTTCACTAATATCAGGCAATTTTCCGGTATTGGTGAAGTTATACGTCCCGCTTAAGTTGATATTTTGCCATGCAACGGGCGAAACAGCACGAGTGATAGCCGCTTTTTCTTCATCACCTGTCGCTTCAAAGTGTCCCAGAAGATGACTCAGTATCGCGGAGTTGAAGTAGATGAGCGCATTGGCAAGCAATCTTGCGCATTCATTCCAGATAGCGATTTCAGACTCGTTTTTGCCACGGAACTGATCACCATTCACCGACGCAATGGCTCGTCTAAGGAAGTGCCATGCTTCTCCCCGGTTCAGGGCACGTTGCACATACTGCCGCAAACTGGCATCGTCGATGTAGTCAAGTAAATATTGCGCTTTAACCAGTCGATTATACTCCGTCAGAGCCTGTAATATTGGGTGTCCAGAAGGGTAACCAGACAACTTTCTTACCAGCATTGCTTGTGTCGTCCGCTTTGTCTGAAGTGACAGAACAATACGCCTGATATCTTGCCATCCCGTTGTAATAACATTCGTTCTGATAGGCTTCTTTAGCGCCAGTATGGTGCTGCCTTGTTCACTTTCAGTCACATCAAACAGATCATTGATGACACTACTGAACTGCGCGTATCGCGGTGCAAAACTGTAACCGCATAGATCCAGTAAGGCG
>NZ_JAWOVC010000048.1:0-7198 GCF_033339735.1 Vibrio sp. 2033
GTCGTTTCGCTTCTTTGGCGTGTTTGTTTACGATATCCTTCTCAACTTGACCTTGGTATTCTCGTTTTATGTTTTCGATCTCTTTCGTTTTTTTAGCTAATTCTTTCTTAGCTTTGAGTAACGACTCATCTGCGAATGTGCGAATGCCGTTGTAAATTAAACCTAAAATGAACGCTGTCATGAGGCTAAACAAGAATATGTAAACCCATGATTGCCATTGGTACCAGAGCGTTTTTGCGCCTTGTGCTAGTAAAATAGGACCATTTGAGTTGGATAAGTCTACTAACCAAATCGTGCTATCGGGAGTTAGAAAATCAAGAAATGGTGCTGCAAAAAGCAATACCAATCCCACAACAATTACCGTCAAAAATCCCCAAATCATCGTAGGTATACCTCTGTAATATCGGGGCGGAAATGCCCTAGCTCTTGAGAAATAATCGTCATGACATCGATACGCTCAAAGTGGTTAGCCAGTTGTTCGTAGCGGTTTTGTGCGTAGCTATGGCGTAAGCCGTGTGCTCCGTTGGAGTACCCAAGAGCGCGAGAACTCGCTTTGCTGAACGCATCAGAAAACTTGTGTCCTCCTGCTATGTTGTAATGCGATTCGTAATTCACGCCCCTGTCAGAGAGTTGCTGTGGTGTATCGAGTCTGCGTTCTTCTAACTTTTCTGCCAAATGGTTGGGGATTTGAACTTCACGAATGAGACCGCCTTTCCCTTGAACCGTGTAGGTTTTTGAGTCATTGGGGAGTTGGGAAAATTTATCTTGGTGTACGTCCCGTGGACTCGGATTTACTTCGCCAGAAGGTCGTAGTGTGTACAGTTCGTGAGCGCGTAGACCCGCTTCATGACAAAGTTGTGTTGAGAGTGCATGTTGCTCGGTTTGGTGCTGAATGATCGCATTGACCTGTTCTGGCGTGTAAGAACGAGAGTTTTCAATAGTTTCTTTTTTAGATGTAGGAAGCTCTTTGGGTGGGTATAGTGTTTGATTGGGTTCTAACTTATGTGTGACATGCTGCATCATTGTTTGTATTGCCTGACGATCCATGTCGATTGTGCTTTGTTTACATTCGTGAGCGCGTAACTCTATGTAGTTTTTTGCTTGTTCTGGGGTTAGTTCTCTTAGAGAGCCAAGCTTGAACTCTTTCAGATAATCGCAACAGGTTTTCAATGCTTGTTCGTAGTTCCTCGCCGTTCCCACCGATTCTATGGCATTACCTTTCCCCTGCATTTCTTTCATGACAGAAGCGGCTTGTTTTTCTGATTTTGCGAAGTGCCCTTTAGCCATTGCGTGTTACTCCGATGGAATGGATATATCGGAGGATGGTACTGCGAGCTGCATATTGCTTGTGTTCAGTTTGGAGGTGCAGAGCAATCAGTTCTAAAGATGCGCCATGCTTGTACATTTTGGCGATTTCAGAACGGAACGGTTCAAGTTTAGAGGTGCGTTTCTTATAGTTTTTGCCTTTGCGTAAAGCACGGGTCTTTTTTGCAGCTTCGGTCGCTGCTACTGGATCAAAGCTCATAAAAATCTCGATGTGGGCGTAAGAACTAGCTAAATATTTTCGTAAAAATATCCAGACGGCATTGCCGTTCGCCAATTTTGCTTTTTTTCGTATAGCAAGGCCGACTGTTCACACCTTTTCACGTTCACTTTCCGCCAGTGAAGTGCGTACTGATTTTTGTGTTTCGCTGCTTTGAGAAGCACCGTTGGTATCAGTAATTAAAACCAACGTGTACGGTGTTAACTAGGCCGTACTCCCCTGAGGCAAAATCATTTTTTAGTTCTCTGACTAAGCGCGGATTTGATTTTCGCAGACCAAACCAAGGAGGTTGTAGAGGTCAGGTTCCTGCATAAGCAGCAGTGGGCTATGGAAATTCCATTGTGACATTTTCACGTTTTATCTGCAATATTGTTTTGTTGCAGGCTTTTTGTTGCGTGAAATTATATAAAAGCTTATTAAAGCTCGCGCTATGTGGAATTTTTAAATTCTACATAGCGCGAGTAGGCTCGCGAAATTTGCGAAAAGTACCGCCTGAATTGCGTAGCAACAGGGCGGTGCTTTGAGTGAATTTGACGGGGTTAGGGGCAGTAGCCCCTCACGAACTGACGCGCTGCGCTTGTCGCATCACTAGCCCAAGATAAACTGCAAGTTTATCCTGGGCCGGTGATGTGCATTTTGAACGCTAGGCGTTTTTGAGCTGCATGATCAAGAGCCAAACTTAGGAAACAAAACGCTGATGGTAAGGTGGATAAAAGAATCTATGAGAAAGAGGCTGTTATGTTTATTCGAGTTATTTTTACAGCATTATCATTTTGCGCTGTTTTCATTGTGGTGAGTGACAACATACCGGGTTGGGGGAATGCTTTGGGGTGGAGTTACATCTTGGGTATGTTGGCTCTGGGGGTAATAACATTGAAAGCCGAACAGCTCATGGCATGGTGTGATAAGCAATTAGCGAAAAAGAGAAAATGAAGAGGTATACTAGGTGTGTTAATAATTAACACATGGTGATTTTATGGCTAGAACAACAAGCGTCACAATCGGAGAATCTCTTGATTGTTTTATCGAAAGAATGATCGCAACAGGTCGTTATGGCTCAACAAGTGAAGTGATGAGAAGTGCATTGCGACTACTCGAACAACAAGAGAATCAACAAGACTTACTGCGAAAAGCGCTCGATGAGGGTGAGGCGAGCGGAGAGTGTTCCTTGTCATTAAAAGAAGTGGCAGCAAGAAGAAAGGCCAAGCTGCATGTATAAACTTTCCCAAAAAGCAGCAGACGATTTTGGGGATATCTACGAATATACCTTTTTAAATTTTGGCGCAGAGCAAGCCGACAACTACACCGATGAAATGGAACAATGTTTACAAACTCTGTCAGAGGCACCATTCATTGGTCGAGATTGTTCCGAACTTCGTTCTGGCGTACGTCGTCATGATCATCAGAAACACGCCATTTTTTATCGAGTTCGAGAGTTCGATATCTTTGTTATCCGGATCTTGCACCAACAGATGAACCCAATGTTGCATCTTTAAATTACTTAATTTTTTGATAAAACCTAGAAAAACGCCCCTTAGAGGGCGTTTTTTGTTTCAAACGAACAGCGCCATCTTTGCCCTGTAAATCGCCTGAAAAGCGTCACAAACTTTCAGCCCGATTTCTGGGTCAGTAGGGCATAGTAAGTGCTTAAAAACGTGCCTAGAGCCTCTGATGGCGTTCTAAGGGCTGTTTTTGATAGCTAACTCGCCCGTTTAACATAATAGGAATAATAGACACCGATTTTGAGTGTGGCTCAGGCATAAATTTGGATTCTGATTAATGTATACATCTTCAAGTGGTTCTATGAAATTGGTATACATTAATCAATAGGGGGAGGTGATTTTCGTTACAGAGTCACGCGTTGCGAATCACTCTTAAATGCTTTGTTAGAGCACTTTGCTCTGTGTCACCAAGTCAAAAGCTTCGTTAACTTTTTTCCCAAGCGAAATCTGTTTGATTCCTGCAGGAACATGTAAGAACAGTGGAAAAATAGCCCAAAAAAAGAATAGCCCAATAACAACAAACAACCATCCACCTACTACTTGGGCATCATACTTACCAAATACTCCCTTTGTGTGGTTATTGTAAGCATAGGCAATAAACTTACCTGTTTTTGAGTCCCGCTCGCCGACAACAGTAACTTCATCATTACGATTAATAACCCAAGCATCAGATACTTGAAGTTCGATTACACAATTATTTTCACTTAATTCAAACTGTACCTTGGTTTTAGTGACCGCTTTGAAATTAATAACCTTACCAACTAATTTATCTAACATTATTTTGTTAACTCTATGTTACTTTACTAGGAGTGCTCTAACGCCCTGTTAAGGGGTGAGCAACGCAATACCGAAGCTTCCGCATACCGCCTTAACCACTAAAACCAACGCATAGTAAAAATGCCACGCGTTGTGAATCCCTCTTAAACAGTTTGTTAGCCCTTTGCCCAAATTTGGTACGTGTAATCAATATTTGAACTGAAACTTTGCTCAAATGTTTGTTTGAAACTCTGTGGAACTGAAGGGAAAAACACGTCGCCAGAGATGTGCTTATGAATCACTGAAAGATGGATAACATCTGCTTGTTCGATTAATGCTTTGTAAATTTCACCACCACCAGAAACAAAGACATGTGTTGTCGTATTGTCTAAGTAAGATAATGCCGATTCAATGCTGGTGAAATAAATAACATCTGGATCATTCGAGACCATTTCTGAGCGAGTAACCACAGCATATTTCCTATTGGGAAGTTTACCCATTGAGTCGAAAGTTTTACGACCGACTAAAAGCCAATGATTGTAAGTCATAGCTTTGAACAGGAGCTGCTCACCTTGTACATGCCAAGGTATATCCAATCCAGAGCCAATTACTCCATTCTCAGAAACTGCTGCCATAATGGATATTTTCATTTTTCCTCCTGAGGGCTAACGCCCGCCTAAGGGGCTGGCAACGCATAACAACTAAACTCAAACACAACAACTGCAACCACAGCGGCTCATTGGGACTGGAAACGCCACGCGTTGACAGTCCCTCTTGAGGCGTTTGTTATGTGTGTGTTCAAACCATCAAATTTAGTCAGGAACTACTATTAAACCTAATTGCTCTAAAAGTTGTTCTTGCTGCCACGAACAGATTTTTACACCTGTAAGGTCAACTTTCCGAGGGTCTAAACCATACAACTCCGAGTGGCTCAAATCACAACCTTGCAACCTACACTGGCTCCAACACCCTTCAGAAAATACTCCCCGACTTAAATCAGACTCTTTAAATGATGCACCACTCAGATTTGCGCCAATCCATCTATTCTCAAACAAATCACACTTTTCGATACACTGCCTTTCAAAGTTGGCGTATGAAAGATTACAACCTGTTATATAAGCTGAACAAAAATACATTCTGTTCGATACCTGATTCATGAAGCTAGCTTGAGAAAAATTGGCACCCTTTAAATCGCATTCTCTGAACTCGATACCAAAACAATTTGCACCTTTGAAATACGACATTGAAAGACTGCAGTTTTTAAAAGATGCATCTCTAAGATCCGAGTAAGAAAAATCACACCCCTCTAATTCACCTCGTTCAATGAAAGAACAATCTACAAATTGTGTATCGCGGAGGTTCGCTCGTTTAAAGGAACAGCAGAAAAATTTGCAATTTTTAAAATACTGACCACTCATGTCTTGATGTGAAAAGTCTGCTTGTACATATAACTGGTCTGTTTTATCCATTTTCTAGCCCTCTTTCTATTTGAGTCGAAGACTAACATTTACCAACCAGTTCTCAAGAAAAATAAACACCTTAAAAACAGCAACTTACAACCACTTAAAATCGCAAAAATAAGGCGCCAAATTGACGCTCTAAGGCACCGTTTTTTAATTCACCCATGCCGCATGGCTAGAAAAAAGTTTTGATTAATCATGGCGCTTGCAAGAAAAACACATAACGCTTTCTATACGGCGAAAAGCCGTATTTCTACTCAGATCTAAGCTCATTTAATCTTTCATGGTCAACATAAATTCAAAGACTTAAAGATAAATTCGGCATGTTAGGTGGTAACATGTCGCTTAATGTGAAGAGTGGGATTTAACGTAATGTCACTTTGTGCGAAGTGCAGTGTTTCGGTAGAACAATGATTCTCGAAAGGTCGCTATAGCGGCCTTTTTTGTGCCTGAAAGCAAGAAAAGCGAAGGGAAATTGCGAAGTAAGGTATTGAGGAGTAAGATTAACTCTAGATAAAACAAAGCCCCGAAACTCATTCAAACTTGGCGGAATGGAGAGTTATCAGGGCTAAAGCTTAAGGTAATTTTAACACATGGAAAGACAAAGACAATCCACACGTAACCGCCATAAGTGCAGTTATGTGTGAAAGCTAAACAATCAAACGCATTTCAACTCGATCTAATCGAGACGCTTCCTCATAAGCCGTATTGCACCGATGAACTCGGTGTCACTTACATACGCCCAAAAAGTACAGCGATTAAGAAAAAATATCTGCAAGTGAACCAACCGAAGTTGGTCACTTACCTTGTCTTTGATATTGATCGACAAGGCGGTGTGTTGGCTTGGTACGACAACGATCTTCCCACACCATATTGGACTTCAAAGAACCCAGAGAACGCACACGCACACATTGCGTATCGCTTGAAAGTTCCATTCTGTACGTCTGATATCGCGCATAGTGAACCTATTCGCTACGCAGCTGCGATTGAATCCGCGATGATTGAGCGTCTGAAAGCGGATCGTGGATTCGCAGGACTACTGACGAAAAATCCACTGCACCCACATTGGCAAAATGAGTTTTGGACAGAGTACGAGTACACACTCGATGAACTGGCGGAATACCTCGATCTGAAAGGCCACCCGTTACGTGGTAGCGAAACGTCTGGTCTTGGCCGTAACTGTGAGTTGTTCGATAACACTCGTCAGTGGGCATATAGAGCGATTCGGGAATACTGGGCGCCTAACTACAAAAGAAAGTGGAATGCAGCCGTCTACGACAAAGTAGAAAGTACGAATAGCCAGTTCAATGTTCCTTTGCCCGTGTCAGAAGTGAAAGCGATAGCGAAGTCGATCGCTAACTGGACGTATCGAGAATTCACGCCAGAAAAGAAAAGCCAATGGCACGCTAAGAAAGGTGCTAAGGGTGGAAAAGTTTCAAAAGGTGGAGGTAGACCTAGCCTTAACGAACCTTGGGTTGAGCTTGGTATCAGTCGAAGAACTTACTTCCGTTGGAAGTCGACTGGCAAATTGTAATGTGTGGCACTAAACAAGCTATATCAGATAACAGCCCTTTTTAGGGTTGTTATCTGATTAATGGCCTCTATGTTTCTTTGCTAATCTTGCTAGAGCGGTATACGTGATTTTTGTTCCATCCGTGAACTTCCAGTCTATTTCATCTAAGAACTCTGCCATTATTTTCTTCTCTGCGCTCAGTCGATCTCTTTGACCTAACTTACTCTGTGTCTGTTGGTTTTGTCGACGGTGTGCGTGATTGACTATTCTTATTTGCTTTTGTAACGCCACTTCCTTGTTCTCTGTTTGCTGCTTGATAGCGTAGATCTCGTTTTCTTTCTTGTTGAGTCGTTTCGCTTCTTTGGCGTGTTTGTTTACGATATCCTTCTCAACTTGACCTTGGTATTCTCGTTTTATGTTTTCG
>NZ_JAWOVC010000049.1:0-7059 GCF_033339735.1 Vibrio sp. 2033
CCACCTCCGCAGCCATTTATTGGTGTGGTCTACAGAGGATTAAGTCTTTTTAGAGGGGAAAATCCCTAGAACCCCATCTCCAAACATATCAAGCGTGTCTGTATCCCACTCTATTGTAAACAAGACATTTTTATCTTTTATATTCAATGGCTTATTTTCCTGCTAATTGGTAATACCATGAAAAATACCATGCTCAGAAAAGGCTTAACAATATTTTGAAAAATTGCCTACTGAGCGCTGCCGCACAGCTCCATAGGCCGCTTTCCTGGCTTTGCTTCCAGATGTATGCTATTCTGCTCCTGCAGCTAATGGATCACCGCAAACAGGTTACTCGCCTGGGGATTCCCTTTCGACCCGAGCATCCGTATGAGACTCATGCTCGATTATTATTATTATAGAAGCCCCCATGAATAAATCGCTCATCATTTTCGGCATCGTCAACATAACCTCGGACAGTTTCTCCGATGGAGGCCGGTATCTGGCGCCAGACGCAGCCATTGCGCAGGCGCGTAAGCTGATGGCCGAGGGGGCAGATGTGATCGACCTCGGTCCGGCATCCAGCAATCCCGACGCCGCGCCTGTTTCGTCCGACACAGAAATCGCGCGTATCGCGCCGGTGCTGGACGCGCTCAAGGCAGATGGCATTCCCGTCTCGCTCGACAGTTATCAACCCGCGACGCAAGCCTATGCCTTGTCGCGTGGTGTAGCCTATCTCAATGATATTCGCGGTTTTCCAGACGCTGCGTTCTATCCGCAATTGGCGAAATCATCTGCCAAACTCGTCGTTATGCATTCGGTGCAAGACGGGCAGGCAGATCGGCGCGAGGCACCCGCTGGCGACATCATGGATCACATTGCGGCGTTCTTTGACGCGCGCATCGCGGCGCTGACGGGTGCCGGTATCAAACGCAACCGCCTTGTCCTTGATCCCGGCATGGGGTTTTTTCTGGGGGCTGCTCCCGAAACCTCGCTCTCGGTGCTGGCGCGGTTCGATGAATTGCGGCTGCGCTTCGATTTGCCGGTGCTTCTGTCTGTTTCGCGCAAATCCTTTCTGCGCGCGCTCACAGGCCGTGGTCCGGGGGATGTCGGGGCCGCGACACTCGCTGCAGAGCTTGCCGCCGCCGCAGGTGGAGCTGACTTCATCCGCACACACGAGCCGCGCCCCTTGCGCGACGGGCTGGCGGTATTGGCGGCGCTGAAAGAAACCGCAAGAATTCGTTAACTGCACATTCGGGATATTTCTCTATATTCGCGCTTCATCAGAAAACTGAAGGAACCTCCATTGAATCGAACTAATATTTTTTTTGGTGAATCGCATTCTGACTGGTTGCCTGTCAGAGGCGGAGAATCTGGTGATTTTGTTTTTCGACGTGGTGACGGGCATGCCTTCGCGAAAATCGCACCTGCTTCCTGCCGCGGTGAGCTCGCTGGAGAGCGTGACCGCCTCATTTGGCTCAAAGGTCGAGGTGTGGCTTGCCCCGAGGTGATCAACTGGCAGGAGGAACAGGAGGGTGCATGCTTGGTGATAACGGCAATTCCGGGAGTACCGGCGGCTGATCTGTCTGGAGCGGATTTGCTCAAAGCGTGGCCGTCAATGGGGCAGCAACTTGGCGCTGTTCACAGCCTATCGGTTGATCAATGTCCGTTTGAGCGCAGGCTGTCGCGAATGTTCGGACGCGCCGTTGATGTGGTGTCCCGCAATGCCGTCAATCCCGACTTCTTACCGGACGAGGACAAGAGTACGCCGCAGCTCGATCTTTTGGCTCGTGTCGAACGAGAGCTACCGGTGCGGCTCGACCAAGAGCGCACCGATATGGTTGTTTGCCATGGTGATCCCTGCATGCCGAACTTCATGGTGGACCCTAAAACTCTTCAATGCACGGGTCTGATCGACCTTGGGCGGCTCGGAACAGCAGATCGCTATGCCGATTTGGCACTCATGATTGCTAACGCCGAAGAGAACTGGGCAGCGCCAGATGAAGCAGAGCGCGCCTTCGCTGTCCTATTCAATGTATTGGGGATCGAAGCCCCCGACCGCGAACGCCTTGCCTTCTATCTGCGATTGGACCCTCTGACTTGGGGTTGATGTTCATGCCGCCTGTTTTTCCTGCTCATTGGCACGTTTCGCAACCTGTTCTCATTGCGGACACCTTTTCCAGCCTCGTTTGGAAAGTTTCATTGCCAGACGGGACTCCTGCAATCGTCAAGGGATTGAAACCTATAGAAGACATTGCTGATGAACTGCGCGGGGCCGACTATCTGGTATGGCGCAATGGGAGGGGAGCAGTCCGGTTGCTCGGTCGTGAGAACAATCTGATGTTGCTCGAATATGCCGGGGAGCGAATGCTCTCTCACATCGTTGCCGAGCACGGCGACTACCAGGCGACCGAAATTGCAGCGGAACTAATGGCGAAGCTGTATGCCGCATCTGAGGAACCCCTGCCTTCTGCCCTTCTCCCGATCCGGGATCGCTTTGCAGCTTTGTTTCAGCGGGCGCGCGATGATCAAAACGCAGGTTGTCAAACTGACTACGTCCACGCGGCGATTATAGCCGATCAAATGATGAGCAATGCCTCGGAACTGCGTGGGCTACATGGCGATCTGCATCATGAAAACATCATGTTCTCCAGTCGCGGCTGGCTGGTGATAGATCCCGTCGGTCTGGTCGGTGAAGTGGGCTTTGGCGCCGCCAATATGTTCTACGATCCGGCTGACAGAGACGACCTTTGTCTCGATCCTAGACGCATTGCACAGATGGCGGACGCATTCTCTCGTGCGCTGGACGTCGATCCGCGTCGCCTGCTCGACCAGGCGTACGCTTATGGGTGCCTTTCCGCAGCTTGGAACGCGGATGGAGAAGAGGAGCAACGCGATCTAGCTATCGCGGCCGCGATCAAGCAGGTGCGACAGACGTCATACTAGATATCAAGCGACTTCTCCTATCCCCTGGGAACACATCAATCTTACCGGAGAATATCGTTGGCCAAAGCCTTAGCGTAGGATTTCGCCCTCTCCCGCAAACGACCCCTATTTGCGGAACTGCGGGCGTGGCGCTGTTGGTGTTGACACCAAACGCAGCGCTAGATCCTGTCGGCGTCGCAGCGGGCCTGGCGGGGGCGGTTTCCATGGCGTTCGGAACCGTGCTGACCCGCAAGTGGCAACCTCCCGTGCCTCTGCTCACCTTTACCGCCTGGCAACTGGCGGCCGGAGGACTTCTGCTCGTTCCAGTAGCTTTAGTGTTTGATCCGCCAATCCCGATGCCTACAGGAACCAATGTTCTCGGCCTGGCGTGGCTCGGCCTGATCGGAGCGGGTTTAACCTACTTGCTTTGGTTCCGGGGGATCTCGCGACTCGAACCTACAGTTGTTTCCTTACTGGGCTTTCTCAGCCCGGGGACCGCCGTGTTGCTAGGATGGTTGTTCTTGGATCAGACGCTGAGTGCGCTTCAAATCATCGGCGTCCTGCTCGTGATCGGGAGTATCTGGCTGGGCCAACGTTCCAACCGCACTCCTAGGGCGCGTATAGCTTGCCGGAAGTCGCCTTGACCCGCATGGCATAGGCCTATCGTTTCCACGATCAGCGATCGGCTCGTTGCCCTGCGCCGCTCCAAAGCCCGCGACGCAGCGCCGGCAGGCAGAGCAAGTAGAGGGCAGCGCCTGCAATCCATGCCCACCCGTTCCACGTTGTTATAGAAGCCGCATAGATCGCCGTGAAGAGGAGGGGTCCGACGATCGAGGTCAGGCTGGTGAGCGCCGCCAGTGAGCCTTGCAGCTGCCCCTGACGTTCCTCATCCACCTGCCTGGACAACATTGTTTGCAGCGCCGGCATTCCGATGCCACCCGAAGCAAGCAGGACCATGATCGGGAACGCCATCCATCCCCGTGTCGCGAAGGCAAGCAGGATGTAGCCTGTGCCGTCGGCAATCATTCCGAGCATGAGTGCCCGCCTTTCGCCGAGCCGGGCGGCTACAGGGCCGGTGATCATTGCCTGGGCGAGTGAATGCAGAATGCCAAATGCGGCAAGCGAAATGCCGATCGTGGTCGCGTCCCAGTGAAAGCGATCCTCGCCGAAAATGACCCAAAGCGCGGCCGGCACCTGTCCGACAAGTTGCATGATGAAGAAGACCGCCATCAGGGCGGCGACGACGGTCATGCCCCGGGCCCACCGGAACGAAGCGAGCGGGTTGAGAGCCTCCCGGCGTAACGGCCGGCGTTCGCCTTTGTGCGACTCCGGCAAAAGGAAACAGCCCGTCAGGAAATTGAGGCCGTTCAAGGCTGCCGCGGCGAAGAACGGAGCGTGGGGGGAGAAACCGCCCATCAGCCCACCGAGCACAGGTCCCGCGACCATCCCGAACCCGAAACAGGCGCTCATGAAGCCGAAGTGCCGCGCGCGCTCATCGCCATCAGTGATATCGGCAATATAAGCGCCGGCTACCGCCCCAGTCGCCCCGGTGATGCCGGCCACGATCCGCCCGATATAGAGAACCCAAAGGAAAGGCGCTGTCGCCATGATGGCGTAGTCGACAGTGGCGCCGGCCAGCGAGACGAGCAAGATTGGCCGCCGCCCGAAACGATCCGACAGCGCGCCCAGCACAGGTGCGCAGGCAAATTGCACCAACGCATACAGCGCCAGCAGAATGCCATAGTGGGCGGTGACGTCGTTCGAGTGAACCAGATCGCGCAGGAGGCCCGGCAGCACCGGCATAATCAGGCCGATGCCGACAGCGTCGAGCGCGACAGTGCTCAGAATTACGATCAGGGGTCTGTTGGGTTTCACGTCTGGCCTCCGGACCAGCCTCCGCTGGTCCGATTGAACGCGCGGATTCTTTATCACTGATAAGTTGGTGGACATATTATGTTTATCAGTGATAAAGTGTCAAGCATGACAAAGTTGCAGCCGAATACAGTGATCCGTGCCGCCCTGGACCTGTTGAACGAGGTCGGCGTAGACGGTCTGACGACACGCAAACTGGCGGAACGGTTGGGGGTTCAGCAGCCGGCGCTTTACTGGCACTTCAGGAACAAGCGGGCGCTGCTCGACGCACTGGCCGAAGCCATGCTGGCGGAGAATCATACGCATTCGGTGCCGAGAGCCGACGACGACTGGCGCTCATTTCTGATCGGGAATGCCCGCAGCTTCAGGCAGGCGCTGCTCGCCTACCGCGATGGCGCGCGCATCCATGCCGGCACGCGACCGGGCGCACCGCAGATGGAAACGGCCGACGCGCAGCTTCGCTTCCTCTGCGAGGCGGGTTTTTCGGCCGGGGACGCCGTCAATGCGCTGATGACAATCAGCTACTTCACTGTTGGGGCCGTGCTTGAGGAGCAGGCCGGCGACAGCGATGCCGGCGAGCGCGGCGGCACCGTTGAACAGGCTCCGCTCTCGCCGCTGTTGCGGGCCGCGATAGACGCCTTCGACGAAGCCGGTCCGGACGCAGCGTTCGAGCAGGGACTCGCGGTGATTGTCGATGGATTGGCGAAAAGGAGGCTCGTTGTCAGGAACGTTGAAGGACCGAGAAAGGGTGACGATTGATCAGGACCGCTGCCGGAGCGCAACCCACTCACTACAGCAGAGCCATGTAGACAACATCCCCTCCCCCTTTCCACCGCGTCAGACGCCCGTAGCAGCCCGCTACGGGCTTTTTCATGCCCTGCCCTAGCGTCCAAGCCTCACGGCCGCGCTCGGCCTCTCTGGCGAGGCGGATGTGACGCGGGTGCGCTTCGTGAAATCAGCCCAGCGGCTCGGATTCAGCCTCGACGAGATCGCAGAGCTGCTGAGGCTGGATGACGGCACCCACTGCGAGGAAGCCAGCAGCCTGGCCGAGCACAAGCTTCAGGACGTGCGCGAAAAAATGACCGACCTGGCGCGCATGGAAACCGTGCTATCCGAACTTGTGTTCGCCTGCCATGCGCGGCAAGGGAACGTTTCTTGCCCGCTGATTGCTTCGCTGCAAGGGGAGAAAGAGCCGCGTGGTGCCGACGCGGTGTAGCCGAGGGTAGTTACGCCTTAGCGTGCTTTATTTTCCGTTTTCTGAGACGACCCCTTCATGCCGCCTGTTTTTCCTGCTCATTGGCACGTTTCGCAACCTGTTCTCATTGCGGACACCTTTTCCAGCCTCGTTTGGAAAGTTTCATTGCCAGACGGGACTCCTGCAATCGTCAAGGGATTGAAACCTATAGAAGACATTGCTGATGAACTGCGCGGGGCCGACTATCTGGTATGGCGCAATGGGAGGGGAGCAGTCCGGTTGCTCGGTCGTGAGAACAATCTGATGTTGCTCGAATATGCCGGGGAGCGAATGCTCTCTCACATCGTTGCCGAGCACGGCGACTACCAGGCGACCGAAATTGCAGCGGAACTAATGGCGAAGCTGTATGCCGCATCTGAGGAACCCCTGCCTTCTGCCCTTCTCCCGATCCGGGATCGCTTTGCAGCTTTGTTTCAGCGGGCGCGCGATGATCAAAACGCAGGTTGTCAAACTGACTACGTCCACGCGGCGATTATAGCCGATCAAATGATGAGCAATGCCTCGGAACTGCGTGGGCTACATGGCGATCTGCATCATGAAAACATCATGTTCTCCAGTCGCGGCTGGCTGGTGATAGATCCCGTCGGTCTGGTCGGTGAAGTGGGCTTTGGCGCCGCCAATATGTTCTACGATCCGGCTGACAGAGACGACCTTTGTCTCGATCCTAGACGCATTGCACAGATGGCGGACGCATTCTCTCGTGCGCTGGACGTCGATCCGCGTCGCCTGCTCGACCAGGCGTACGCTTATGGGTGCCTTTCCGCAGCTTGGAACGCGGATGGAGAAGAGGAGCAACGCGATCTAGCTATCGCGGCCGCGATCAAGCAGGTGCGACAGACGTCATACTAGATATCAAGCGACTTCTCCTATCCCCTGGGAACACATCAATCTCACCGGAGAATATCGCTGGCCAAAGCCTTAGCGTAGGATTCCGCCCCTTCCCGCAAACGACCCCAAACAGGAAACGCAGCTGAAACGGGAAGCTCAACACCCACTGACGCATGGGTTGTTCAGGCAGTACTTCATCAACC
>NZ_JAWOVC010000050.1:0-6528 GCF_033339735.1 Vibrio sp. 2033
CCTTACAGTTTGTACCTTTCATGTTCTTTCCGGTGGCACTATATGCGGAGTGTTCGCTTTGATTTCTCCGTTTACGGCTTCTAACTCTTAGCCTATTTCTTTGGCGCGTCTTCATTTTCGTGGTGGCTTTTGAGAGAACCTTGATTACTTTTGGTGTGGTTGTTGAAGTACGAGGACCGAATCCTTTTCTAATTTGAAGCAAGTGAAAGTAGGGTTGTCCAGTGCGTTTTTCTTCTAGCCAACTTTCGTCTTTCAATGGGGTAAAGTTTTGTAGCGGCCCGTCTCACTTCAGTGTTCAAAGCCTTTCATATCATCTCAATTTTCAATATCTTGGAGCGCATAAATAGAAGTAGCGCATGTACTAACAAATTGCTTAAGAGTGATTCGTAACGCGCGGCATTTTTACTATGCGGTGGCTTAGGGTGATTAAGGCGCTG
Organism: Vibrio sp. 2033; assembly: GCF_033339735.1. NCBI lineage: Bacteria > Pseudomonadati > Pseudomonadota > Gammaproteobacteria > Vibrionales > Vibrionaceae > Vibrio > Vibrio sp. 2033. The sequence continues at coordinate 438 of NZ_JAWOVC010000050.1, forward strand.
TGCGGTAGCTTTTGTATTGCGTTACTCACACCTTAGCAAGGCGTTATAGCGCTCGATAAAATTGAATATGGATGGTCATGGATAATATCGAAAAAGAGCTCTATCAAGCAGCAATAGAACTAGTAAATATGCGATATCCTTCTGGTTGGGGTGGAGCTGCGGCTGTTAGAACAGAGTCAGGAAAAATATTAACAAGCATTGCTCCTGATACTAAAAACGATACTCTTTCACTATGCATGGAAGTGGGAGCGTATTTAGAGGCTCACAAACTCAATGAGCGAGTGACCCACTCATTATGCTTGTGTCGTGAGAGCGAGAACGATGAATTTCTAATCTTGTCACCATGCGGAGTTTGCCAAGAGCGCCTTGTCCATTGGGGTGGGGATGTCAAAGCAGCAATTACGACTCCAGAGAATGCATTGGTTTTCAAAACTATACGAGAATTAATGCCTCATCATTGGTCACTTGTAAACGGCAAAGCGCTATAACAAACTGTTTAAGAGTGATTCGCAACGCGTGGCATTTTTACTATGCGGTGGTTTAAGTGTTTAAGGTGGCATGCGGAAGCATCGCTATTGCGTTGCTCACACCTTAACAGGGCGTTATGGCGCAGGGCAAAATTCAGCTAAGGAAGCTAGATGAGTGATAAAGTTAAAGTAGCCTTGCAGTGGCTCAAAGAAATCTTGGATGCAGAGGTTGTGGAGTATCAAATAGTAGGTGGATTAGCGGCAACTATTCATGGTGGAAGTCGGGAAATAGCAGATATAGATCTTTATATTCGAAACTCAGACGCAGATAAAGTGCTATCGCATGTAGCAAAATACATATCCAAACCGTTAACTCATTATGCTGAATATGGTTGGGATCTAGAGTATTTCCAATTGATTTACCAAAATCAAAAAATTGAAATCGGTTTGTCTGAACATACTAAGATACAATCACATCAAGATGGCTCTTGGCACCAGCTTGAAATCTCCTTTTCAGAATCAGTTATTAAAAATTATCAAGGCATAGAGTTGCCAGTTATCCCAGTTCATCGTTTAGTCGAGTACAAGCGGATATTGGGCAGGGAAGTAGACCAAATTGACATACAAGAGCTAACGTTGAGCGTAGCTCCATAACAAATTGTTCAAGAGTGATTCGGCACGCGTGGCATTTTTACTATGCATTGGTTTTAGTGGTTAAGGTGTTATGCGGAAGCATTGGTATCGCGTGCCTCACACCTTAACAAGGCGTTATGTGCTTTGGTGGAAATGAATATGGAAATCACAATCAGACGTATCGAAACAGAAAGTGTTGAGGATAAAGTTATATACGAGACTTTGTTCAGAGAGTACCTATCGGGCTTCTCGGTTGAACTAGATCCCTCTGTTATTGCTCAGCTGTTTGCGCTGCCTTATTTCCACGGATTTATCAGTTTTGTCGACAATAAGCCTGCCGGTTTTGCGGTTTGCTTTGAATCGTTCTCAACTTATCGTGCGCAAAGAGTGATGAATGTCCATGATTTTATGGTGTCGGGCAACTTTCGTGGTAAAGGTGTGGGTAAAGCGCAACTGAATGGTATCGAACAGTATTGTCGTGATAATGATTACCTCAAAATCACACTAGAGGTCGGTGATGATAATGTTGCAGCTAAAAAGCTCTACAGCTCATTGGACTACGAAGATTACAGAGTAGTTTTGACAGGGCAGCAACATTGGCAAAAGTACCTCAATTAGCACGCACATAACAAACTGTTCAAGAGGGATTCGCAACGCGTGGCATTTTCACTGTGCGTTGGTTTTAGTGTTTAAGGTGGTATGCGGCGGCTTTGGTATTGCGTTGCTCACCCCTTAACAGGGCGTTAGAGCGCAGGAGAAAAAAGTATGAACATGACCGATATAGTTGAATACATTTCATATCTTATCGCCGGCATTATTATCGCTCCTTTCGGCTTCATGCTGTTTAGAGAATTCATCGGTAAAGATCGCAAGACAGTTACAGATGAAGTCAAATCGACAGTAGGTGATGAATCGAGAAAGTTTCTGGGTGGTAGGTATGGTGATGCCGTTGTAGGTCAATTTGTTGAGTTTAAACTGATAATAGCGATAGGCTTGCCGGTAGTACTATTTCTAGGAGTTTCTTCCTTGGTTAATTCTCTTTTGAAAGTTCTGTTCAACCTGTGAGTTGCGCTCTAACAAACTGTTCAAGAGGGATTCGCAACGCGTGGCATTTTCACTATGCGTTGGTTTAAGTGATTAAGGTGGTATGCGGCGGCTTTGGTATTGCGTTGCTCACCCCTTAACAGGGCGTTAAGCCTCAATCGATAATTTTAGGAGTTGTAATGAAAATATATTTCTCGGATTTCTTTGACGTTAGTGAAGAATCGATTGAAAGCTATGGCGCGTTCAATCCTTCGTTAATCAATGATATGCCTTTGTTTATCGATCCGTTCCTATTATTCAATAGTGAGAAAAAACAGTATCAAGATTTACACAGCGATATGATTCAATACCTCGCTTTTCTTAGAGAGGTTTCAAAGGACGACGGAATCAATAAAGGGTTATTGAAAAGTTGGTTCATGTTCCCAGAGGTGAAGCAAAATTGGTTTGGGTACAGTACAGTAGGGAATGGAGGCAGTGGGCTAGGAGCAAAATTTGCTAAAGCTCTAAATGAAAACCTACATACTGTGTTTACTAACTTTGGTTCTGAAGAAATTACGACGAGTAGTCACCTTGAAAAACTATGCCTTATTCGAGATGGTGTTGGTAGGGATAACATCAGTGACTTTACGACAAACCTGATAAAATCGTTTTTACTCGAATATACACAAGAATTCGCTCAGAAAAATATCAATAAAGACTTTAGGCAAGTTCACCTTGTTGAAAAAGTTTATTTTAACTATCAAACCAGAACTTGGGTGAATAAGGAGTTTGATCTACCAACCATTGATGGTGACTTTGTGCTGTTAACTCCTAAAGACATTCTCACCAAAGATGAAACATGGATTAACAAGGCTGATATGGTCGCTAACTTCAACGGCATTGCTAACGCAATACCAAACGACCAGCTAAGAGCGCAGTTAAATGACTACCTAGCGCGTAACCTTCCTGTCGAGCCTAACAAAAAAGACTACGACAAAGCTATCATATCCACAATCCTTAAATATCCTGAATACATTGACTATTTTATTAAGTTTAAAGAAGACTCTGGTGAAGAAGCTAAAGATATTAGTAAGTTAAAGGTTAAAGAAACCGAAATCATGTTTATTGAGCGAGTTAAGTCTTTGGCTGAAAAGCTCAAAGAAACTGAGTTTTACGAAAATAATCCAGGCACGTTTGACGAAACTCTTCAACGCATAAACTTCATGAAGCAAGTCATTGAAAATAATGATGGCTATAAGATTTTCTACATCAAAGGACAACCTGTTAAGCGAGAATCAGATCTGCAACTGCTATTCCGCTTAACTTGGTTTGCATCAGTTTCTGACGTGAACGCTGAAGTTAACAATGGTCGAGGTCCTGTTGACTATAAGATTTCGCGAGGTAATCGGGATAAAACTCTAGTAGAGTTCAAACTAGCTAGTAATAGCAAGTTGAAACAGAATCTCAAGAATCAAGTGCAAGTCTATGAGGCAGCGAATCAGACCAAGAAGTCGATAAAAGTTATTCTCTATTTTAACGATACAGAGTTAGCTAAGTTGATCAAAGTCTTCAAAGAGTTAGAGTTAACAGAGGGTGATACGTTAGTAACTATCGATGCCCGTCCAAATAAAGATTCCGCTTCCAACGTAAAGTAGAGGCTTAACAAACTGTTTAAGAGTGATTCGCAACGCTTGGCATTTTTGCTATGCGTTGCGTTTAGTGTTTAAGGTGGCATGCAGAAGCATCGGTATTGCGTTGCTCACACCTTAACAGGGCGTTAGATTTTATATTTTAGTTGAGTTGTTAAATTTAGATAATGAGTGAGAGAGTTTGTATCGTGAGTCGGCTTATAGACAAAGTAAAGAGGAATCCTAAAAATTCTTTAGTGATGGCTGTAGCATTTGTGGTGGCTATTTTGTTTTTCACTTTTACCGAAAATTACAAAGCAGCCTTTGTTGGTAATATAATTCCAGAGTTAGTTGGGGTTGCAATAGAACTTGTTTTAATCATGGTTGCTTTAGACTTGATTGTTAAGAAACAAGAGAAAGAGAAGAATAAAAAGTTAGAACAAAGAGCACGTGAGTATTTAAGATTTATAATTGTTAATTTACTTAAGAACAAATCAATTTTTGAACGTGCAGTTAAGATTGAACCTAGATTAAAAAGTTTTGAGAATAACCCGCGAGACTATGAGTTCCTTTCTCAAGAGAGAGAGTTAAACCAAGCAATAATAGAGGCGATCCAAAAATCTCTAGATGGGCTAGAGAGTGAATCGGTTATCTCACACATCAAAACTCATATACGATTAGATTTACCTGCATTTCACTCCCTTACTCCTGTTATTGCACAAGTCAGTGGAAAGCACCTCAAAAAGTGGGGGCGGATTTTATACTTTATGACTTTAATTGATGAAAAAGATGACACAATTAAAAATATGAAAGTGATTTTAGGCAAGATTATTGAGTTTGATTTGGAAACTTCGAGGCTTTATAAAATTTAACAAACTGTTTAAGAGTGATTCGCAACGCGTGGCATTTTTGCTATGCGTTGCGACTAGTGTTTAAGGTGTTATACGGCAGCTTTTGTATTGCGTTGCTCACACCTTAACAGGGCGTTAGTTTGCAAGAGGAAAAACGCAGCTATATCGCAAGATCTAGTGGTAAAAGCTCAAAGTCGAAATTATCGTATCGGCGTTCAATTTCAGTGTTAACCAGCGTGGTGAAATTCAAAATTGGCATCGTTTCAACGGCTGATTTGTTCTTTGGTGCGGTGACTTTTGGGTTCTCTGAGTCGAACTTTTTTGCTGAAACTCTGCTCGTTGAGTTTGTCGATACAAAAGCCGATTTACTTGCCGCAAGGACGTTTTCTTTGGTGTGGTAAGTTCACGTGGTTTCAGTGACTTTGTTGAAAGTCCGCATTGTGAGATTAGTTTTCCAAAAGCGCTTTTTGGTGTTGTAAGTTCGTTTTCTGCGGTGTTGTTTGTTCCACGTGGTTTCATTGAGTAGCCGCTTTGAAACTACGCCTGGCTTAAGTGCATCAAAACACTTAAAGCTTATTGTTTACAAAGTTTAAAATAACGTAAATCAACGCTTTGGGTTTGCAAACTAACAAACTGCTCAAGAGGGATTCGCAACGCGTGGCATTTTTACTATGCGTTTAATTTAGTGATTAAGGTGGTTTGCGGCAACATCGGTATTGCGTTGCTCACCCCTTAGCAGGGCGTTAGCACTGGGTTGACATCAAAGGCTAAAAGTTTCTGTTTTTATTGGTTTCTTTTCCTCGCTTTGCACCTAAGCAAATGTGCCTTTCAGGTTCGCTCCGGTGGCACTATATGAGTTGTTTTCGCTTTGAGTTTGTCGTTTACGGTTTCTAACTTTCGGACTATTTCACTGGCGCGGTTTCTTTGATGCGGTTGATTTCCTGCCTTAAATTTGGCTATTTGTCGTGGTTGTTGAAGTCCGATGATCGAATCCTTTGCAAATTTTATTACTGCGAAATAGGGTAGTTTCGCATGTTTTTCTTCAAGCCAACTTACGTCTTGAAGTTTGTTTTTAGTTTGGCAGCTGTCCGTTTCGTTTTGGTGTTTTAAGCCATAAATTTCGTGCTATATTTCAATGTCTTGGCGTGTGTCAAAGGCTTAAAGGGCAGCGTGCTAACAAACAGTTCAAGTGGGATTCAGCACGCGTGGCATTTTTGGTATGCGTTGATTTTGGTGTTGAAGTGCCATGCGGTAACATTGGTATTGCGTGCTTCACCCCTTAACTGGGCGTTATGTTCTTGGAGGACATAGTGGAATATCAAAGGGACAGGGTAACTTTTGGCGTTTTTCAGAAACTTGTTATAAAGCTGTATAAAGCCCTCGTATTCAAGCTTTCAAACCAAAAAGAGAAGCTAGAATGGCAGCTTCTCTTGATAGCCGATTGTTTACGAATCATTGGGCTTTGTAGGTTAGCTTATCGGATGGCTTC
>NZ_JAWOVC010000051.1:0-6407 GCF_033339735.1 Vibrio sp. 2033
TGTTTTACCGTGGTCAACGTGGCCGATAGTACCAACGTTAACGTGCGGTTTCGTACGTTCAAATTTTTCTTTAGACATGAGTGGTCCCTCTAGGTACGGATTTAGGTGGCCCAAATTGACCACGCAACCAAAAAAAGATAATTGGTAAATCTAATATCAAAAGGAAATAAACTTGAGAGCTGGTGCTGATAGGCAGACTCGAACTGCCGACCTCATCCTTACCAAGGATGCGCTCTACCACCTGAGCTATATCAGCACTCAAATTAGAGTGGAGCGGGCAGCGGGAATCGAACCCGCATCATCAGCTTGGAAGGCTGAGGTAATAGCCATTATACGATGCCCGCAACACGTAACTCTGAGAGCTATTTCCTAAAGAATATGGTGGAGGGGGACGGATTCGAACCATCGAAGGCAGTGCCGGCAGATTTACAGTCTGCTCCCTTTGGCCACTCGGGAACCCCTCCAAATTTTCAAGCCATTCAGACTACTAAAGGAAAGAATGGTGCCGACTACCGGAATCGAACTGGTGACCTACTGATTACAAGTCAGTTGCTCTACCTACTGAGCTAAGTCGGCATAAGTGGTGCGCATTCTATTGAATGATTTTCTAGGTTGCAATAGTAATTTGAAAAAAAATCATAAATTTCGATTTTTTAGATTCGTTTGCTGCAAATTCGTACAAACTTAGCTTTTTTAAAGTAAACTTCGACCTTTGTCGTTTGCTTTGAAGTTCGCTTGATGTATGTTCTTGCTTCTATTAAACCAAGGATAAAAGAGACCCATGAGTCCATTTTTGTCATTTGACCGTGCAAATTGGGCCGAGTTAAGAAACTCTGTACCGATGACACTTTCTGAAGACGACTTGACTGCGCTTCAGGGCATTAATGAAAACCTAACCATGGAGGAAGCGGTAGAGATCTACCTTCCTTTGTCTCGTCTTTTGAATCTGTATGTCCAGGCTCGTCAAAGCCGCAATTCCGTATTACAACAATTCTTAAATACAGAGGAACATGCTCCCCCTTTCGTAATTGGTATCGCTGGCAGTGTTGCTGTAGGCAAAAGTACGACTGCTCGTATTCTAACGGCATTGCTTTCTCGTTGGGAGAATCATCCCAAAGTGTCCTTGGTTACAACAGATGGCTTCCTATATCCGAAAAAAGTACTAGAAGAACGCGGTATCATGCATCGTAAAGGCTTCCCAGAATCCTATGATATCAAGCGCTTAGTCGAGTTCATGTCTGACGTAAAGGCAGGAAAACCCGATCTTGAAGTACCCATCTACTCTCACATCACGTATGACATTACTGATGAACTAAGAAAAGTGGATAGACCGGATGTTCTTATTATTGAAGGTTTAAACGTTCTGCAAAGTGGAATGGACTATCCACATGACCCGCATCGTGTCTTCGTCTCTGACTTTTTAGATTTTTCAATTTATGTCGATGCAGAAACAGAGACCATTGAACATTGGTATGTAGAACGCTTTTTAAAGTTTCGCCAAGGGGCCTTTACGAAACCAGGCTCTTATTTTAGCCACTACACACAACTCTCTGTCGATGACGCAAAGAAAAAAGCGAAGCAAATTTGGCATGATATTAATGGGCTCAATTTAGAATTGAATATTCTTCCAACTCGAGAGAGAGCCCACTTGATTCTACACAAAGGCGTTAACCACTTAGTTGATAAAGTCTCGTTGCGAAAGTAATCGAAGATTAGTCACTTTTACGCAACGAGATTTCACCACCAATATAAGTCTCTAGTCCTTGGGAGGTTTCGATTAATATTCCACCTTGATGATCGATGCCTCGAACGACGCCATGTACCTCTCTAGGCCCAATAAGCAGTTTGACCTGACGATTAAGGAAATTGTCTAACCGATTCCAACGTTCGATAAAGCCAGTAAGCCCTTTCATTTCATATTCGACAAGTGCAGAATTCCAATGCTTGATAAGAGTCATTGCTAGAACATTTCTATCGATCTTGAGACTCTGATTTACTTGGTTCAACGTGGTCCATGGCTGGTCAATCTCAGGCTGGTCGTCAGGCATTCCAATATTCAGGCCCATCCCAATCACTAGATGAGCAGCCCCACCGGCCTGACCCGACATTTCAACCAAGATTCCGGCCAGTTTTTTATCTTGATAATACAAGTCATTCGGCCACTTGAGTTTAACACCTTGCATGCCTACTTCTTCCAGAGCTTCCACTGCGGCAATCCCAATCACCAAGCTCAAGCCCATTGCCGCAGCCATTCCTGCATCCAGTCGCCAATACATAGAGAGATATAAGTTAGAGCCAAATGGTGAGACCCATTGTCTACCGCGGCGACCACGCCCTTGTGCTTGATATTCAGCAATACAAACACGGCCCTTTTCCGAATCCGCGACCCTGTCGAGCAAATATTGATTCGTTGAGTCAATCACAGGGACGAGTTCAACAAGTGACTCCGAGCTAGTGGTAAAGAGAGTCTCGTCTAACAGCTGCAATGGTGAGGCTAATTGGTAACCGCGCCCTTGCACTCGATAAATATCAATACCCCATTCACTAAGACCTTTAATGTGCTTAGCGATTGCCGCTCTGGAAACATTAAGATCGTCGCCCAAAGCTTCTCCTGAATGAAACTCTCCATCACTTAATAACTTTAAAATATGAAGTTTCGTAGAGTGATCTTTTCTCATCTAGATGCCTCGATCTGAGTCAAATTGGTCTCCCCGGTACGATTGAGAAAGCGTACTTCATGCTCAAGTATGATTTGGTATTTGTCCCATACTGTCTGCTTCACTAAAGAAGCAAGCGCGACAATGTCATCAGCACTACAATTATCTATGTTGGTCAAAACCAAAGCTTGCATAGGGTTGACCTGCGCACCATGTACAGACTTCCCCTTTAATCCACACTGATCAATAAGCCAACCAGCAGCAATTTTCATTCCTCCAGAAGCTGGGTAGGCTACTACGTTAGGGTATTTTTTTGTGAGTCGATCATAGTGATCTTGCGTGATCACTGGGTTTTTAAAGAAACTACCTGCGTTACCTATCTTGGTTGGATCTGGCAGTTTTGCCTTTCGCACTTGGCATACTCGTTCGAAGATAGAAGCAGGGCTGAGTTGTTCTTCTGGGATACTTTGTAAAGGACCGTACTGGTTAATCGGCTGCCATTGCTTCGCCAACTTAAGCCCTAATGCGGTGATAAAGCACTTTCCGTGCAACGCATGTTTAAATATGGAATCCCTATAGGCAAACTCACAGTCTTGGGCGTGCATTCTTTTGTTTTCAAACGTAGTTAGATCAAGAACATCTACATAATCACAGATGTCTTTTAGCTCTAGGCCATACGCACCAATGTTCTGAATAGGAGCCGAGCCAGCACAACCTGGAATCAAAGCTAAGTTCTCGATCCCACCGATCCCCTGATTCACACACCAGGAAACTAATTCAGGCCAATCTTCACCACCGGCAATATGTAATAGGTAGTGCTTATCCGTTTCCGTGACTTCTTTACCCATGATTCGATTAACAATCACTAATCCCTCAAAATGTTCTGTAAAAAGAACATTACTTCCTTTACCTAAAAAAAGTTTCGGTAAATGGGTGAATCTTGGGTTTTGAAATAGCTCAATAACATCTTCGAGCGACTCAACGATAGCTAAATAGGAACACGATTGTTCAATTCCAAAAGTATGGTAAGCCTTTAGGCTCGCATTTGTTTTAATTTGCATAGTAGGTTTGCAACACCAGATAAGATTCTCTTAAACTGTCGACATTCTACATTAGTTATCTTTTAACCGCAGTGACAATACCAGACTCATTAATCATAGAAGTGTTAAATCCCATCAAGCTCCCCCTCATTAAGAAACTATACAAAGCGTATTACCCTGCGGGTCGAGCCAAAAAGGATGAATTGATCATTACAGCAAGCCATAAGGGTGAAATCATGGCGTTACTACGTTTAAAAAGTGTAGATAAAGTTCGTCTGTTGACAGGAATGTTGGTCATTCCGAAAGTTAGGGGAACAGGGATTGGAAAAAAACTACTAACTCATTGTAAAAACAATGTTTTCACTGATGGCGATTATTGCTTCGCGTTTACACATCTCGAATCCTATTATTCCAAGCATGGATTCACAACAATTGATTGCTCTGAGCTACCACACCCGCTAAAAATGGCATTTCAACGTTATGTAGATAGCGGTAAAGATCTCATTCCAATGCAATTCATCTCTTCAACGACATCAAAACGCGTGCTTTTGTAGCCAGGTAAATCATATCTTTGATAAAATGGCAGGTTCGCAATATTGCACTAAACTAAGGTACTCATACCGATATGATAGTAAGTAGGAATCCATTCGAACAGTTGCCAAGTCTCGCTGTCAATCCGGAAGACTTTGATGTTCTGTATTCAGCAGAATCATTCAGAACCCGTCTTTTAGATGCTATCAGCAAAGCAACGTCGCGAATTTACCTAGTCGCTCTATATCTGGAAGATGATGAAGCTGGACGTGAAATTCTCACTGCGCTTTATGAAGCGAAACAGCGCAATCCTGGGTTGGACATCAATATCTGTGTCGACTGGCATCGAGCGCAGCGTGGCCTGATTGGTGCGGAGACATCTGAGGGTAATTCAGCGCTTTACAAAGCATATGCCAGTAAGTACCAACACCCAATCCCTGTCTATGGCATACCAGTGCGTGGCAGAGAAGTTTTTGGGGTACTGCATTTAAAAGGCTTCATTGTCGATGATACTGTTATCTACAGTGGGGCGAGCTTAAATAACGTTTATCTCCATTATCATGAACGTTATCGATTTGATCGTTACCATGTGATTCGACATGAATCTTTAGCGAATTCAATGGTGCAATTCATTCAGGAAGAAATGATTGCTCACCCTGCCGTTAATGATCTTGCAGGAAAAGATAAGCCAGAAACCAAAGAAATAAAGTCGGCGATTCGCCAACTGAGGGCTTCTCTTGCTCAAGCCAACTATAAGTTTGAAGACCAAGCTGCAACAGAAGAAAGCGTAAAAGTCACTCCGTTAGTTGGGCTAGGCAAACGCCGTAATCTGCTCAATCAACAGATTGTAAAGTTATTGGCAGCAGCCCAAGACGAAATTTTCATTTGTACGCCTTACTTTAACTTCCCTAAAGCACTTCATCGTGAAGTGAAACGAGCCATGAAGCGTGGTGTGAAAGTAACTATTGTTGTGGGTGATAAAACCGCCAACGACTTTTACATTGCACCGGAGGAAGACTTTAAAACCATTGGCGGACTTCCATATCTTTACGAAGTGAATTTGCGTCGCTTTGCGAAAGCCAATGAAGCGAATATCGCCGCACGTAAATTGTCAATTCACCTATGGAAGCATGACAATAACAGCTTCCACCTTAAGGGTATTTGGGTTGATAAACGCTATATGCTACTTACTGGGAATAACCTAAATCCACGTGCTTGGTCACTCGACCTAGAAAATGGGCTACTCATACAAGACAATTATGCGAAGCTCACTGAGAAGTTTGAAGACGAAGTTTCGCGTATTCTTGAGCATACTCACCTTATCTGTACTTATAAGCAATTAGAGAAAGTAGAAGACTATCCTATAGGGGTACAGCGACTGGTCAGAAAAATTACCCGCCTAAAGGCAGATGGTGTTTTAAAGCGTATTCTTTAGACATCATTTCTCGCTCTAAAGTACGTCGAGATTTTTATACTAAGCCAACCGCTTTAGCAGTTGGCTTTTTCATATAATCCATTTGGAATACTTAACTATTTTCTAGTACCGCTAGTGAGCACATAACCACTTAGATCTAGAGCGACTCTCTTAATGGGTTTGAGCTTTGACGTTTGTGAGTATTCCGCATAGCTTACAGCCTCGAGCTAAGCTACCCCTCTCTGTTTTGGCGCTTCTTACCCCTTGGCGATATATTTTTTCTGAGACTCATCAAATGTTCAGCGTCGAAAATCATCACCTCGCTAATGAAGAGCTCCTTCAATCTTTCACCTTCCAATTCTTTTCAAGTCGTTTGATTTTTGAGCCAGGAGAGATTGGGGGTATATATGACGCTTTTCTGGATTATGCGCACAGTTCGTTTTTTCTTTCTCATCAAGATTCAAGCCGTTGAACGCCTTTGAATACCATAGATTACTTAGGCTTGTTTGTAGGTCATATTGCCTTTCCACAGCATCAACGGCCTATATTATTAGAGCCTAGTGTGTAATTACGCAGAGTTCGCTTAGTAGGGATTATGTGAAATAGTCTAGTTAGGTGTATAAACACTCTTCAGGGAAACGTCGCAGTAGAAACGAAAAAAGCCTCAGTCTTTCGACTGAGGCTTAATATAAGTGGCGGAGTGGACGGGACTCGAACCCGCGACCCCCGGCGTGACAGGCCGGTATTCTAACCAACTGAACTACC
>NZ_JAWOVC010000052.1:0-6232 GCF_033339735.1 Vibrio sp. 2033
GCTTAGCGGAAAGTTCTTTTACCCTCAGCCGAAATGCCTGCCGTTGCTAGACATTGCCAGCCAGTGCCCGTCACTCCGCGGTCTTCACTGCGTGATCGAGTTGATCGACACCCGCCGTGACACGCTCCATGAAGTGCCTGCCTGCGTCTGTTAGCCGAACGCCCCGCGCATGGCGCTCAAATAGCAGGACACCAAGGTTATCCTCCAGCGCTTTCACACGCGCGCTGACGCTCGACTGGCTGATACCAAGTGCCTTGGCCGCATGCCGAAAATTCAGATGCTCGGCGACGGCGATGAACTGAACAAGGGAAATGAGCGGTATCCTGCCAGACAGGATACCGACATTCACGAGGTTTCGATGGTTAGTGCGCCGCATCGGAGCGGGCCTGCTACCAGTCGTCGGTTAGACGACTGGCGACTTCTCGGTGGCAGCCCCACGGAGCCGAAGGAGCACCAGCCCCAACGAAACCAGTACCGCCATCGCCGTGGCGTAACAGATCACGGGCCACGCTGTGTCACCGTTTAAAAGTGCCACCGCCAATGTCCCGACAATGCTGACTATCAGGCTTTGAACGCAGAAGTAGAACGCGACCGCTGATCCCGCGATGTCGTCGAACTCTGCCAAAGCGCCGTTCGCGGTAACGGACACCGTGAAGACAATACCGACCGCGACAACCCACATCGGTAGGATGAAGGTGAGGAATGACGGCGAGCCGTAAAGTTCGCCGATCCCCAACAGGACCGCTCCGCAAACAAGCAACGCCATCCCACGCGCCACGCATCCTGCGATGCCCCATCTGGCGACAAAGGACTTCGCGAAACGGGTTGTCACGATCATTACAAGCGCGACAGTGGCGAAGGCAAAGCTGAATCCGATCTCGGAATATTCCGCTTGGCCTATGAGCACACGGGGAGCCGTCGAGAAGAAGACGAAGTAGGTGCCCATACCGGCGCTAAAGCCGACAGTGTAAACCCAAAAAGCCGGACTCGCGAAGATCGGCAAGACAGATCGGCGCGTCTTGACTTGATCCAGAGGGCGGGTTTCGTGCCACCTGAAACCCGCATTTAGGAGTGCGAGCATCGCCAGTATAGCCAAAGTAATGAATATCGCCTGCCATCCCAAGAACTCGCCGATCAATACTCCGGCGATAGGGCCGAGCGCAGGCACGAACGCCAGCATCGAACTGAAAAGGCCGTAGATGACGACACCCTCAGGACGGTTGGCATAAACGTCGCGAACCGTCGCGAACGTCGCCACCAGCATGGCCGACGCGCCCACTGCTTGAAGTAGACGGAAAGCGACAAAGGCCGGTGCAGTTGAAGACCAAGCTGCTCCCAGAGACGCAATGACGAAAGCCGTTGCGCCCGCAAGTAGAATTGGCCGTCGCCCGATTCTGTCTGAGAGCGGACCAAAAATCACCTGGCCCACGCCGAGCATCACCATATAGAGGCTCAACGTGAGTTGGATCATAGCGGGCGTCGTGTTCAGGATGCCGGGCATCGCTGGAACGACAGGGAGATAAATATCCATCGCCAGTGAAGCGAGGATGTCGAAAGGAGCCATCAGCAGCAGTGCTGCCGGCAGCGTATAGGCCCACGCGGGGCGTGTGGTGGTCATGACGAATCAACCCTCGATTAAGGAATACCGGGCGACGTCTGCTCGTCAGCAATCAGATGAGACTAGCCTTACAGAGCGCCGCAACAACAATACTGGTTGTTGCGGCTTACTTGTCTGCTGACTTGGAATTTCCCATCTGATTACTCCACGCTTACGAATATGAATTGCTACATTTTATCCGATTATCTTTTGCTTCGCAATGCGGCATGGGCGCACTCAGCGTTCCAGCCCCCTCTGCCGCCCTAACTGCCACGACACCGACCCGCCCTGCACGATGCCCATAACCTCGCGGCCGAGTTGGCGGTCGATGATCGGCCGCCACGGGACAAGGGTGAACTCATGGGATTTCTCGACCACGGCGAACTTGCCGCTCGATAGATGCACGGTTCCGGTAAACTTGCCGCTGACGCTCTCGCCGTCCGTGGCGGCGCGGAACGGCAGGCCCTTACTCAAAGCCATATCCGATCCGACGCCGGCTACCTCGCGCTCCCGCAGGATGGCGAGAAGGTTGCGCCGGTAGAAGACGCGGCTGTCCCGGCTGCGGGTGGCGTCGCCCTGTTCGATATGGTGCTCGCGGCGCTGGTCCATGGCTTCGCGGACTTGTTGCCCGAAGCCGGTTGGCGCAAGGTCGGCCGTCTCGCCGTGGATCAGCCGCCGGTCCAGCCAGGTCGCGCCGTCCGATCCGATCTGTTTGTTCAGATCGACCGGGGAAAGGACGCGAACGCTGGCCTGACTGTCTCGGCCGGCGTCATGGGCGGCGGCACGGCTGACCAGATCATCGGGGATGCGCCATTGGTCGGCGTCGATCCGCTCGACGATACCGGCCCGGCGTAGCGCCTCCAGCCGGCGCACATGGGCATCGACATAGCCCTCATAGTCGCCGCCTGGAACGCGGCACGTATAGGAAGAATAAACGCCCTTTTCACCCAAGTCCAACAGCTTTGGACCGCAGTTGACTCTTTCGACACCCCTGCGATGCAACCCAATCCGGCTGACGGGGAGCCAGCAACGCTGAAAATTTACCCTCCTCTTTCCCACTAGCGGCTCCTTTTCCGACAACCAGCACGGCGGATCCCTGCCGCGGCGCTGTGAACGCAGCATTTTGATTGGTATCGTTGGCCTTCAGGCTCGTCAGTCAAACAGACCCAGGAGCAGCTCAGCCGGTGGCGCCCGGCTTTCGGGTAACGCCCTGGTCCCGCTGGTTTCGGCTTTGTGCTTCAGGTGATCAAGGATCTGCTTGATCACTATAGGGTCTTCAATGCAGGCGATGACTTTCATGGCGCCGCCGCAGCCGCTGCAGGTCTCGATGTCGATATTGAAAACACGCTTGAGCCGTTGCGCCCATGTCATCGACGCTCGCCGTTGTGCTGGTGTTGCCGGTTCATCAGCCACCCTGACCTTGTTGCCCCTGCCCCGTTTTGCCGGCGTGACCAACGCCCGGTGCCGACTGTTGGGTGCGAACACCCCGTGGAAGCGGGTTAGGTTGACTCTGGGCTTCGGTACCAGGGCGGCCAGCCTTGCAATGAAATCCAATGGTTCGAAAATGACGTGCGTGGTGCCGTCCCGGTACGGCGTCTTGAGCTGGTAGCGCACGTTGCCGCCTCGTGTTAACGACAGCCGCTTCTCGGATACCGCCGGGCGGCTGATGTACCGGCACAGCCGTTCGAGCTTCTTGCGTTCATCGGCCCTGGCCGCCACGCCGGCGTGCAGGCTGGACCCGGCTACCTTGCCAATCCCGTCACCGAACGGATCACCACTGGTCGGCAGAGTTTGCAAAGTGAACACCTTTCGCCCCGCCTGTGAACCGACAGCGATACGGTAAGTGATCGAGTGCCCCAGCAGGGGTGTCATCGGGTCGTCATCCACCGCATCCGAGGCCAGATAGCTGTTTTCGACATCCCGTTCCAGCAGGCCTTGCCGTTCCAGATAGCGACCCACCCGGTGGGCGATGGTGTGCGTCAGCTGGGTGAGCTCTGGGCTGGTCGGCGCCTTGACCCAGCGGAAACGCGCTGAGCCGTGGGATTGCTCGACATACACACCGTCGAGAAACAGCATGTGGAAGTGAACATTCAGATTGAGCGCCGATCCAAAACGCTGGATCAGGGTGACCGCGCCCGTCTTGGCCACTTGGTGGGTATGGCCCGCTTTCTTGACCAGGTGCCAATACCCATCTTTGTATCAACTCCCCTTCCTGCCCGGCATCCCCGCAATTGATGACTTCAGAACAAGATGCTACCAATTTTTCAATAACAGCAAATTGCCTTTTTACTCCATCGTTATCAATTAGTTTAATGCCAAATTTTTTAGGTACAATTGGCAGATCTTCCAATTTCCAGTATTTCCAATTTTCTTTGTAATCATGGGGTTCATTCAATGTACACAGATGGCCAAAAGTCCAGGTTACCCAATAGCCATTTCCTTCATAAAAGCCGTTGTTGCGTTGTTTTGCACCAATTACTTCGGCAATATCTTTTGCCACAGAAGGTTTTTCAGCTATACATAAAATCATAAGGAGGCAAAGTTAGTAAGGTCGTTGAAGTTTTGAAACCGTTACATACAAAACATTTCAACAAAAACAGTAAGTTTTAGAGTTATTTACGTGTATATTTTTTTATTTCAAAAGCAAAAGCGTGTTTTTCATCAATACCCTGTTTCAGTACAGTTTCACTATTCCACTCAGATTCAGAAAATTTAGGAAAAAAAGTATCTGCGTCAAACACTCCATCTACTTGTGTGATATACATTTCTTGAAGGATGTTTCGCTGCATAACTTCTGCATAAATTTGTCCCCCACCAATGATGAAAACAGTTCTTTCGGTTTCATTTTTATAGAACTCTAAACATTCAGTAAGTGAAAAAAAGACATGAGCTCCTGGTGCTTGATAGCCGATTTGGTGAGTTAAAACGGCATTTTCACGATTTGGCAAGGGTCTAAATTTCTCAGGAATAGATTCATAATTTTTACGTCCGGTTATTACTACATGACCTGTTGAAGTTTCTTTAAAGAATTTCATATCAGCCGGCAATTTCCATAACAAATCGTTGTCTTTACCAATGCCAAAATTTTTATCCATGGCAACAATTAATGATAGTTTCATAATGATCGGTATTGAATAATTAATTTTTTATTTGAGGCATTAAGCACATGCAATAATTTCTCAATTGGTTTTTTCACCTTTTCTTTCAAATGTAACTCATCTGCAGTTTGAATCATACGTATAGGAAGAATAAACGCCCTTTTCACCCAAGTCCAACAGCTTTGGACCGCAGTTGACTCTTTCGACACCCCTGCGATGCAACCCAATCCGGCTGACGGGGAGCCAGCAACGCTGAAAATTTACCCTCCTCTTTCCCACTAGCGGCTCCTTTTCCGACAACCAGCACGGCGGATCCCTGCCGCGGCGCTGTGAACGCAGCATTTTGATTGGTATCGTTGGCCTTCAGGCTCGTCAGTCAAACAGACCCAGGAGCAGCTCAGCCGGTGGCGCCCGGCTTTCGGGTAACGCCCTGGTCCCGCTGGTTTCGGCTTTGTGCTTCAGGTGATCAAGGATCTGCTTGATCACTATAGGGTCTTCAATGCAGGCGATGACTTTCATGGCGCCGCCGCAGCCGCTGCAGGTCTCGATGTCGATATTGAAAACACGCTTGAGCCGTTGCGCCCATGTCATCGACGCTCGCCGTTGTGCTGGTGTTGCCGGTTCATCAGCCACCCTGACCTTGTTGCCCCTGCCCCGTTTTGCCGGCGTGACCAACGCCCGGTGCCGACTGTTGGGTGCGAACACCCCGTGGAAGCGGGTTAGGTTGACTCTGGGCTTCGGTACCAGGGCGGCCAGCCTTGCAATGAAATCCAATGGTTCGAAAATGACGTGCGTGGTGCCGTCCCGGTACGGCGTCTTGAGCTGGTAGCGCACGTTGCCGCCTCGTGTTAACGACAGCCGCTTCTCGGATACCGCCGGGCGGCTGATGTACCGGCACAGCCGTTCGAGCTTCTTGCGTTCATCGGCCCTGGCCGCCACGCCGGCGTGCAGGCTGGACCCGGCTACCTTGCCAATCCCGTCACCGAACGGATCACCACTGGTCGGCAGAGTTTGCAAAGTGAACACCTTTCGCCCCGCCTGTGAACCGACAGCGATACGGTAAGTGATCGAGTGCCCCAGCAGGGGTGTCATCGGGTCGTCATCCACCGCATCCGAGGCCAGATAGCTGTTTTCGACATCCCGTTCCAGCAGGCCTTGCCGTTCCAGATAGCGACCCACCCGGTGGGCGATGGTGTGCGTCAGCTGGGTGAGCTCTGGGCTGGTCGGCGCCTTGACCCAGCGGAAACGCGCTGAGCCGTGGGATTGCTCGACATACACACCGTCGAGAAACAGCATGTGGAAGTGAACATTCAGATTGAGCGCCGATCCAAAACGCTGGATCAGGGTGACCGCGCCCGTCTTGGCCACTTGGTGGGTATGGCCCGCTTTCTTGACCAGGTGCGTGGCAATGACGCGGTAAACGATGCCCAGCACCCACCCCATGATCTCGGGCCGGCTGGCAAACAGGAAACGCAGCTGAAACGGGAAGCTCAACACCCACTGACGCATGGGTTGTTCAGGCAGTACTTCATCAACC
>NZ_JAWOVC010000053.1:0-6085 GCF_033339735.1 Vibrio sp. 2033
ATACCAAACAAACAGCTGCCAAATTTTGAGCTAAGAAACATGATTTTGATTGCTAGCTTTTTCTGGCGACTAACGCCCTGTTAAGGTGTGAGCAACGCAATACCAGAGCCTCCGCATACCACCTTAAAAACTAAAACCAACGCATAGTAAAAATGCCACGCGTTGCGAATCACTCTTAAACAGTTTGTTAAGTTTCATATTCGTTGGTATTAAATTCTTGCAATGCGGCTTTTAAATTTGCAAACAGTGGCTCATAGTTTTGTCTCAAGGTGTTGGAAAAATCTGGATTTTCACCACAAAACTGAAATAGAAATAGTGAACGCATTTCAGCAAAAGTGCAGAGATCAGAAATAGACCGAGCTATATGCGCGGCTTTAACCCACGCTTGTTCTTCTGTCGTACGTACACATCGCTCCCACACCATAGCAACACCGTCACCATCTTTATGGATAAGGTGACTACTCATCCCGTAGTTATAGCCTAGATGGATCAAAGGATTAAGCCTCGCATCATTAGACTTGCTAAACTCTTGTATGATGTGGCTAAACGACCACTTTTGTTCTAGCAGTTTTCGTTGCTGCTTATTTGTATCACCTCGAATACTGTCCACTTGTTCTGGTTCTAGTGTTAGATCTTGAATTGAAATCCAATTATGCATATCTTGTGGGTCGACTTCTGCTAGCAAAGAACTCGCACGATCACTTCGTTTAATAGCAGAATAACTGGGAAGAATCTCCCAATATTCATTAACTTTCGTTAGCACTTCCTCTTCAGAGCCATTCAGCATGTAAATGTACTTGGTAACACCTTCAATTATCGTACGGTTAATAATTTCAGCATCCCACTCTTGACCGTGCTGCAACAAAATAAGTGAACTCTCTGAGCTAAAGTGACAAGATAAGTACAACTGGGTACTTACAAACCTAACCATGGGATGCATGTTTTGAAAATCTTTATCTAGAAAAGGTTTGCAATGATCAAAGTGCTCACCAATGAAATGGCTAGCCATTGCAACCCAAGATTTAAACCTATCGTCCATAGTTACCTCTTGAAACTTAACGCCTTGTTAAGGTGTGAGGCACGCAATACCTAAGCCACCGCATACCACCTTAACCACTAAAACCAACGCATGACAAAAATGCCACGCGTGCCGAATCACTCTTGAACAATTTGTTAGCATACTTTTTCAATGCTCATAGATCTTTAAGTGATTCTCTTAGTTTATCCATAGTTTGAATTCCAAGTTCACTACTAACCCAACCGTACTGGTCGCCATGAAACCTAGGGAAAATATGCAAATGGTAGTGATCGAGCTCGTTGAAATGAGGTGTCTCTCCATTGTTTTGCATAAAGCCGATACCATCGGGATTGAACTTAGCTTCTATACGTTTATATAAATCTCTTGCAACGTCGGTGACCTCAAAAAACACAGACTCAGGCAGGTCAATGAAAGTACGGTATTGAGTCTTAGGACAAATTAAAATATGCCCAAAGTTGATTGGATCATGGTCTGCAAAAGCTATAACTTGGTCAGATTCGTACACGATGACCGAGTCAATTTCACGATTAACAATTTGTTCGACTATCGTAGCCATCTGAACTCCTATCAAAGTATGCTAACGCCTTGCTAAGGTGTGAGTAACGCAATAAAAAAGCTACCGCACAGCGCCTTAATCACCATAAGCCACCGCAAAGTAAAAATGCCACGCGTTACGAATCACTCTTAAGCAATTTGTTAGTACATGCGCTACTTCTATTTATGCGCTCCAAGATATTGAAAACTGGCATGATATGAAAGGCTTTGAACACTGAAGTGAGACGGGCAGCTACAAAACTTTACCGCCATTGAGAAACGTGAGTTGGCTAGAAGAAAAACGCACTGAACTCCCCTACTTTTACTGACCTCAAATTAGAAAAGGATTCGTTCCTCGCACTTCGACGGCAACACCAAAGAAAGGCAATTCTGACTTAGTAAAAACCACGAAAGAGAAGAAGCGCCAACAGAAACAAGCTAAGAGTTAGAAGCCGTAAACAGTGAAATTAAAGCGAATACTCCGCATATAGTGCCACCGGAAAGAACGTGAAAGGCACTAACTGAAAGGTGTAAACACGAGCGCCAAAACAGATAAACACCAAAACTTATGACCTTTGATGTCAAACCCGTACTAACGCCCTGTGAAGGTGTGAGCAATGCAATACCGCAGTCACCGCATACCACCTTAAACACCAAACGCAACGCATAGTAAAAATGCTACGCGTTGCGAATCACTCTTAAACAGTTTGTTATATGATTAATATGAATCGACACGAGAGACTTCTTTCACTTTTGTCAACGCACAACGCTTGCAAACCCAAGTTTCACGTAGCTCATAGTGTTTAGCATTTCGTTTATATCGCAAGTCGGGAGAGCCATCTAAACACGCCTTTTCCCAATATGATTTTATTACGATAGATTTCGCTTTATACATAGAAAAGGGCTTACTACAGCTAGAACACCAGCTGGATATTATCAAAGAGAGTGCTTTGTAAGCACCCCAAATAATAGCGAGCGGGATAACTAAAGGCCAAGCCACTGCGATAATAATGCATCCCCAAATATAAAACCCGAGTTGACGATCTAACTTTCTGGGTAACCTCACTATCAAACCCTCATATCATATAACGCCCAATTAAGGTGTGAGGCACGCAATACCGATGCTACCGCATACCACCTTAACCACTAAAACCAACGCATACCAAGAATGCCACGCGTGCCGAATCACTCTTAAATTGTTTGTTAGTACACTGTTCCTAAACCTTTTGGTATGCACCAAGATGTTGAAATATAGCACGAAACTTGTGGCTTAAAACGCTGAAGCTAAAGGGACAACTGACAAACTAGAACTCAACCTCAAAACGCAAGTTGGCGAGAAGAAAAACACGCCAAACTACCCTATTTTGACCAGATTCAAATTAGCAAAGGATTCGGTCACCTAACTTTTACAACCGCACCAAAGAAGCGAATTTAAGGCAAAAACCAACCACACAAGAGAAGCCACGCCAAAGAAATAGCCAAAAAGTTAGACACCGTAAACGGTGAAATCTAAGCGAACACTCCGCATATAGTGCCACCGGAAAGAACGTGGAAAGCACATTTGATCCGGTGTAAAGCGAAGGCACGAAACAGATAAACACCTAAATTTTGACCTTTGGAGCCAACCCCGTACTAACGCCCAATTAAGGTGTGAAGCACGCGACCACGACACTCAATTTAACCACCGTAATCACCAAACTTAACCCAAACTAAAAATGCCAAGCGTGCTGAATCACTCTTAAATTGATTGTTAGCCCTATGCCCAAAGGTTGCGCGCCTCTACCGCTTCGATTTTGACACCGAAACTCGAAATATTAGGTAACGTGGCATTGTGGTGCTCTCGAATTTGAGCCCCACTGGCGTGTTCCTTATCATGAGTTGTATGAGCATCCGAAACCAAAGTTACTGGATAACCTAAACCTGCTGCTCTACGAATGGTGGTATCAACGCAAAACTCTGAGGCGTAGCCACACACAATTAAGCTATCTACATCGAGTTCATTCAAAACACTTTGAAGATTAGTATTCAAGAACGAGTCTGGTGTTGTTTTGCGAACGAAATGGTCACCAGTTTGTGTAATTAAGCTCGACTGCAATGCCCAACCAGCGCTTTCGTATTCAATAACAGATTTAGGCTGCTCGTGCTGGACAAAGATAACTGGGACAAACTTAGCGCGCGCAAATTTCGTAACCTCATTAATTTTGTTGAGTACGATTTGTGATTCAAATGGTTGAGGTTCCGGGTCGAACAGAATCGACTGAACATCAATAACTAATACTGCAGATTTCATTATTTTCCTCTGATAGGGCTAACGCCTTGTTAAGGGGTGAACAACGCAATACCGAAGCTGCTGCATACCGCCTTAAACAATAAACTTAACGCATAGTAAAAATGCCACGCGTTGTGAATCCCTCTTGAACAATTTGTTAGCTGTATTTTTCCATGACAAAGTTTTTTAGTTTTTGACCACGGACTTCCATTTCTTGGGTTTGAACTACTTTAAAACCGAAGTGTTCGTAAAATGGACGAGCAGTGATACTGACTTCAGAAAAATAACGTTTTATACCGCGCGAATTGCCAACCTGAAAAACATGATGCATTAAAGCTTTACCTACACCTTTGCCTTGATACTCATGGTGACAAAAGAAATGATCTATAAGCCCACTTGCTTGTAAATCTGTGTAGCCAACAATGATACCGTCTATTTCAGCAACAAA
Organism: Vibrio sp. 2033; assembly: GCF_033339735.1. Classification (NCBI taxonomy): domain Bacteria; kingdom Pseudomonadati; phylum Pseudomonadota; class Gammaproteobacteria; order Vibrionales; family Vibrionaceae; genus Vibrio; species Vibrio sp. 2033. The sequence continues at coordinate 4,291 of NZ_JAWOVC010000053.1, forward strand.
AAGAGATAATCCTTTCATCCGTTTTTCCCAGACTGACGGATCTATACGTTCTGGAGCCCAAGCTTCGACTTGAGCTTGAGAATAGTCACGAATATTAATATTCCGAATTGTATAAAAGTGAATATTCCATAGAGCTTTGGCATCTTCTACGCTGTAATTTCTAATTGTAATCATTGTGCTTACTCCATAATACAGCTAACGCCTTGCTAAGGTGTGAGTAACGCAATACAAAAGCTACCGCACAGCGCCTTAATCACATAAGCCACTGCAAAGTAAAAATGCCACGCGTTACGAATCACTCTTAAGCAATTTGTTAGTACATGCACTACTTCTATTTATGCGTTCCAAGATATTGAAAACTGGCATGATATGAAAGGATTTGAACATTGAAGTGAGACGGGCAACTACAAAACTTTGCCCCGATTGAAAGACGGAAGTTGGCTAAAAGAAAAACGCACTTAACTCCCCTACTTTCACTGACTGCAAATTAGAAAAGAATTCGATCCTCGCACTTTGATGGCAATACCCAACGAACGACGAGATTAACTTAGGAAGTACAACGAAAACGAAGAAGCGCCAAAGAAATAGGTTAAGAGTTACAGACCGTAAACGGTGAAATCAAAGCAAACACTCCGCATATAGTGCCACCGGAAAGAACGTGAAAGGCACTAACTGAAAGGTGTAAACACGAGCGCCAAAACAGATAAACACCAAAACTTATGACCTTTGATGTCAAACCCGTACTAACGCCGCATTAAGCTGTGAGCAACGCTACCACCCTGCTAGAACCTAGGCGCCATAAACACAAAACCCAACGATGGAATGAAAAATGCCATGCGTTGGGAATCAGTCTTAAATGCTTTGTTATGTGCTGTGGACTACACTCTTGGGTAGTCAGTGTCTAACTGAAGTGGTCGAAAGTAGCCTTTTATACAATTTGGGTTTCGGACACAAATTTGGATATGATTTTTCTGCTTAAAGCCAGCAGATGGGTATAGCTCATCACCTTCCCAAAAAGCCCCCCGTATGGAATCGAATGTCTTTTCATCTTTTCGTTCCATTTCTGTATTCATAAATTGAAAAACAGCGCAGTCTAATTTTCGAAATAGTTTATCAATATCTTTCCCGTGAACTGGCTCATTCTTAGGTAATTCTAGATTAGCTGCAGTATAGACTTTCGATAAAGCGTCATACTGAGCCTTCAAAACATTAAGCGAGTGAGACTCAAGCAAGTCAAAACAATATCCTAAATGGATGATTGCTCCAATAACCATTGGATCTTTCAACTTGCCACGTACTTCCTTTAGCTCTCTTGCATAAGATTCCGCTCTATGAGGGCTATTCTCCCAAAAGTACATTCCATGACCGAGCCAATCGAATTCGTTTTCACTCGCTTTGAAGCCTTTATCACCTCTTAATATGTCTTCACCGATCTCACGTTCACAAGCATGAAACCCTAAAACCAATGACGGATGATGTTTATACATTATGCCTTGTATTGTTCCTCAGGCTGCCCATCAGCTTTTATCAAGCCAGCAGCCAATAATGCTTCTCTAGCTTTCTGTTCACTAGATGTTGCTTCTTGTACAAATTCTTCTAGACCATCTAAAATTCTTTTTGCATCTTCTTGGCTCATATGAACCTCCAAATTACCTATTTAAGCAAGGCGATATTATCATGTTAGTAGACGATAAGTAAACTGCTACCAGCGTATAGCACTGGTGTACCCCACAAAAAGTAGACAGTACATAACTACATACTTTCGTACTCAACTGGGCTGACGTGCCCCAACGCT
>NZ_JAWOVC010000054.1:0-5825 GCF_033339735.1 Vibrio sp. 2033
GTGGTGCCCGGAGGCGGAATCGAACCACCGACACGAGGATTTTCAATCCTCTGCTCTACCGACTGAGCTATCCGGGCAACGGAGCGCTATTAAACGGATTTTCCCGCGTTGCGTCAACCACTTTTTTTAAATAATTTCAAAAAAGTGGTTGTTCGAACGCTTTTTATTCAACTGTCACTACAAAGTTTGCTTCGAGTTAAATTCCTTTTTGAAATTTGTAACTTTTTCTAGGTAGCGACGCGCTTCTGCGTTCGGGTGTTTCTTGGTTAACGCCCAATAAACTTGGTTGGGTTGCAATGAATTAAGATCTTGCATTGCGCGTTTGCGATCACTGCGATGAAATGTGTTTAAAACTCCTCCAGTACCGCCATTGTAAGCTGAAATCATGCTGTACTCGAGAGAGGTAGGGTGGCGGACTTCTCTTAAATAACGATTTTTTAAGATATAGAAATACGCAGTACCGGTATCTATGTTGTTTTCTGGATTAAACAAATATTCAGGGCTTGGTTGGCCCGAGCGCTTTTTCACGAGTTTGAACACATCTCGTCCCGCTGTTTTAGGTACAACTTGCATTAGGCCATATGCATTTGCCCAACTTACCGCGTATGGGTTGAAACTGCTCTCAGTTTTAATAATGGCGTATATCAAGTCTTCTGGAATGTCGTATTTCTTGGAAGCTCGACGCACGATATCGGCGTATTGGTAGCTGCGAGTTGAAAAGTGGTCTTCAACCATGGGAATTTCGACGTAATACGCTTTCTTGAAATCTACATTTTTGGTTTTTATTTTATTTGCGATGAGGTATTCCGCAAATCGGTTTGCCCGCCAAGACCATTGAATTGGCTTATTGTCTTGGTCGACAACTTGTTTATACAGGAATGGTTGCCCCTCTAACGTGATACCTTTAGAGGAGAATAAGTCGACATGAGCGGGATCGTCTGGTGTTAATAAGGTGGTGACAATCGCGTCTTTTAGGTGTTTTTGGGGCTCGGTCGGTGATACGGTCTCTATCGTGATCACGCCTTTGCGAAAGTCGACCTCGGCGCGGCTAAGGTAGTTATCGATGTACTTAACGTAATTACTCTTGCCAGCGTACTTGATTTCTTTTTTACCCCAGCGCTTTTGAATATTGCCTGAAAAGCTATTGATTAAGGCATCTAGCGCCGCAGTATCTTTTTCAAATTGTCCTGGTAGCTCAGCTAAGTTATTGGCAAAACGGTTTGTTGGCTCGTAGTTGACGTCATAAATCTTTTCGACGAATTCACGGCTACAGCCTGCCATTAAAAGTGCGGCAGCAATAAAGACAATTTTTTTCATAAGTATCAGAGTTATTGAAGGTAATAGAAAAATGACACCACAAATGGTTGTGATGTCATTGTTTAACTCAAGCGACTTTATTCGCTCGGCGGTGTGTAACCTTCGATATGAACGTCTTTTCCTTCAAAGAGGAAATTTACCATTTCTGTTTCGATCAGTTTGCGGTGTTCTGGATCCATCATGTTGAGTTTCTTCTCGTTGATCAACATGGTTTGTTTGTGTTGCCACTGAGCCCACGCTTCTTTCGAGATGTTGTCGAAAATGCGTTTACCTAGTTCACCAGGGTAAAGTTGAAAGTCTAGACCTTCGCCTTCTTTCTTTAGTCGAGCACAAAATACAGTGCGGCTCATAATGACTCCTTGTATTCAATTAACGAAGTTCGTGGGGTAGCGTTTCCAGCAATAGTTTTACTGGCGCGGCTAAACCGACTTCTTCAGGTTTAGATAAGTTATACCAAAGACCTTTGTTGCCTTCCATTATCACGTCCGGTTGCTTTGATAAATCAATCAAAATTGGCGTGATATCTAGGTGGTAATGGCTGAATGTATGACGAAAGGTAATCAGTGTTTGCTTCTGTTTGATATTGCTGGCTTGAATGCCACGTTGATCCAGTAGCAATTCAATGTCGCTTTCTGCATCCACATGTTCGGTTTGTGGGAAGCAGAATAAACCACCCCAAATGCCTGTTTGTGGTCTTTGCTCCAACCACACCTCATGACCATTTTCGGTGTTGTGGTGAAGCATCACGAAACGAGTTTGCTTGATTGGTTTATCTTTCTTCGGTTTTTTGCCCGGGTAGTCGAGCACATTACCTTGTTGTTTTGCCACACACAGGTCAGCAACAGGGCAGAGGCTACATTTGGGTTTGCTGCGAGTGCAGACCATTGCGCCCATGTCCATCATTGCCTGGTTATACTTATCTACATCCGTTTGTGGGGTATGCGTTTCGGCAATTTCCCACAGCTGGTTTTCAACCTTTTTTTGTCCTGGCCATCCTGAAACTGCGAAACAGCGGGATAGAGTGCGCTTCACGTTACCATCAAGAATCGCGTGTGGTTGTTTATACACAGACGATAAAATGGCGGCAGCAGTAGAGCGACCAATCCCCGGTAGGGCGTTCATTTTCTCTATATCAAGAGGAAACTCACCATTGTATGTAGAGGCGACCTCTTGTGCTGCTTTGTGAAGGTTACGGGCTCGGGCGTAATACCCTAAACCAGTCCAAAGGTGTAGGACTTCATCTTGCTCAGCATTGGCAAGATCGATCACGGTTGGAAAGCGTTCCAAGAAACGTTGGTAATACGGAATAACCGTAGTGACCTGAGTTTGCTGAAGCATAATTTCAGACAACCAGACACTGTATGCGGTCTTATTTTGTTGCCACGGAAGATCTTTTCTTCCATATGCGTCATACCATTCTAGGATGGCACTGGCGAAAGGTGTCACGACTTGCTCTGTATTCTATTATTGGTTAGGTGCAAAATTGCACCACATAATGGGCAAGAAGTACAACGGATAAACAGTAGGGATATAAAGAGGTGTGTCGTTGCTTTTGGGTTGCCATAGACCAAGAGCTCAACAAATACTTGCACCTAAGTAAATTCTTTGGATAATCCCCGCTTTGATTAATCAATGTGCAGGCAAAATCAATGAGTGAAGTAACCACTAACGAATACAACGAAGACGGAAAGCTGATCCGCAAAATCCGCAGCTTTGTACGCCGTGAAGGGCGTTTGACTAAAGGTCAAGAGAGCGCGATGAATGAATGCTGGCCTACGATGGGTATTGACTTCAAAGCTGAACTTCTCGATTGGAAAGAGGTGTTTGGCAACGATAACCCAGTAGTGCTTGAGATCGGTTTTGGTATGGGTGCTTCATTGGTTGAAATGGCAAAGAACGCGCCAGAGAAAAACTTCATCGGTATCGAAGTTCATAGCCCAGGCGTTGGTGCTTGTCTTGCCGATGCTCGCGAAGCGGGAATTACTAACCTGCGTGTAATGTGTCACGATGCGGTAGAAGTATTCGAACACATGATCCCAAATGGCAGCTTATCGACACTGCAATTGTTCTTCCCAGACCCTTGGCATAAGAAGCGTCACCACAAGCGTCGTATTGTTCAATTAGGTTTTGCGGAAATGGTGCGTGAGAAGCTTATCCCTAATGAAGGTATTTTCCACATGGCGACCGACTGGGAAAACTACGCAGAGCACATGATTGAAGTGATGAACCAAGCGCCAGGTTTCGAAAACATTGCTAAAGATGGTGATTTCGTTCCTCGTCCAGACGATCGCCCGCTAACGAAGTTTGAAGCTCGTGGTCACCGTCTTGGTCACGGTGTTTGGGATATCAAATATAAGCGTATTGCGTAACCAGAGGAGTTCATGGGATGTACCATTACGCGATATTAGCGAATCCGGGTCATAACCGAATTTACTTTGATAGCGCAATGACCATTGCCTGTTCTGAGCTAAAAGCAATTTTAGCTTCACAAGGCGTGGATGTGACAGAAATTGGTAGTAAAGACGTTGGCTTACCTGCTGCGTTGGTGTTTTCTTGTCAGGAAGCGCTAACCGATGAGCAGGCGCGAAGAATCGCAGCCTCTTCGATTTACTATGCGCTATTTGAAGTGCGCGAAGATGGTTTACTTCGACCAGTTCAAGCGCCCGTATTTAACACTTTCCCGGAAAGTATGAGCCAGATTTTGCGCTACACCGGGAAAACAAACGAACAGTTTACCCGTTTGATGGTGAATATCGGCATTAGTGCGTCCAATACGGGAAGTGAACAACTGACCTTAATGGATCCAATGTGTGGTAAAGGTACAACCTTATTTGAAGGCTTGATTCACGGTTTGAACGTGGTAGGGGTTGAGATCAACGCCAAGTGGGTGCAAGAGATCCAGACCTTTATTGTTAAGTTCATGAAGAATGGCCGCTTTAAGCACAAAGTGAGCAAAGAAAAGCGCACTGCGGGTGGCAAGAAAGTGGCGGATGGTTTCGTGGTTGAAGCTGCAGCAAATAAAGAAGATTACAACCAAGGCAATCTTCAGTTTATGAAGCTGTATTCGGCTGATACTCGTATCGCTGATCAAGTCGTGAAAAAGAACTCAGTTGATGTGATGGTGTCTGATCTGCCTTATGGCGTGCAACACGGCAGCAAAAATGCTAAGGACAGCAAACTGAACCGCAGTCCACTAGAGCTTTTAAACGAGGCTCTGCCTGCATGGAAAGTGGTATTGAAAAAGCAAGGTTCAGTGGTGTTGTCTTTCAATGAATTCACATTGAAATGGAAAGATGTCGCGGCATTATTTGAAGAGCAAGGTTGGAAGGTACTTTCAGAAGAGCCTTACATCGGTTATCTTCACCGTGTTGATCAATCTATCAACCGCAATATTATTGTGGCAGTAAAACCATAATCGACTTGAGTCGAACGAACCCTATGGAAAAGCCAACGACACGTTGGCTTTTTTTACCTCTGAGCTCAACGAGTTCTCTTGTAAATAGAAGGTAGAGAATGAAACCGACAGTGGAAATTTTGACAGATATTTTGGCGGAAGTACGCCCTTTAATCGGCCAAGGTAAAGTGGCTGATTACATTCCTGCTCTGGCAAAAGTACCCAGCAACAAGTTAGGTATTGCGGTATACACCAACGAAGGTGAGGTTATTAAGGCGGGTGATGCCGATGAACCTTTCTCTATCCAATCTATTTCAAAAGCATTGAGCTTGACGTTAGCGATGTGCTTGTACAAGCAAGAAGAAATTTGGTCTCGAGTGGGAAAAGAGCCTTCGGGGCAGGCATTTAATTCGCTAATCCAGCTAGAAATGGAGCAAGGTATTCCTCGTAATCCATTTATAAATGCTGGAGCGATAGTAGTGGCAGATTTGTTACAAACTCGCTTATCTGCACCTCGTCAGCGCCTGTTGGAATTTGTGCGTCAGCTTTCTGGTGATACCCATATTGTGTATGACAAAGTCGTTGCGGCATCCGAAATGATGCATGGTGATCGTAATGCGGCGATTGCATATCTCATGCGTTCGTTTGGCAACTTCGAAAATGAAGTGATTCCAGTACTACAAAACTACTTCCACGCTTGTGCGCTGAAGATGAGTTGCGTCGATTTGGCTAAAACGTTTAGCTATTTAGCAAACAAGGGCACATCGGTACAAACGGGTAAGCCTGTAGTTTCTCCTGTGCAAACCAAACAACTTAATGCACTGTTAGCAACGTGTGGCTTGTATGATGGCGCGGGCGAGTTTGCTTATCGCGTTGGTATGCCTGGTAAGTCTGGTGTTGGTGGTGGCATTATTGCGGTAGTACCTGGTGAAATGACCATTTCAGTATGGTCTCCAGAGCTTGATCCTTCAGGTAACTCGCTTGCTGGTACTAAGGCGCTTGAGCTGCTCTCAGAGCGAATTGGCCGTTCAATTTTCTAAGGTTGACACTTTCCACCCCCAAAATTGGAGAGTGTTATGAAATCAACAACTAAAAGAACTCAGCGCGATTACTC
>NZ_JAWOVC010000055.1:0-5786 GCF_033339735.1 Vibrio sp. 2033
AGCGTTGGGGCATGTCAGCCCAGTTGAGTACGAAAGTATGTAGTTATGTACTGTCTACTTTTTGTGGGGTACACCAAACTCAGGAGAAATTATGGAAGCATTTGGTTCTTTAGCCACGATCGTAGGCTTAATATGCAATTTTAAATCAGAGCGTAGAGCGTCATCTGATGATGAGTATAAAGAATTTGTCGAATGGCTAGATACTAAGCGTCATAAGTCTGTAATCAGTGAGATCGAATCTAATCATTTGTTAAGCTTGAGCATTAAGTCATTATTAAATCAAAACCATGAAGTTGTGATTGAAAAGCTATCTGGGCTCGATAGCTCACTGATTCAATTAGCATCGCAGATCGATGGACTAAAGGAGGTTGCAAATGCAATTGATCCAAATACCGAACTATCAGATCAAGCTATATCAATAATCAAGCAGTTTACGAAATCAGAGGGAAGTGTTTTTCTTGAAATGAAAATGCTTGGTGGTGCTTTATACCAAATCATGGATGGAAACGGTGGGATGCTTGACTACGATGAACCAAGGTTTCTCGATGATGACCTAAATCAATTATGTAATCTTGGCTTCTTACGGTTAGACTTTAATCGTAAAAATGAGCGATTATTTCGTATCACACGGGCTACGATTCGGTATGTCGAGCAACTTGAAAATGAGTTATAACAAAGCATTTAAGAGTGATTCCCAACGCTTGGCATTTTTCATTCTATCGTTGGGTTTTGTGTTTACGGTGGTATGGTTAGGTTTCGTGGTAGCGTTGCTCACACCTTAATGCGGCGTTATACGCTTATTGACCAAGGAGGGTCATGAAATGAAATTAGCACAGTTAAATATTGCGCTTGCCAAATATCCTTTGGATGCGCCTGAAATTAAAGAATTTGTAGACAATTTAGACCTGGTTAATGGCATAGCTGAAGAAAGTGAAGGTTTTATCTGGCGTTTAAAAGACGACTCTGGTGATGCTACAAGCATTAAGTTGTTTGATGATCCAAACATGATTGTAAATATGTCAGTTTGGGAAAATATTGACTCACTTAAAAATTTTATGTTTCGCACTGGCCATAGAGATTTCATGCGCCGCAAAAGCGAATGGTTTCATCGATTGGCAGAAGATACTTATGTTTTATGGTGGGTTGAAGACGGCCATATACCAACGCCACAAGAAGCGTTGTCCCGCCTTCAACATTTGCGAGACCATGGAGATACGCCATTTGCTTTCACATTTAAAACGAACTTTACTGAAACAGATCTTGTGTGAACTACGCGTATAACAAACTGTTTAAGAGTGATTCGCAACGCGTGTCATTTTTACGATGCGTTGTGTTTAGTGATTAAGGTGGTATGCGGTAGCTTCAGTATTACGTTGCTCACACCTTAACAGGGCGTTATGCCTCACAAGGAAAAGGAACTTTCGATGTTTAAACTCGAGACTAAGCGTCTGATTATTAGGGATATGACTCTGAACGATGAAGATGCTTTTGTTGCTATGTCTCAGGATGCTAAATATCAGCGTTTCTATGACGAAGGCGATTGTGACCCTAATAAATACCGAGAGTTAACAAGCTTGTTTATCGCTCAGGCTTCTGAGAGGCCAAGAAGATCATACCAATTAGCTGTCGAGTGTAAGGTGTCAGGTGAGCTCGTTGGGACTGTTTGTTTACGGCTAGAGGACAATCAGCAGGCTTCGATGGGGTGTGCATTTTCGAGAGCCTCTCAAGGTAATAAGTTAAGTCATGAAGCCGCCTTGGCTCTGGCAGATTTTGGGTTCTCGGAGTTGGGAGTTCACCGCATTTATGCGGAGACAATCAGTAAAAACCTGCCAGCTATTAAGCTCTGTAAGTCTCTGGGTATGCGTCAAGAAGCACATTTTATGGAGCATCGTTTTTTCAAAGGACAGTGGTGGGATACGGTTGTTTTGGCAGTCCTTCGAGCCGAGTGGGGTAAGGCATAACAAACTGTTTAAGAGTGATTCGCAACGCGTGGCATTTTTACTATGCGTTGGTCTTAGTGATTAAGGTGGTATGCGGGAGCTTGGTATAGCGTTGCTCACACCTTAACAGGGCGTTATGCGCTCGCAGAAATGGAGATAATCAATCATGGAAGATTTAGCTAATTCGTTAAGAAGTTCTGGCCTAAAAGTCAAAATTAAAAAAGGAAAAATTGCAGTTCGGCTTGACGGGCTTTCAAATCCGGTTTCGATAATAAAAGATATACCTGATGATGAGTATAAAGTGAAAACTAATGATTCGATTCTATCGATAATTGCCTGTCTTTTGCTATTTATTGGTCTGTCAGGTATTTATGAGTTTAGTGGTAATGCTTTGATAAATATTGCACTTATCTCCGTTTCTATATTGTCTTTTGTTACAGTGTTACTTACAGAGTTTAAGCTGACTAAATTACGCGCTACTGTAGTTGCGTTCAATCGTGGAGAACGCGCATAACAAATTGTTCAAGAGTGATTCGGCACGCGTGGCATTTTTACTATGCGTTGGTTTTAGTGGTTAATGTGGTATGCGGAGACTTAGGTATTGCGTGCCTCACACCTTAACAGGGCGTTATGTGTCAGAGAGAGATTATGAGATTTTTGCAATTATTTATCTTGATCTTAGTAGTAGGGTGTTCAAGTTCTGAAGAAAACACTTACTCATCGGAATATTTAGATCGAGAGCCAATAGAGTTTGTATCGCCGAGATACCCTAAAGTTGCAGTAGAGAATAACCTGTCAGGGTATGTGGTCATGACGTTTAACATTACTAAAAATGGAGATGTGGCTGATATTGTTGTAATCGATTCCACCCCAAAGGGGATCTTTGAAAAGGTAGCTGTACAAGCGTTGTCCAAATGGAAATATGAGCCACTTGAAGATGTTGAGCTTATTGCTCAAAAACAAAAATTAGTCTTTAAAATCTAACACATAACAAATTGTTTAAGAGTGATTCGGCACGCGTGGCATTTTTACCATGCGTTAGGTTTAGGGTTTAAGGTGGTATGCGGAGGCTACGGTATTGCGTGCCTCACACCTTAACAAGGCGTTAGGCGACGGGCAGGAAAGTTCTTTGTTCTCATTTTCTTAGGTCTCTTTGAGCAATCGTTTTTCTAAGTCGGCAATTCAAGATTGTCGGCTCAAATTCTTGAATCTCTCCAACCGTAAAACATGTCAAGGTTCGCGGGTTGCCTCATTGGTTTTCACAGTCGGTTGGTTGTGAATTTCACTGACTCAAAGTGTGGCAAGAGCAAGTCAATTGAGGCTTTCGAATTTGCTGTGAGTTTGCAGTTTTGGGTTTTTAGGGCTCAAAACCTACTTTGTTGCTAAAGGTCTGCATTTCGTGGTTGTCGAAATTTCGGCTGAAACATAGTGACATTTGTGGTTCTTGAATCACAAAAAGTGAGTGGGTGTTTGGTTGCTTATTTTGTTTCGGGTAATCTGCTTTCAAAACAATTTAACCACTATTGGAAAACTTCGCCTAACAAGGCGTTTAAGGCGGATTCACAACGCTTGGCGATTTCAGTTCCAGTCAGGTTAAGTGTTTAAGGTACAATGGCTTAGGTTTGGTGGTTGGCGTTGTTCACCACTTAACGCGGCGTTATGCCCCCCAATTCAAGTTCATAGGAAAGCAACAATGAGAGATACAGCTTTATTTTTTCCATTTATTTCAATACCGGAAGAACAATGGACTTATCAGACTTTGCTTTACTGGGATAGATTAGCTTCTATCGTTCCATTTGATCATATGGAGAGCCCAAAGCAAATGACACCGTTCATGCGAACATTGTTACGTGAGGGGTTAGTAGACCGCCTTCACCCCGGGCAGTATATATATGAAATTGAGGGGTTTGACTCAAACTTTATAACATTAATCGAAAGTAAGCTCAGTCGTGTACGAGCGATTCAGCAAAAATTTCCGCAACACAAGGTTTTTGGGAAGCATCGTCAAGCCCCTATACATGCTGAGAAGCTAGGAATAGTTCAAAACTACTTAGTAAGTAAAGGGTTAGCTGTTCGTGATACAGATGATTGGTATATTGTTGAAGCATGGGCCGCAAATTTATTTATGGCATATTTAGCTTCTTGTTTGGGGGCACTAGAGGAAGTGAATGCAGCTCCAGTGACTAACCGGGTAAATATAGCAAATCTATATGCAAACTTTACCGGAGACAATATTAGTCAAGAGGGTTCTGCACATAGTTCTGAAGCAAGGAAAATGATTCTAAATGCTCTTCTGCCATATCCGAATGAGCCAATTAAGGCAGCTGATTTATTTAAGTTTAAAGAGCAGCATGGGCATCTACTTCCTGCGTTCAGAAACAGAATTGAGGGGCACTGTATAACAGTGGCGCAACACTATGTTTTAGAAGAACGTATGTTATTAAATGAAAACTTCATAAATGACTCTCTTGATGAAATTGCATACATCGAGTCTCGCATGAAACCATTTTGGAAAAAATTAACTTTTAGCTCAATTACTCCGATTGTTGGTGCAAGTATTTCAGCCGCAGCAACACAGGTTGATCAAAACGCTGCTTTAACTGGCGCGGTAGTAACACTGTCTTCAACTATTATTCAAGCTGTGTCGACTATTCGAGAGGACCGTCGTGTAACAAATGCCCCTCTTGCTTACGTTGCAAGAAGTCGAGGTGGGTTGGCATAACAAAGCATTTAAGAGTGATTCCCAACGCATGGCATTTTTCATTCCATCGTTGGGTTTTGTGTTTACGGTGGTTTGGTTAAGTTTTGTGGTAGCGTTGCTCACACCTTAATGCGGCGTTAGCTCACCGTACAATAATTATACTTATGGGGATAAAATGGAAGGTCAATCAAAAGGTACAGTGTATGCTCATGCATATTTTTCAGCATCAGTAGAAAGAACTCTATCTGCGGATAATTTTGGTGATCAATGCGCTGGGTTAACAAGCGTAGCGTTGACCGCTTTCATGGTTGAAAGTTACTTAAATTATCTCTGCGAGAATATCTACCTCATTGAAGGGCGTGCATCTAAGTATTTAGATGACAATAGCCAGGAAGATATTGTTGAAATACTGCAAGCGATGAAAAGTATGGATAAAGGACTACCTTTTAACGTCAGGCTTGCTGAAGTCTTAGGTTATAGGGCACAAGCACAAATAATGATGAAATCATTAAGGAAATCCGTGCATAAAAAGCAGAGAGATTCATTCGACCAAGACCTACTCGATTGTAAGGAGTTTAATGTAATCGAGAGTAAGTACAAATTTTCAGCGAAAGACAAGCTTAAATCTGTTCTCAAAGCATGTGGTACTCCACAAGTTGAATATGACAAGTTACTTCAGGTGAATGATAAGCTTTTTGATGCACGAAATGCTCTTGCACATGGTAGAACTGAATATGTAGACGCTAATTTTAAGTCAAATGATGAACTATCGGTATCTGAAGCAGTACCGACGGTTACTGCTGGTTGGCAAGAACAGTGTACTTTAGAAAAAGCTAAGGCTATGTATAAGTCGTCAAAAGAACTCATCGCTTATCTAAACGAGGCATTTTTGGCTGAGTTTCAACCACTCAATCGGCTAAGCTCTCAAATTTCAGCCGTGAGCTAACAAACAATTTAAGAGTGATTCAGCACGCTTGGCACTTTTGGTTTGGGTTAAGTCCAGTGTTTACGGTGGTCAAATTGAGTATCGTGGTCGCGTGCTTCACACCTTAATTGGGCGTTATGCTGCCGAGTACCCCACGTTTAGTAGACACTTTACTAAGTTAGCTCTAGGGTCTAATTGAGAGGTGATTTATGGCTAAACA
>NZ_JAWOVC010000056.1:0-5438 GCF_033339735.1 Vibrio sp. 2033
GGCGCTGGACTAAACAAAGGCCCCCTTTTAGGGGGCTCACACAAAGCCACCTTCTTTAGAAGGTGGTAATTTACTTTATATGTACGCGAACGGCTCAACATATAAATTGGCTTATTTGGGTATATACTCAAACAAATCGTAGAGTTCTGGTAAACTCTGCGCCACTTCATTCACTTTAAGAGCAAAAACCAATGCCTTGGATTCAAATCAAACTCAACGCGACCAATGAAAACGCTGAGCAAATCGGCGATATGCTAATGGAAGAGACTGGCGCGCTGTCTGTTACATTCTTAGACGCGCAGGATACACCTGTATTCGAACCTCTACCTGGCGAAACTCGCTTATGGGGCGATACTGATATTCTGGCACTGTATGATGCAGAAGCAGACACTAACTTCATCATCGACCAAATTAAAGCGAGCAATATGCTGGCTGACAATTTTGCTTACAAAGTAGAACAGCTTGAAGATAAAGACTGGGAACGCGAATGGATGGAAAACTTCCACCCAATGAAATTTGGTGAACGCCTATGGATTTGTCCAAGCTGGCGCGACATTCCAGATCCTGACGCTGTTAATGTTATGTTGGATCCAGGCCTTGCATTCGGTACGGGTACTCACCCTACAACAGCACTTTGTCTTGAGTGGCTAGAAAGCATGGACTTAAGCGGTAAGACCGTTATCGACTTCGGTTGTGGCTCAGGTATTCTAGCGATCGCAGCGATCAAACTGGGCGCTGAAAAAGTGATAGGGATCGACATTGATCCTCAAGCCCTGCTTGCTTCAAAAGACAATGCTGAGCGTAATGGCGTTGTAGACAAACTAGAAGTTTACTTACCGCAAAATCAACCTGAAGGTCTCGTCGCTGACGTCGTTGTGGCCAACATCCTTGCAGGACCTTTACGTGAACTTGCACCTATCATCAAAGGGCTAGTTAAGCCAAATGGCGACCTCGCTATGTCCGGCGTATTAGACACTCAAGCTGAAGATGTTGCGAACTATTACCGTGACGAGCTTCACATTGACCCGATTGTTGAGCAAAGTGAATGGTGTCGCATCTCTGGTCGTAAGCAAGGCTAGACAAGGTTTTCAGAGCTAATTGTTTGAAATTCATACAATTTACAAAAACAATTTGTAAATGCTCAAATATTAGTCTTTTCACGCAGTGAAAAAATGCGTAAAATGCGCGCCCTTGCTGGTACAGAACTGTGATGACGTTTTGAAAATCGGAAACTATCAACTTAAGAACAATCTAATCGTAGCCCCTATGGCTGGTGTAACGGATAGACCGTTTCGCGAGTTGTGTCTTCGCTATGGTGCGGGAATGGCCGTCAGTGAAATGATGTCTGCTAACCCAAAACTATGGGGAACGTCAAAGTCGAAACAGCGCATGGTACACGAGGGCGAATCGGGCATTCGCTCTGTACAGATTGCGGGTTCCGATCCACAGCTTATGGCGGACGCAGCTCAATTCAGTGTTGAGAACGGTGCACAAATCATCGACATCAACATGGGCTGCCCGGCAAAAAAAGTGAATAAGAAGCTAGCGGGCTCTGCTCTGCTTCAATACCCAAACATTATCGAAGAGATTTTGAAAGCGGTCGTGAATGCAGTGGACGTTCCTGTAACGTTAAAGACTCGAACTGGCTGGGATACAGACAACAAGAACTGTGTCCAGATCGCTAAATTAGCCGAAAACTGCGGCATACAAGCTCTTGCTCTGCATGGCAGAACGAAAGCATGTATGTACAAAGGTGAGGCCGAATATGACAGCATTAAAGCGGTAAAAGAGGCGATTTCAATTCCGGTTATCGCGAACGGTGATATCGATAGCCCGGAGAAAGCCAAATTTGTACTGGAGTACACCGGTGCGGACGCTTTAATGATTGGACGCCCTGCCCAGGGTCGTCCTTGGATTTTCCAGGAAATCCATCACTATTTGGAAAACGGCACCACAATGGAGGAACTTCCAACTGAGGAAGTGAAAACCATTATGCTTGGTCATGTAAATGCTCTGCATGAGTTTTATGGGGAGTTCTTAGGTCCACGTATCGCGCGCAAGCACGTTGGGTGGTACCTGAAAGAGCATGAACAGGCAAGTGAGTTTCGCCGTACCTTCAACGCTATCGACGCAGCTCCGCTGCAAATTGAGGCGTTAGAAGGTTATTTTGATAACGTTGCATCATAATTAAGAGAAGAGCTAGACCGAATATGTTCGAACAAAATCTGACTTCAGAAGCATTAACAGTAACTACAGTAACGTCACAAGACCAGATTACTCAGAAGCCTTTACGTGACTCTGTTAAAGCGTCTCTTAAAAACTACCTTGCTCAACTAAACGGCCAGGAAGTAACAGAACTATACGAATTAGTTCTAGCTGAAGTTGAACAGCCACTACTAGATACTATCATGCAGTACACTCGCGGTAACCAAACTCGCGCAGCAACTATGATGGGTATCAACCGCGGTACTCTTCGCAAGAAACTTAAGAAATACGGCATGAACTAAGACCGTTTTTCAAAAAGTATTTGGAACAAGCCGTTACCTTTTTAGGTAACGGCTTTTCTTTATCTACTAAAACACTACGAATAACGCTCACTTTGTTCAGTATTACCAACTGGCTTTAAGATAACTACTGCTGAGCCAAACAATAGCAAAGCCACGAAAGCGACCCATTCATTGCCTACAGAATACGCGAAGCCCGCCAAGGCAGACCAAATCGCGACACCAAAGTGCATCATACTCATTCCAAAAGACATTAACACACCTCGATATTCATCAGATAAGCTTGCGATATGTGCTTGTAATGCCGGAGAACCAACCCCTCCAGCAAGAGACCAGAGCACTAGAGCTGGAAGATAAGCGGTCACCGCACTCATCTCACTTGAGAACACCCATGCACTGCAAGGTATGCACACCATTAAAGCCACTCGCATAACAGCTCGAGAGCTACCAAGCCAACGGCAAGCTCTCCCCACGCACATATTTCCAACCACACTCACGATCCCTAGAGCAGCATAAATAGCGCCCACCCAACCGAGCGCCAACTCGCTGGTATCTCGAATATGAAGGCCTATCAGGTTAAATACACCAATACCTCCCCCTAGGCCTAAACACATCGCTAGAATCGCCCTCAACGCGCCTGGAAGATGAATGACGTCTGTGATAGGTGGCAGAGTATCTGACTTCTTGGACTCATTATGCTTGTTGTTCATGGACACTACGCTCATGGCACCGACAAAAAGAGCCGCCACGCCCAAAATAATAAAAGCGGCACGCCATGATAAAAGCTGGGTCAACAATGCTCCGATCGCCGGGCTAGTTATCATACCTAGCGTTAATCCCGCCTGAACCATCACAATTTGACGCATCGCTCTATTACCCTTCGCGTCTCCCGCTAACGCGAATGCAATTGGTAACATGCCTGCACTTGCAATACCAGTGATCACACGAGTTGCAATAGCAAGTTCAAAATCATGAACTATGCCCGTCGTAATAGACGCAACCCCAAATACAAAGCAAGCAGGCACCATGATACGAATACGCCCAACTCGGTCTGATAAACGGCCCAAGTAAGGAGCGCAAATTGCTATGGCTAAACTATATGCCGTAATAAATAAGGTCACCTGACTCGGTTGAACACTTAAATCATTTCCGATGGGTTCAAGAATAGATCCAAGCATCAACTCATCAGCACCAACAAGAAAAGCAACGAGAAATAGGATCATGGACTGCATCATAGCTCCACCTCCTGTTCTGTTTTCGATTCAGCACAAGTGAGCAACGAAATATCTAAAACTCTATCAGGCCAAGATTGCAAAAATGCCTTCTCATGAGATACCACAATCACGCTACCGGAAAAGCGCTGGAGAGCCTCTTTAAGCGCATTTTTGCTGCTGCTATCCAAATGTGTTGTTGGTTCGTCCAACAGCAAAACATTGCATTTCTGAGCCGATAAACAACACAGTTTCACCCGAGTTTGCTCACCACCGCTCAATGTATCTAAGTGGCGCTGCGTCTTATCCCCCGTGATCCCAAAGCGAGCTAATAGCTTGCGTGACTCTTTGCTTGAGATTGTTGGCGCACAAGAGCACAGCTCCTGTTCAGGCGTGTTCTGAGGATGGCGCCAAGACAAATCTTGAGAAAAATAACCAATCATTGCACCTTTTGCCAATACCACCTCACCAGAGAGTGGCTCGATCTTCCCCATCAGGGTTTTAAGTAAGGTCGACTTACCCACGCCGTTAAAGCCAGCAACAACCAACTTTTCCCCGCGCGCTAACGTGATATCAAATACTGGAAGCAGAGGCTGCTGATAACCGATCATCAACGCTTTTGCCTCAACCACATTCGGTTGCTCAATGGGCTGGTAAGCAAAGTCAAACGTCGATACTTTCTCTACATGATTCAGTTGAATACGTTCGATTTTATCCAGTTTTTTCTTACGCCCTTTAGCAAGACTCGCGTTAACTCCAGCGCCATTTTTGGCAATAAATTGCTCTAACTTTCGAATTTCATTTTGCTGAGCCTTATATTGCTTTTCTATCAAAGCACCATCGTGATGCTTTTGCTGCATTGCTTTGACATAAGTGCCGCTGTATTTTCGAACCGTTTGATAATCAATATCACAAATACTGGTCGCTACTTGATTAAGGAAATCAACATCATGAGAAACCAGTAAAACTGTGCCAATGTAATCATTGAGAAACGTGACTAGCCATTCAATGTGCGGAGCATCAAGATAGTTTGTCGGCTCATCAAGAATTAACACATCGGGGTTGCGAAGTAACAACCTGCCTAAAAGGACTTTGTGTCTTTGACCGCCACTTAGCGAGACAAGCGGTGTATCTAAGCCAAATTGATAAATGCCAAGACCTACAGCAACTTGTTCAATTTTGGTATTAATTGCATAGAAGTTTTCATCTTCTAAATATGCCTGTAGCCGAGCGACTTGGCTTAAAAGAGATGTAGAGTGAGACTCGGTCATCGCATGATACAAAGTCCAAAGCTTTTGCTCTGCAGCGTATAAACTCTCAAAAGAGCCCTTTAAACACTCATGAACTGTCAGCACATTATCGATCTTAAAATGTTGTTCTAAATACCCCACCTCAAGGTTTGGTAACCAGTCAATGCAGCCCTTATCTGCAGATAATTCACCGAAAAGCAGTTTCAATAAGGTGCTTTTTCCAACACCATTCGCTCCGGTGATACCTACTTTCTCTCCCACGTTAATTCGAAATGTCGCGTTGTTATATAAACTCTTATCAGCGATCTGATAAGACAAATTTTTAACTTGTAAAATACTCATGCTTTTAACCAAATAAAAAGGGCCGATGATCAATACCGGCCCTTATTTCAATACTTGTGCCGTCCTAAATAAGGTTGACACTTTCCACCCCCAAAATTGGAGAGTGTTATGAAATCAACAACTAAAAGAAC
>NZ_JAWOVC010000057.1:0-4953 GCF_033339735.1 Vibrio sp. 2033
AACCACCTCCGCAGCCATTTATTGGTGTGGTCTACAGAGGATTATGTCTTTTTAGAGGGGAAAATCCCTAGAACCCCGACTACCTTGGTGATCTCGCCTTTCACGTAGTGAACAAATTCTTCCAACTGATCTGCGCGGGAGGCCAAGCGATCTTCTTCTTGTCCAAGATAAGCCTGTCTAGCTTCAAGTATGACGGGCTGATACTGGGCCGGCAGGCGCTCCATTGCCCAGTCGGCAGCGACATCCTTCGGCGCGATTTTGCCGGTTACTGCGCTGTACCAAATGCGGGACAACGTAAGCACTACATTTCGCTCATCGCCAGCCCAGTCGGGCGGCGAGTTCCATAGCGTTAAGGTTTCATTTAGCGCCTCAAATAGATCCTGTTCAGGAACCGGATCAAAGAGTTCCTCCGCCGCTGGACCTACCAAGGCAACGCTATGTTCTCTTGCTTTTGTCAGCAAGATAGCCAGATCAATGTCGATCGTGGCTGGCTCGAAGATACCTGCAAGAATGTCATTGCGCTGCCATTCTCCAAATTGCAGTTCGCGCTTAGCTGGATAACGCCACGGAATGATGTCGTCGTGCACAACAATGGTGACTTCTACAGCGCGGAGAATCTCGCTCTCTCCAGGGGAAGCCGAAGTTTCCAAAAGGTCGTTGATCAAAGCTCGCCGCGTTGTTTCATCAAGCCTTACGGTCACCGTAACCAGCAAATCAATATCACTGTGTGGCTTCAGGCCGCCATCCACTGCGGAGCCGTACAAATGTACGGCCAGCAACGTCGGTTCGAGATGGCGCTCGATGACGCCAACTACCTCTGATAGTTGAGTCGATACTTCGGCGATCACCGCTTCCCTCATGATGTTTAACGCCGCCATAAGTTGCGGCTTTGTAGTTGATTGTTTTGTGGTAGCGTAGCGTTAAGCCACAAAACAAGCGACGGAAAAGCCGTCAACTTGATGGCCTTGTTAGCCTTATCAGCGCGACTGTGATGTATAAACGTCAAAAATTGAACGACCAATTTTAACAATCGCATCATTTCGCTCTGCCATTGAAGCCTGTGTTTGAGCTAGATAGATGCTCACAATAATTGGGGCTTGATGCTCACTCCACACAACTGCTGTAATACTCCGAGCACCAAATCCGCCAGCA
The DNA here is from genome assembly GCF_033339735.1 of Vibrio sp. 2033. Classification (NCBI taxonomy): domain Bacteria; kingdom Pseudomonadati; phylum Pseudomonadota; class Gammaproteobacteria; order Vibrionales; family Vibrionaceae; genus Vibrio; species Vibrio sp. 2033. Next base: position 1,153 of record NZ_JAWOVC010000057.1, read on the forward strand.
CCTGAACGATCCGCAATGTTCCATCCCGCCGGCAATACTGAACGTAGTAAATTACCAGTGACTTGATTGTTCACCATCCAAGACTCTAATTTTTTTTTGTTCATTTCAGATAGCGCTGAACCAAATAAAAATTTATTCAAAGTACTGGCTATTGCCTTAGGAGTTGTCGTATCCCTCAAATCACCGAGCTTACCTTCATTTAAATCAGGCTCAATACGGTCTAGACGAGTCTCTTTGTCCCCAATTTGTCTTAAAAAATCAGTAACGCCTTTGGAGCCACCTACAGCACTTAGGATGATATTTGCCGCAGTATTATCACTTGTAGTCATAGTTGCGAAGCACGCATCATCGAGTGTGATTGCCTGCCCTACTTGCTTTTCTATTACAGGGGAATAGGTCACAAGATCTGCTTTCTTAATCTCGACTGTACTATTGGGATTAACTTTTCCTTGCTCAGCATCATATAGTAATTTAGCGCAAGCTATTGTTTTAAAAGTACTTGTCAACGGGAAGCGCTGATTGCCATTGTAATCCCAGTATTCTCCATTTTGAGTATCAAGAACGGAAACACCTATACGAGCAGAAAGAGAAACTTCAATTGCCTTAACGTCTTGTTCAACTTGCCGAAACTTTGAACTACTTGCAAAAGCATAAAAGATACGCTATTCTTAGCATTTGCTCCATGTCTCAATGCATTAAAAGATTACAAACGCATATAAGGTTACTTAAGATAAATGTCTCTACTTAGTCGCTATGAACAACTTAATTTGATTCAATGTAATAGACGTTACAAGCTCATAATTGCACATTTTTAATGACGTTCAGAGGTCGTCAATAATGAATTTTCTGATAAAAAATATTCTGCTCATTACTCTTTTTGTTCCTTTTGTAACAGCAGCAAACAATACAGACACTAAAACGCTGGAGGTTAAACAATTAACCGATAATATCTATCAGCATATCTCATATAAACATGTTGAGCCTTGGGGGTTTATTGGCGCGTCTGGCTTAATTGTAGTCGATGGAGATGCGGCATACCTGATTGACACTCCTTGGACGACCAAAGCAACCAATCAACTTATTGAATGGATTGAAGATAGAGGTCTCGTACTAAAAAGCGCAATAGTAACTCACTTTCATGAAGATGCGAGTGGTGATTTACCACTTTTAAATGATTTAAAAGTTAACACTTATGCCACTTCACTCACTAATCAACTTCTTAAACTCAATAACAAAGAAATTTCGAATACTGAAATATCGAGCAATGAACTCAAAATTTTCAACGGCATTGCGACAGTGTATTATCCTGGCCCAGGCCATACTGAAGATAACATCGTTGTTTGGTTACCGAATGAAAAGCTATTATTTGGCGGTTGCTTTGTTAAAAGCCTCCGTAATAAAAGTCTAGGTTACACTGGAGATGCAAATATAGGCGAATGGTCGAACTCTATTCAAAGAGTGCTGCAACGCTATCCAGATATAGTCACTGTAGTGCCTGGGCATGGTCAGGTTGGAGACGTTAGTTTACTCCTTCATACACAAAAATTAGCATCATCCGATAAGACTTCTGACAAATAGACAAATAAAGCAAAGGAAAAATAGTGGAGCTAAGAGGTAGTAGAATAAAACTATCACCATTTGATAGTTCAGATAGACAGTTGTTCATAGAAATATCAATGTGCCCCATTATGATGGAGCATGTGTATGAGCCTCTAACTTATCAAGAAGCTGTGGCAGCGTTTGAGTTAAAATCTCAATCTTGGCAGTTTGAAAGTGATCACTGGCTTTCATTTGGTATTGAGGACATATCATCAGGAGAAAAGCTGGGCAGTATTGGATTGAAGGTCATTAATCACAAGGCGCGAATAGCCGAAGTAGGTTACATGATTAAGCAAAGTGCTCAAGGCAGGGGAATTGCTGGAGAAGCTTTAACATTAATTAAGCAATTTGGGTATAGGAAGTATAAACCACCTTTTTGCTCCTCATCCGAAGTATCTTACCTGAAATTCCCTCACTCGTTTACCGCTCAAGCCCCAATTTTAACTGCCGGTCCAGCCTAAACCGCTCTAATAAGGTTCGATTTGGCGGTAAAATCTCTAGCCTGATAGCTCGAGAGATACAAACTGCCCCACCGCCCCGTTTAAAAGTTGGCAGTGTTGAGCAGTGTTGGATTTGGGGTCGTCAGTCAAAGAGACGACTCTGTGATGGATCGAACAGGCTGGGAGTCAGTGGCGGCGCTCGTTCTGGTGGCAGCTCACGCTGCTTGGCGGCATTCGCCTTGGCTGTTTTCTGTTTCAGATGCTTGAGAATCTGCTCAATGACCTTCGGATCTTCGATGCTGGCAATCACTTTGACGTGACCGCCGCAGTGTTCGCAGACTTCAATATCAATATTGAAGACTCGCTTGAGGCGTTGCATCCAGGTCATGGCGCGGTGGCGCTCTGCAGGACTCTTGTCACGCCAGTTAGTATCGAGACCTTCCGATTTGTCGGGCTTCTTGCCCCGCTTGGCGGGTGTTACTTGAACTCGGTGTTTGCTGTTCGGTGCAAAGACGCCGTGGAAGCGTGTGAGGTTGACTCGCGGCTTAGGTACCAACGCAGCGAGTTTGGCGATGAAGTCCAGCGGCTCGAAGATCACATGGGTGGTGCCATTGCGGTACGGAGTTTTGAGCTCGTAACGCACCTGCCCATTGGCGGTTAATGCCAGACGTTTTTCTGAAACCGCTGGCCGACTAATGTAGCGACACAAGCGCTCAAGCTTATCCCGCTGATGCGCTTCGGCCATCACACCGGCGTGTAGCGAGAAACCAGCATGGTTGGCTACTCGACTGCTTGAGTCGGCTTTATCCTCACGCCCTGGCAAGGTTTGCAGGGTGAAGACTTTGCGCCCTTGCTGGGGGCCGACGGCAATGCGATACGTAACCGAAGCACCATGTAATTGAGTCAGCGTATCGTCTTCGCCCTCTTCCAGTGTCAACCACGTATTCTCGGCATCACGCTCCAAAATCCCACGCTTTTCCATGCAGCGAGCGATGCGATGGCTGAGGGTGTGAGCGAGCGTATTCAGCTCATCGTAAGTGGGTGCCTTGACACGATGGAAGCGTTGCTTGCCATAGTCATCTTCGGCATAGACACCATCGAGAAACAGCATGTGGTAGTGGACATTGAGATTTAGCGCGGAGCCAAAGCGTTGGATAAGAGTCACTGAGCCAGTTTGTGCAGAGGCTTTGGTGTAACCGGCTTTTTTGATCAGATGAGTTGAGAGTGTACGATAGACGATACTCAAGACCTGGCCCATCAGCTGGGGATGGCGAGCCAGCAAAAAGCGTAGCTGGAAAGGAAAGCTGAGCACCCACTGGCGAATGGGCTCCTTGGGGAAGACTTCGTCTATCAGCAGCGCCGCACTCTCGGCCATCCGGCGGGCACCGCAGCTAGGGCAAAAGCCGCGTCGTTTACAGCTGAAGGCGACCAGACGCTCGTGATGACAATCCTCGCAGCGAACCCGCATGAAACCATACTCCAGACGGCCACATTGGAGGAGGTCGTTGAATTCTTGTTGGATGTAGCGAGGCAGGTGTTGACCTTGGGCTTCGAGTGAGGCTTTGAAGGCTGGGTAGTGCTGCTCAACCAGCTGGTAGAGCAGCGTCTGGTCGGGTTGGTGGCGTTCGTAACCGTTTGTTTGAGTGGGCGATTGACTCGCCGTGGCGTTCCTTGCCAGCGACATGGGGGTTCTAGGGATTTTCCCCTCTAAAAAGACTTAATCCTCTGTAGACCACACCAATAAATGGCTGCGGAGGTGGGT
>NZ_JAWOVC010000058.1:0-4940 GCF_033339735.1 Vibrio sp. 2033
CCCACCTCCGCAGCCATTTATTGGTGTGGTCTACAGAGGATTATGTCTTTTTAGAGGGGAAAATCCCTAGAACCCCAAAATGGCGGAGAATGAACATATTGATAAAGAGATTTTCCACCTGCTTTTAACGAGCGGTGTTTATCGCAACTATGCAGAGCGGTATTTATCGTCAGAGTTAATGGACGTCGACGATATTCAACAGTTTCTAGACTGAACAAAAAATAACGGCTGGAATTGCCGTTGAGTCCTTAACGAAAAAAAGGCAGCCCCAAATAGCACGGGCTGCCTTTCTAATCACTCAAAATAAAGGATTAGACAGTGGATTCGTTAATCGGCTCTAGTGCAACTTGCTCTGTGTTGTCACTCTGCTCTTTAGGAGTACGTTTAGCCAATACGTAGTAGAACAGTGGCGTGAGTAGCAGACCGAATATGGTTACACCAATCATGCCAGAGAACACAGCGATACCCATTGCTTGTCTCATTTCAGCACCGGCACCAGTAGAGAACACCATTGGAACCACACCCATGATGAAGGCAATCGACGTCATCAAGATTGGGCGAAGACGTAAGCGTGATGCTTCAAGAACAGCCTCCATCACAGTGCGACCTTTATCTTGCAACTCTTTGGCGAATTCTACGATTAGGATGGCGTTTTTAGTTGCCAAACCAACCAGTACGATTAGACCAATTTGAGTGAAAATATTGTTGTCGCTACCCCATAGAATCACACCGCTGATCGCCGATAGAAGCGTCATAGGAATGATTAAGATGATTGCCATCGGAAGACGTACACTTTCGTATTGCGCAGCAAGTACAAGGAACACCAACAAGATAACCAGTGGGTAGATCAACATAGCTGTATCACCGGCCAACTTCTGTTGGTAGGTCAGCTCGGTCCATTCGTAAGTCATGCCAATCGGTAGTGTCTCTGCAAGGATCTGCTCAATCGCTGCTTGCGCTTCACCTGAGCTGAAACCTGGCATAGGGCTACCATTGATCTCTGCTGTGGTATAAGCGTTGTAATGCATCACACGGTCAGGACCAGCACTGTAATTCACATCAACAAACGCGCCTAAAGGAATCATTTCACCGTTCGCATTTCGAACCTCTAGTTGGCGAATCTGCTCTGGTGTTTGGCGGAACTCTTCGTCGGCCTGAACGTTCACTTGGTATGTGCGACCAAAGCGGTTGATATCATTGACGTACGTGCTCCCCATGTAGGATTGCAGGGTAGAGAAAACATCGTCTAATGATAGGTCTTGCTTGAGCGCTTTCGTACGGTCAACATCCAGGTCTAACTGTGGAACATTAACTTGATAGCTTGAGAACACACCAGTTAGTGCCGGGTGCGCCCATGCTTTCATGATCACTTGTTGAGTGACACCGTATAGCGCTTCGTAGCCGTGGTTCGCTCGATCTTGGATCTGCAAACGGAAACCGCCAATCGTACCCAGACCCTGAACCGGTGGTGGTGGAAAGATCGCGATGAATGCATCAGGGATAGAAGCAAATTTTTGGTTCAGCTGACCTGCAATCGCATTTGCGCTAAGACTCGGATCTTGACGCTCGTCGAAATCAGCCAACGGAGTGAACACGATACCGCTGTTTGGACTATTGGTGAACCCGTTAATGCTCAGACCTGGGAATGCAACGGAGTGTTCAACGCCTGGTTGTGCCAAAGCAATCTCGGACATCTCACGAATCACTGCATCGGTACGCTCAAGTGAAGCCGCGTCTGGCAGTTGCGCGAATGCAACCAAGTACTGCTTATCTTGACCCGGCACATAACCCGTAGGAGTCTGATCGAATTGGTAAGCCGTTAAGCCAAGCAGGCCAACATACATCACACCAATCAGTGCGCCAAGTCGAATGCTCTTCTTCACCGCGTAACCGTAAGCGATAGAACCTTTGTTAAATAGCTTATTGAATGGGGTAAATACGAAGCGTCCGAACAAGCCATCCATTGCACGCGTGAGCCAATCTTTCGGTTGGTCGTGACCACGTAACAACAGGGCAGAAAGAGCCGGGCTCAAAGTCAGCGAGTTAATAGCTGAAATGAACGTTGAAATAGTAATGGTCAACGCAAACTGTTTATAGAACTGACCCGTTAAGCCAGACATAAACGCAGTCGGGATGAATACCGCAGCGAGCACCAACGTCGTCGCAACAATTGGGCCTGTAACCTCTCGCATCGCTTTTTCTGTCGCCGCAATAGGAGCAAGACCTTCTTCGATGTTTCGCTCGACGTTTTCGACCACCACGATCGCATCATCAACAACGATACCGATAGCGAGTACTAAGCCAAACAGTGACAGAGCATTTAAAGAGAAGCCCATTAAGTACATGAAGGCGAACGTACCAACTAATGAAACCGGAACCGCAACTAATGGGATGATCGATGCGCGCCAAGTTTGCAGGAACAGAACAATAACTAGTACAACAAGTAATACCGCTTCAAGCAGTGTCTGCACTACCGCTTCAATAGAACCACGAACGAATACCGTTGGGTCGTAAACAATCTCGTAGCTCACACCTTGAGGGAAGCTAGCTGACAGCTCTTCCATTTTCGCTCTTACGTCATCAGAGATCTGAATCGCGTTTGAGCCAGAAGCTTGGAAGATTGGAATGGCAACTGCGTCTTGGTTATCAAGTAGTGAACGAAGTGAGTAGGTTTCGGCACCTAATTCAATACGAGCGACATCTTTCAAATGGTTGATCTGACCATCTTCACCAACCTTGATGATGATGTTCTCGAACTCTTCAACTTCGCTTAAACGTCCTTTGACATTAATAAGCAACTGGAAGTCTGACGAGCCACTTGGTTGAGCACCAAGGCTACCTGCTGCAGCTTGTTGGTTCTGTTCGCGAATCGCAGAAATGACTTCACTAGGGTTGAGGTCCAGGCTTGCGACCTTGTTTGGATCAAGCCAAATACGCATGCTGTATTCGCCACCACCAAACAGGCGAACGGCACCCACACCTTCGATTCGGGCAAGTTCATCTTTAACGTTAAGCGCTGCATAGTTCGCAAGATAAAGTAGGTCATAACGCTCATCAGGCGACACCAAGTGAACGACCATGGTTAAGTCTGGTGATGACTTTTCCGTCACAACACCAAGTCGCTGAACGGTTTCAGGCAAACGAGGTAGGGCACGATCAACACGGCTTTGAACTAGGGTTTGCGCTTTGTCTACGTCGGCACCAATGGCAAAGGTGACGGTTAACGTCATCACGCCATCAGAAGTCGCTTGAGAAGACATATACAGCATGTCTTCTACGCCGTTAATCTCTTCTTCGAGGGGAGACGCGACGGTATCCGCAATCACTTTCGGGTTCGCACCCGGGTAAGTCGCTGTTACAACGACAGTCGGAGGTACAACCTCGGGGTATTCAGTGATAGGCAGTTGCCATACTGACAATGCACCACCGATGAATATGAGTATCGACAGCACGGATGCAAAGATCGGCCGACGAATAAAGAACTGGGAAAACATTGCAATGGTTCCTTTATTGCTTCACTTGCAGAGTCAGTAGCTCACTGCGCTGCTGGTCTCGTAATGCTTGTTGCTGGCGAATATTGGCAAGGGTGTTTTCATCAGCCATTGCAACTTCATCGGGCGTAACAGGCATGTTGGCACGAACGCGTTGTAAGCCATTGACGACAATCTTTTCGTCGCCTTTTAGGCCATCCAATACAATGCGCAGACCGTTAAGGCCTTCACCAAGAGAGATTGCTCGGTATTGGACAATATTGTCATCGCCTAAAACCAAGACATACTTGTTATTCAGATCGGTACCAATCGCCTTGTTATCAATCAACACACCTTGGTAGCTATCCGAGCCAGCGATACGCATTTTGGCGAACATACCCGGTAAAAATTTCTTATCCGCATTATCAAAAACGGCGCGAACTTGAATGGTTCCCGTTGCTTCGTCAATCGCATTGTCTACAAAGTCGATGTAACCGATATGAGGGAAATCGGTATCGTTAGCCAACGACATTTGGACGACATTTTCAATTTCACCATCCGCTGAGATGAGGTTATTAATCTCTTGATATTTAAGGAAACTACGCTCATCAATGTCGAAATAAGCGTACATTTTCGAAGTAGATACCAGTGACGTAAGAACGGTTTGACCCGTAGTTACATAGTTACCTTTGGTCACCTCTGCGAAAGAAACTTTGCCTGCAATCGGCGCGCGAACTAGAGTGAATTCAAGGTCTAGTTCCGCTTTTGCCAAAGCAGCTTTAAGAGCTGAAACACTTGCAACGCTACGCTGCTGATCTGCAAAACGCGCATCAACGGTCTCTTGAGAAATTGCTTTAGTTTTGCTTAGTCTTTGTGCACGTTCATAATCTTTGATTGCTTGGTTCAAGCTTGTTTGAGCACTGCTAAGTTCCGCTTTCAAACGGTTAACTTCAGCAACAAACAAACGATTGTCGATTGAAAAAAGCACGTCTCCAGCTTCTACGAGATGGCCTTCACGGAAGTGAACACGGTCTACGTAACCCGATACACGAGGCATTACGGTGACGGTTTGAGGTGATTCTAATCGACCAGTGTATTGATCAAGCTCGGTAACCTGTTCTACAAGCACTTGTGCCACTTCAACCGTTGGTGGTGGCGGTGCTGATGCAGGTGCTTCGGCGCGTGAATCTTGACATCCAGACAACACCAATGGCGCTGCAAATGAGATTAGTAGAAGAGGCGTTCTAAGGTGTTTGCCTACCATCTCGCTATCCTTATGTTAGTTTTGTACCGATCGGCATAATAATCCTGACTTTTGATATTGATCAAGTAAAATTTATAGAATGAATAGTTACAACATATGGACAACGTATGCCTGCCGCATTACCATTTAGGGGTTCTAGGGATTTTCCCCTCTAAAAAGACATAATCCTCTGTAGACCACACCAATAAATGGCTGCGGAGGTGGTT
>NZ_JAWOVC010000059.1:0-4747 GCF_033339735.1 Vibrio sp. 2033
TGAGTAGTTTTACAGGCAAAGCCGAAACGGATGATAACCACCTACTGAAGTAGGTGGTTTAGGGCTGAAAATAAAAAAAGCTGGCAATGCCAGCTTTTCTTTTTCTGAATGTCCCATTTAAAGACATCAGCTTATTCATTACCCATATAACGCTCAAACTAGAAAGCACTATTAAAACACTTGAGAACAAAGCAAATTGGTCGATGAGTAGTACCCTATCATCAAAAGTTTAACGCCACTCTCAAATATTCCAACAAGTTAGATTCACACTCTAAGATGAGCAGTATATTAGGACTATTTAATTAATGTTGAGCACTCTCAGCACAATAAAGACTATGCAGTGTTTTTATTAACGCTTTCACTTCATCACTCTTTAATGTGTAGTACACCGTTTGTGCTTCTTTCCTTGTCGTGACTAACTCATCACGGCGAAGCCAAGCAAGATGCTGAGATAATGCCGACTGGCTTAGCTCTAACTTTGCACACAGCTCTCCCACGGACAGCTCTTGGTTATGCAGCATACAAAGGATTTGTAGGCGTCTCTCGTTTGCCATCGCTTTGAGCAACACGACGGCTTTTGCGGAGTTCTGCTCCATTTCTTGTAGATTCATGTGTTGGACCTCTAGCTACAACTTACTTATTCCAACCCTGGCCAGCTTGTTGTGTTGCACTGATTTATATATCTAAAAAAATCAAGATACACTTCCAGAGTCTTCATTATTAGAACCTCTAATTTAGTTGTTAGTGATACACCAATATTATCCACCAAGGATTTTAATTGGTGCGCCATCAATAATTAATAGTTTCGCTCACTAAAACAAGTATCTTGCTTACTTAGATATTATTTAGAATTATATTTTTATTGATAGTAATCTATTTATTTACGCAACGATACGGGTTTACTCAAACATTTGACTGAAATCAGCATCACAAACATTTTTTACCGCGGGGTGTTGGATCATTCGTTCCGCAAAAATCACGTAGTACTCTTCTTTTAGCCCATCGACATGGCCAATTAGCTGTAAATTTCGGTCGTCTTCAATCTCCGACATGTATACGGTCGGTGCCAAGAAAATCACATCATCGTGGTACCGAGCAAAAGCTTTCATCAACGCAACATCATCAAACTCCCCTAGCACATTGGGTTGAAGGCCTTGACGATCAAACCATTGAATAACTTTACGCCCCATAGCCGTTCGGCTCGCGGGAATCAGAAGTTTTTTTTGTTCCAAGATCTCAGGGAATCGCACATTTTCAATTTCAGAAGAAGCAAAAAAGCTCATGCTACTTTCACCTAACTTTTTGCTATAAAGGCCAGGACTTTGAGTAGAATCAACGGGACAATCCGAAAGGATCATATCTAGCTTGTGCTGAGAAAGGCGTTCAAGTAGCAGTTCGTGGGTTGATTCATAACAGCGTAAATGAATACTGTTATCTTCCGGGACGGTCGTCATCAGTACTTTACTGACCAAGCGTTTAGATAACGCATCGGCTACACCAACTTCAAATAGAATGTTCGAGTGCTGGCTGTAATTGACGATATCTAACATCTCATAACTCAAACCGAACATCCGGTCGGCGTACTTAAACACAAGCTGACCTAACTCAGTGGGCTCAACTGTACGACCATTGCGCTTGGTTAACTTTCCTTTCATGCGCTCTTCAAGCGCTTTAATCTGTCCTGTCACGGTTTGCGGTGTCAGGAAGAGCGCGTCAGCCGCCTTAGTTACAGAGCCCTGTTTGCACACCATCCAGAAATAATAGAGATGGTTGTAGTTTAGATGTGACATGATCGAGTCCCGAAAAGAAAGTGATACTTTTTATACCAAATGTGACAGAGACAAACAATAAACTCGACAAAACCATACAATACCTTACAAAAGCATAAGTTTTACCGAAAGTATAAAGTCAATACTGTCATAAAAGTTGAACTGAGGCGCATTTTCTCTACAAAAAAAACGCAAAAACCAAACAAAACGAAATCAAAATTTAACCATTAAAATCAACAGGTTAAAAATTAATTTTCTTCCTCTTTTACGCCATTATCAAAAAGAACAATAAAAATCTCTCACAGCAAGAAATCTGTAATATTACTGAAATATTTGTTCTCTAACATCGCCCGCAGATTCAACTACAGACCGAAAAATGAACTGAAAGGTCAACGGAGAAAATTATGATGAACCAAGCTACTTCAACAGTGGCACCAATTTCGAGCACAGCTCGTTGGTTACGCTGGGCTAACTTGGCATTCATGTTATATCTGCTTCTTCTAGCAGTATCTATGGTTGGTAGTGGCTTTAAATGGGCAACTGGCGATCAAGCTAAGGTGCTATTTGAATTTGCCGCACACCCAGTTGCAGGTCTAATGATCGGCTTGGTGGCAACAGCCTTAATTCAGTCTTCAAGTACTGTAACGTCTATTATTGTAGGCTTGGTTGCAGGTGGCTTACCTGTAGAAACCGCTATCCCTATGGTGATGGGTGCTAACATTGGTACCACAGTGACCAATACGCTTGTGTCTCTTGGCCACGTGCGCTGTAAAGAAGAGTTCAAACGTGCATTTGCAAGTGCAACCATTCACGACTTCTTCAACTTGCTTGCTGTCGCTATTTTCCTTCCGTTGGAAATGATGTTCGGCATTTTAGAGAAAGTTTCTCACTGGCTTGTTTCTCCACTGCTTGCTACTGGTGATATGAGCATTAAAGGCTTCAACTTTATTAAACCAATTACAAAGCCAGTCGTAGGCGCAATTAAAGAGCCACTTTCTACCTTCGGTGATACTGTTGGCGGCGTCATGCTTATTGCTTTGGGTATTGCGACTATCTTCGTTGCAATCACAGTGATGGGTAAATTAATGAAGAGCCTAATGGTTGGTCGTGCACGTGAAATTTTGAAAAACGCCATCGGTCGTGGTCCTATTCACGGCATCGTATCAGGCTCAATCGTGACCGTTCTAGTACAATCTTCCTCAACCACGACAAGTTTAATGGTTCCGTTGGTTGGTACTGGCGTGTTGAAAGTACGAGATATCTACCCTTTCACTCTGGGTGCTAACATTGGTACTTGTATTACGGCACTACTAGCAGCGACAGCGGTATCTGGAGAGTTCGCAGTATTCGCACTTCAAATCGCTCTAGTCCACTTAGTATTTAACATCATGGCGACGCTGTTTATCTTTGGAATTCCATTCCTACGTGAGATTCCGGTTAAAGGCGCTGAAATGATTTCTGAAATGGCTATTAAGAATAAAGCCGTTGTTGGTGGCTACCTAATGTCAGTATTCGTTATTCTACCAGGTGCGATTCTAGCCCTAACAACGTAACAACAACGACATACCATCGCTTATTGTTTAGGCTCCACATCGTGGAGCCTTTTTTATGAGAATTAAACTGTTCAAATCGATTGTCCGGTGATAATTTGAGCCACATCAGCATGCTTATGCTGAGCTATCTCATTTGGAGTCGACAACATGACGCAGCTTAATGACGCTATTTCTGATCAGCTACTCGCAATAGACGAAAACCTAACCCAACTGGTTGCTGATATTGATATCCTCAGTAGCGTGAATCCTCTTAATTATGCTCAAGAAAGAGAACGTTTCATTAAAAACAAATATTCTCAAGAGCCTAATTTTCAATATTCAATTACTAATGTAGATACCCACAGCGCAAAGCGACGTCTATATGAGCTACCTCTAGAAAACATTCAAGACACCCAACTGCAGAGGCTGTACGCGGATGTAATTCAGTCTTATGCAGATAAACTGGATCAAGTGAATACCATCGGCACGCAAGAGTTTCTTTATAACTCCTTACGCTATTATGGGGAACCGAGCGCCAAAGATATTGCCAACGCCCATTTCATATTGCACCTTCCTACAGAAGAAGAAAAAGAACCTCAGCACGATAGCCGTGCAATAGCACGTTTCATGCAAAATTTTGCTCAACGCAATGGGTATGAATGTGAAATACAGGTGTTGGACGGGATGTTAGCAAACGCACTAGTTTCAGGGTCTCGAGTCAAAATTAACCACGCGGCGTACATCACCACTGATGAGCTGGAGGCTCTTGCACATCATGAAATGGGAGTACATCTCCTGACTACGCTTAACGGTCGTCAACAACCGCTAAAAGTCCTGAGCTTAGGTTGTCCTGCCAATACCAACACTCAAGAAGGGCTGGCTATATTATGTGAGTATCTGTCAGGACATTTCAGTATCAAGCGCCTAAGAACCTTAGCCTTACGAGTTCTGGCAGTAGAGTCGATGATCAAGGATCGCGATTTCCGCCATACGTTCATGCTATTAAAAGAACAGTATAAAGCTTCTGATCTTCAAGCATTTACAACGACTGCCCGAGTGTATCGAGGTGGAGGTTTAACGAAGGATTACTTGTATCTTAGAGGATTCCGAGAGGTGCTCAATGCCTATGATAGATTGGGCGATGACTTTTCACTATTGTTGTGCGGGAAAACAGAGCTGAAGTACTTTGAGCTTATCCGTTCATTAGTGAGTAAAGAAATATTCACTCAACCTAAGTTTATTAGCCCGGCACTGTCCACACCGATGCAGACCAACCCAATTCACCGTTATATTGTCAGTGCACTAAAATAATACCTTCTAAGTACAAAAAAGAAAAAAGCTCCATTCGGAGCTTTTTCTATATCTTGAATGTGCCGTCCTAAATAAGGTTGACACTTTCCACCCCCAAAATTGGAGAGTGTTATGAAATCAACAACTAAAAGAACT
>NZ_JAWOVC010000060.1:0-4438 GCF_033339735.1 Vibrio sp. 2033
TTTGTTATTCCAAATATTGAGCTTCATTCTGGCAAGCGACTTCAACCTTACTACCACTTTGCAGACAATCCTCGTATCGATGCGTGGCGCACCATTAAGAATCTTGAACTAGGGCTTCATGACCCAGATGACCCTGCTAATCAGCAAGGCTTGGTGAGTGCTAAAGACACTCCATCCGATGCAAAAGAGATTCAGCAACTTCTTACCGATGGTCTACTTAATCTTGCTCAATCAGGCGCAATCCGTAGTCGAAAAGGGGTAATTGGTGCGCTTGAAAGCAAAGGATTTGAGATTGCCAGAGTGACAGCTAAAAGCATCAGCATTAAGAATCCCGAAAGTGGGAAACGAAACATAAGATTAAAAGGTTTGTTGTATGAGCAAGATTTTGAATATGGCGAGGGACTTCAATTCGCAATCGAAGAAGCAAGCCAACGCTATCGAGCAAACGCTAAAGAAAGACTTCGAGAGGCACGAACAACGTATTCAAGATGCGTTGAAATCAAGCGAGCAGAAAATCATAAACGACATCCAAGAGCAGCAATCACGTTTGAATCTCTTGGTGATGAAAACATGGATTTGGTTGCCAGTGACCCTGTTATTTTTGGTGATCGTCAGTTACGGGATCGCTTGGTATCAAGGGCAGACGATATTAGACAATCAGAAAAAGATAGCCCGCCAAAAAGCGATCCTAGAGCAGTTCCAGAACAAGACTTGGGGGCTTTCTCTGTACGAGAGCCAGAAAGGGGAACGTTTTATTGTGATACCAGAGGGTTACTCGATTCTGGAGGGGTGGACAATGAACGATGGCAAGAACGAGCTGATCAAGTTGGAGAGGAAATAAATGACCGAGCTAGAGAAACAACTTTTGCACGCCTTCGAGGTTTTAGAGAGGCAGCACAAGGAGCAGCACAGCGAGTTCGTGAAGCTCTACAAGGATTTAGAGAAAAGATTCGAGCAGAGCAGCGAGGAGAACCAACGCTTACAGAGCAGTGTGAGCAGCTTGACCATGCAAGTAAACAACTTGACGCAGCAGCTCCAGTCGTTGGAAAAGCAATACAGCAAGAGCAGTCGTTAGCACGACAAAATCGCAGAGGTCGAGGTTTCGGATTTAATCGTTAATACATTTGAAAATACGCTTGCCAGGAGTACAATGTACTCCTATTCTTTTGGGAGAGGATCGGGTTATTAGCTACGCATTAGAGTTTATTGAAACGCCATTGTTTGAATCTCAGCGAAAAGAGATGCTCACGGATGAAGAGTTTCGAGCGTTGCAGTCAGACATCATCAAAAACCCAGAAATGGGATCGTTGATTGTCGGAACGGGAGGGCTAAGAAAAGTTCGCCTTGCTGGAGAATCGACAGGTAAGAGTGGTGGTTATCGAACGATTTACTTACTGATCCAACCTGATGTTGTCTATTTGGTGTTGCTGTACAAGAAAGGGAGAAAGGACTCTTTAACTCAGAAAGAGAAGAATCTCCTTAAAGAAGTGTCGAGGTCGATTAAGAGAGAGTATGACAATGAGCAATAGTATTTTTGATGAACTTTATACATCGATGAAGCAAGCCGAAGCGATTGCAAAAGGAGAGCAGACTCCTGCGAATGTCACTCGTTATGAGATTGCCGATGTTAAAGCGATCCGAGCACAACTGGATGTCAGCCAAAAAGAGTTGGCACAAGCGATGGATGTGAGTATTGATACCGTGAAAAGTTGGGAGCAAGGACGGAGAAATCCGACAGGTTTAGCAAGCAAAGTCCTGACTCTACTCTCTAAAGAGCCAGAGCTTTATGCGAAGTTTTCAGTTTAAAGATTAAGAGGTGTCTATGAGTGCAGCTGTTACTTTTGAGCAATTCTGTCAGCGTTACGAGTACGATCCGAGAAGTTCGTTATCTCGATTTGAATATGAGAAGTACAAAGAGAAGAAGTACAAAGAGAACTTAGAGATAGCTAACGAGCTGATCACCAAAGATGCCATCGATAAGATGAAAACATAGAAAAAACGCCCTTAGAGGGCGTTTTTTGTTTCAATCGAACAGCGAACTTTTTGCCCTGTAAATCGCTCTGAAAGCGTCACAAACTTACAGCCCGATTTCTGGCTAAGTAGGTAAGGATAAGTGCTTAAAAACGCTCCTGGAGCGTTTTGAGAGCGTCAGGTTGGCGTTTTGAGATGCTAAGTCGGCTATTTAACGTAATAGGAATAATAAGCACCAAAACAACGTTATGTTGCTTTAAATTATGAGCTTCTTTGCTTCGATTTGAAGCCATTCAAATGTGTTTTTGGGCTCTCCATGCATTTCCATTTGATGCCAAAGTTTTTCAAATGACAAAATAGTGACTTGTAGAGCAACTTCTTCATTTCCAATTTCCATTGTTAAATTTTCGAGAAGTTTAATCGTATGAGCATCTACTAAAGTGTCGTATTTTTTTATTTTACACAAAGCCATAACGCAATACTCACAAAGTGTTGATATGCATGTAACTTTATAATAGTGCTCAATTGCGTATATAGTGGTTTTTTTTGGCCTAAGTCTATTAAGAACGTTCAATTGCTCACACAAACCTAGTCTTAAATATGATGTGTATGAGATAAATGGGATAAAGCGTGAAACTAAAAATTTATTTTAAAACATCGAATAACAAAGGCTTTGAAATCGCATCATATCAAGAACATTACGAGACAATTGTTGCTCAATGGCTTTCGTTAGGTCGTACACTAGAATCGAGTTCTTTTTTCCTTGTGCTGTACGATGATGATGGTAAGTGTGTAGATGCCAAATATCTTTCAAAAAATAATTTTAGTCGATTGCTGATAGAGTGGGACTGCTTTGGTTTAAAAGAAAGTAATGAGTAATTTAACGTAACACTCGTTGTGCGAACTGAACGATAGAACGCAAAAGGTTGCCCAAACCGGCGACCTTTTTTACATCTGGCAGATACGAAAAACGCCTCCCAATGGGAGGCGTTTTTCTTGAGGACGTTCATTACCTTAGAAAAGGATCGTTGAGATCCCAGCTCTTTTGTTGTAATCTCAATCCCCAGATGTGACAAAACCGACCCTGCAAGGTCGGCTTTGATCGGAATACTTACCGGTTTGACGGCCTGTGTAAGTCCTTTCATGATAGCCCATATCGTTTAAGCACTTCAAGTATTCCTGCACTCTGTTTGGACTCAAGATGTTTTGGACAGAGCGATGCGCATCAGCCACCGACCAAGGGAAGTTCCAAAGGTGGCAGGTAAAGGCACTAATCAAAACTTGCGAAAGCACGATAAAACCGCTCTCTTGTAGCTGCTAGAGGGAGAACTGCGGAAAAGGAATAATTGATTAGTGTTGTGAGACTGGAATGGGGGCGTAAAGCCTTACTCACAGCGCAGGGCAGCCCGAAAGGGAAGAGACTTACCCAATCTGAAAGCGACCAAAAAGATACCCAAATCACTCATAAATTTGAGTTGAAATGGGTAGGGGTCGGCGCAGCCGAAAGGGTGGTGTGCGCTAGCTTGGCTAGCCTCCTCTTTGCTCTTACTGTCATTGTTTGATACTTCATGATTTCCCTTATTTGCATTTCTTTATCTTACTTTCTATCTTTTGTTAAGCACATAAGCAAGGCTACACAAAGACCCCTCCACTTCGTTACGTTGTCATTGTGCCTTGTAAGGGACGCTACGCTCCCTTAACCCTAGTTAAAAGCACTCAAACTAAAGAATTGCCATGACTGAAAAGAAGAAAGTAATACGAGAAAAGTCCATCAAGATCAGAGTCACTGAGGCTGAACTTCAAGCTCTGAAAGATCGGTGTGATGGTGCGGAATTAGCTCCTTGGATGAGAGAGACTTGTCTTGGGGAACGGACTCTTAAAAGAGCCAATGTTCCTAAAGTAGACCCCGCATTATTGCGCCAGTTATCTGGACTTGGAAATAACTTGAATCAGATCACTAGAGTAGTGAATACCCAGAATTATGATGTCGTGAATGTGGTTCAAGTATTGGCCCAACTTTCAGCAATCGAGCGTCAGCTTGGGCAAATAATGGCAAAGTATGAGATCTCAGTATGATTGTTCAGTTCGCTCGTAGAGGTAAGGGCGTTGGGAGTGGCCCTGTTGATTATCTCTTAGGGAAAGATAGAAATCGGGAGAGGGCGACACTCAATCAAGGCGATCCTGATTTAGTTCAATCACTCATTGATTCGAGTCCTTACGCCAAAAAGTACACATCGGGCTTTCTCTGTTTTGCTGAAACGGACTTATCACAAGAGATTAAAGATCGCCTCATGGCTGATTTTGAAAAGGCTTTGTTACCAGGCTTAGACAAAGACCAATACTCCATTCTTTGGGTAGAGCATCTTGATAAAGGGCGGTTAGAGCTGAACTTTGTTATTCCAAATATTGAGCTTCATTCTGGCAAGCGACTTCAACCTTACTACCACTTTGCAGACAATCCTCGTAT
>NZ_JAWOVC010000061.1:0-3580 GCF_033339735.1 Vibrio sp. 2033
AGCCACCGCAAAGTAAAAATGCCACGCGTTACGAATCACTCTTAAGCAATTTGTTAGTACATGCGCTACTTCTATTTGTGCGCTCCAAGATATTGAAAAGTAGCATGATATGAAAGGCTTTGAGCACTGAAGTGAAACGGGCAGCTACAAAAGTTAAACTCGATTGAAAAACGAAAGTTGGCTAGAAGAAAAACGCACTGAACTGCCCTACTTTCACTGGCTTCAAATTAGAAAAGGATTCGGTCCTAGTACTCCGACGACAGCATCAATTACAACCAAGGTTCTCTCAAAAGCCACCACGAAAATGAAGAAGCACCAAAGAAATAGGTTAGGAGTTAGAAACCGTAAACGGTGAAATCAAAGCGAACACTCCGCATATAGTGCCACCGGATAGAACGTGAGAGGCACTAACTGAAAGGTGTAAATTCGAGCGCCAAAACAGATAAACACCAGAACTTGTGACCTTTGATGTCAAACCCGTACTAACGCCTTGTTAAGGTGTGAGGCACGCAATTCCGAAGCTAACACATACCACCTTAAACACTAAAACCAACGCATAGTAAAAATGCCACGCGTGCCGAATCACTCTTGAACAATTTGTTATGCGCTTGAATCACACACGAAATTAACGTCTTCATCGATTAACCGATAACTTGTAACAGCTTTAATGTCGCCACAGCCTCTAACTAGAATATCTAGGCAATCAAGGCGACCATTATTAACACTTAAAACAGTCTCTGCACCCAGTTCCAAAGCTGAGGATTCAACTAGAGGACCAATAAAGTTTACTGCCTTAGAGTTAGTTACGACATTACCTCGTTTTTCGAAGCATACGATAACACCAGCTCCCGTATATTCACGCTCTGATACAATTAGCTCAGAAATACAGGTGTTTTTGAAGTCATCTGGATAAGAGCTAAAAATAAATTGGATGATAGATTTATCTAGTTCATTCATTTTACCAACTCACCTTTCTGGCGCATAACGCCCTGTTAAGGTGTGAGCAAGGTAATACCGATGCTACCGCATACCACCTTAAACACTAAAACCAACGCATAGTAAAAATGCCACGCGTTGCGAATCACTCTTAAACAGATTGTTATGTACCGCCTCAAAACAAGGCACTTTCAATTTGGAGCCATTGCTCCATAAAAGGGATAAAGTCCCTTTGAGGTATGAACTTCTGTGCCGCTGTATTATTTTTTAAAAATACTTCCTCCAAAGCCCACACATAGTGGTCGGCGTAAACAGCCCACGCCTTTGCTCCATCGTTAAGCTCTAATCGGGATAGAGGCTTGACAGACAGATAGCCTTTTAATAAAGCTAATGACCTATGAAGCTCCAAATCGAACATATACATGCATGCTCTCGCCAACTCATAACCAGGAGGCATGTTTTGCACTAAATCCCAGTCGATCACATCGCTTACTGTGCAATTAGAATCAAAAAAGACATTGAAATGATGAAAGTCGCCGTGGATTAGTTGCCTGCTTGTTAACGGGGTATATGAGTGCGTAGCTTCTGAGCTAGCTAGATAATCACGCTGTTGTTTTACTCTTCGTAGCACCGAGTTATTCATATCAAATTCACTATTTGTTTCAATAGCTGCGACTATTTTTTGTAGTCTATCGACCCAAGCACTTTTATCCCAAGAAAGCTCAATTGTTGGAAAGTCGTTTCCAACCTCGGAAGCGAGTTGAACATGCAGGTCAGCAAGGGCTTTTCCCAACTGAAAAGCATGAAACGCAGACAGAGCACTTTTTTCGATTAACGTTCCTTTTGCTTCAGGAAATAGAGCATAAAACTCATCACCTATTTTACAAAAGGAGTGGTGATCGCGCGTCAAAACAGGGGCAATTATAGTATTCAAATTTTGCGATAACTTTCTCAGCAGCTCATGTTCTAACTTGATCTTAGCAACATTGCGAACACTATATTTTCTAAGATAATAAGTCTCTGAGGATTGGATACGAAAAACATGATTCGTCGCACCAGCTGATTGACGTTTTATACTAGCGCCAGCACCAATCTGACTCCAGTTTTCACCAACCTTACGAACAAAATCACTCATAATTCCAGTTACCCCTTAGGTACATAACGCCCAATTAAGGTGTGAAGCACGCTACCATCGCGGTCAATTTTACCACCGTAATCACTGAAATTGATTCAAACCAAAAACGCCAAGCGTGCTGAATCACTCTTAAATTGTTTGTTAAGTTTTTGCTCATGTTAGCAGCCTAGTTAAGGTAAACACGACTTCAACAATGACTGCTACCCAGAAAATCTTGCTTGCTAAGTACGCTAGAACTCCAAGTATCGTTGCGGCTGCCCAGGTCACTGTAGGGAATAAAACGAAGTAACCCAACAAGACTAACGCAATTATTGTAACGACGTAGTGCATGTAATTAGGCTTTCTCGATTTCGTAAATTAAATCAACCAACTGCGTTGCTTTGACGTCATCCCATCTTAGATAACTGCTCAATGAACTAGTGCCCGAGTCTTTTCCTAGGACTTGCTGGCAGATTGTTTGGTGATCTAACGAGGCGGAAACCCACACTTTGTTGGATTGTTGGCAAAAGTAAGTTGAGCCTTTCAAACTGTCCGTTTGGATTCTTTTTTTTCCATGTTTCCACTTTCTGAGTAGTTATTTTTATTGCCACGATATCCTCCTAGAAACTTAACGCCCTGTTAAGGTGTGAGCAACGCAATACCGAATCTCCCGCATACCACCTTAACCACTAAGACCAACGCATAGTAAAAATGCCACGCGTTGCGAATCACTCTTGAACAGATTGTTAGCACTATTTACGCACAGAAAAGTCTTTCTTAAGCCATATCGATTTGCATCTCGGACATGACAAACCCTATAGTTTAGCTTTAAGTTAATTTTGCTTTTTACGTAATACCAAGCGACCATTTTCGAAACTAACTTCTTCATAGCCCAAAAATAGAGCAACAATAAAACCTATACCTAATGAAGCAGCCGTAATGATGGTAGCAATCTCAAGGCCAGTTAATGCAGCAACAGGTGCGGCTGCAAAATATGACAAACCTCCAGTAGCTGGTGCGGTTACCGTTGCAACCCCTAATGCAGCAGTTAAAGCAGCAAGCCCTACACCACTTAGCATTGCAACTTTCTTAGATCTTTTTAGTTTATTTGCTAGCTCTCCTTTAATGATAATTTCATGTACACCATCGTCTTTAGCTTTTTCTAATTCTGCTTTTGTTGTTACTGTAATTGAATCTGTCATTATATACTCCTTTAGTGCTAACGCCGCGTTAAGGTGTGACAAACATAGTGTGCCAAAATCTGAGCGAAGCGAAAATGGCACGCGTTTGGAATCACTCTTAAACGCTTTGTTAGTACCTGCCTCAAAACCCACTTTGACACGCCAAGATATTGAAACATAGCACAAAACCTTTGGTTTGAAACGCGAAAGCTAAACAGACAACTGCCATACCTAAAACACTTTTCAAGATGCAAGTTGGCAAGAAGAAAAACATGTAAATTACCACCTTCTAAAGAAGGTGGCTTTGTGTGAGCCCCCTAAAAGGGGGCCTTTGTTTAGTCCAGCGCCA
>NZ_JAWOVC010000062.1:0-3344 GCF_033339735.1 Vibrio sp. 2033
GTTCTTTTAGTTGTTGATTTCATAACACTCTCCAATTTTGGGGGTGGAAAGTGTCAACCTTATTTAGGACGGCACAAAACATAGATACTAAAAAGGAGCCGTTAGGCTCCTTTTTTTATTAGATTATCAATCAACTCGTAATGATGCTCTTGCACGCCTGCAAGGTTGCCATATTTGGGTTGATGGCGGTCATTTTCTTTCGCGTGTTGCCAGCCAATGGTGTGACGCACAAAATGCTCTGCAAACGCGTGGGAAACTTCCAAGCAACCTGCCAGCACGGTATCAACATAACTTTGCATGATTGGGCTCTTTGCGCATGGTGGTAGTGGCTCGTCTTTTACGTAAACCCAAATGTCATGTTCTTGGTTAAAACTCGCATCTGTTTCGATTTGATCTGGCTGAAGTTGAATACGATGATAACCTCGCTCACGGCGGTCGAATTCTGCGAGCGCTTCTTCATTTACTTCGAGTAAAACGCCATTAACCTGTCCATCGCCTTGGTTCACCACTAGTGGAGAGAGGCTGTAGCTGTCGTCAATCTTCCCCCAGTAGCGAACCAACCCATGTGCTATGACGGGAATGGCTTCTCCCGTTTGTCCGGTTAACTTACGCGACGCAGAATTAATCAAACTGCCATAGCCAAATATGTACATTGTCGTTGCATCCCTTAACTGATAGTTGTGCCTCTCATGTTTATACCTAACCCGCATCTGAAGCACAACTTTACCTCTTAAGTATAATCTTAATTATAAACATGTATTTTTTATACATGTTTATGGTAGCATCAATATGTAGTTGAGTTAACCAGCATCGAGAGACGCTTGAGGGCAAGATAATGCTGAATATCACCGATAAAAAAGTAGAAGAAAAAATCCCCGCATGGCTGCGATTAGGCTTTCGGCCGTTTTTTCTGTTTGGGTCGATTTACGCCATTGTTGCGATTGCGTTATGGGTGTGGATGTTCCAAAGTGGGCCGCCAAGCGCATTGGCCGTGCCTGCATTGTGGTGGCACGTACATGAAATGTTGTTCGGTTTTTCAATGGCCATTGTAGTTGGCTTTGTACTGACCGCGGTACAAAACTGGACTGGCATTAATGGTACCAAGCATTACATGCTTCTGGCTTTATTTGGCTTGTGGTTAGTGCCCCGCATATTGCTTTGGACACCAGCACCGTTATGGTTAACCAGCAGTATCGAAGCGGTATTTTTACTGTTTGTCGCCTATGAGGTGGGCATTCGTGTGTATCGAGCCAAAGGTTGGCGTAATTTGTTTTTCGTTCCACTGTTTCTTTTGGCCATCTTTGCGAACTTTGCAAGCTACGCAACGATAAAAGGTATGCCGCCCTTTAGCTCTTCAGCGGTGTGGCAAGCAATGCTGTGGTGGTTTACCTTGCTGTTGTCAGTGATGGGCGGACGTGTGATTCCATTTTTTACTGCGCGTCGATTTAATTTCGAAAAAGCGCAACCATTGGCTTGGTTAGAGTGGCTCGCGAATTTGCCGTTGGTAATGCTATTTGTGCTGAGCTTTTTCCCTGTGACGTTTGCAGAACTAGGTAGTCCTTTGATGTTGTTTGCAGGTGTTGCTCAGTTGGTGCGTTTTGTTCGCTGGAAACCTTGGTTAACCCTGAGCGAGCCTTTAGTGTGGTCGCTGCATGCTGCGTATTTGTGTTTACCACTAAGCTTAATTTTGCGAGGCGTCTGGGGAGATGCATTTGCCAGCCATAACCTCATTCACCTGTTTGCGATAGGTGCGTTAGGCGGTTTGATTTTAGCGATGATTGCACGGGTGACGATGGGACATACTGGTCGCATGATCTACAAAGGACCAAACATGAGCCTTGCGTTTGCAGCGATTACCGCGGCAGCTTTGGTTCGCAGTTTCGCCGTGATCTTTGACCCAGCGAACATGATGCTGTGGATTGATATCAGCGGCGGATTATGGATTGTTGCGTTTGGGCTATTTGTGTGGCGCTTTGGTGTGATGCTTGTGACCCCTCGTGTGGATGGTCACCCCGGATAAGATTCTAATGTGAGTAGAGAAAAGAGGAGCCGCGTGCTCCTCTTTTGGTTTTTGTTCTTTATAGGTTTAGTGTTTACTCGTCTTCGTCGTCCGCTTTATTCGTGAGCCCCAAGCGTTTAAATAGCCACCACTCTAGACCAAAAATGACAATTAAGGCGATACAGAACCAGGTGAATGCCATGGTGGATTCCACACCTGGCATTCCACCAACATTGATACCGAGTAAACCTGTTAAGAAGCTGGTTGGTAGAAAAATCGTTGCTACCAAAGTAAACAGGTAACTGTTTTTATTGGTTTTCTCATCACGATGATGTTTGATCTCTTCTTGGAAAAGCGCCACTTCTCCAAGATAAAACTCAAGTGTTTCATTTATGCGCGTAATATTATTGTGTGCGAAGCGATATTGATGAGGTCTCAAAGCAATCAATTCTGATTCTGACTCCACAAGATCACGGATAGCGTACTGCTGAGGGCGAATAAAACGCTTGATAGAAATCAGTGCTTTTTGAGTCGCCATATGTTTGTACGTCGATTCATCATTCACGTCGAACTGGTTTAGTGTTTCTTCAATTGTATCAAGGTAAATGTCTATTTTACTGTTTAATCCTTCAATGATCTGATGAAGTAAACTAGCAAGACTTTTTGGGCCTTTGTGTTCCGCTAATGCTTGGCGAATCTCCATGATCGCGCGTGATGGAATTTTACGAGTTGAAATGAGTGCGCCTTGAAAGTAGAGAATTCGAATACTAAGCATATCTTCTGGTGATGCATTGCCGTTCATATTGACGCCTCGTAAAATCAACATGAAGTTCTCGTCATCTAAAGGATGGAAAGATGGTCGGCTTTCGTCGGCTAATAGATGATCAACCGTAGCTCGAGGTACTTGGTTTTGCTCCAGCCAACCACGAATATCAGGATGCAGCCGTTCGCAATGGTACCAATGCTTAGCTTGAATTTGCTCTGCCGTGGTGGATTGTTGAGTTGCTTCTGGGGTTGAGAAGTCCCAATGTTCAATCATAAAACCCATTTTCTTTTCCTTGTTTGAGCCGATACCAAAATAACCTCAAGATACTTCTTTCGCGAGAATTGCATTGCCATACAGAGGCAATGCTCTGAGTACGGTACTCTGAAGTCATTGATGCATTATTTTTCAAATGAGTATGATTGTATTTAACGCCAAATGTCTATGAATAGTTGTTCTTATTTGCAATCGAGTGGAGCGCACCAAGGTGTTGTGCTTAAACAACAAAGTAAATTACCACCTTCTAAAGAAGGTGGCTTTGTGTGAGCCCCCTAAAAGGGGGCCTTTGTTTAGTCCAGCGCC
>NZ_JAWOVC010000063.1:0-3170 GCF_033339735.1 Vibrio sp. 2033
CTATGCGTTGATTTTAGTGATTAAGGTGGTTTGCAGCAACATCGGTATTGCGCTGCTCACCCCTTAACATGGCGTTAGTCGCCAGAAAAAGCTAGCAGTCAAAATCATGTTTCTAAGCTCAAAACTTGGCTACTGGTCGTTTGATTCATAGTTCCATCTTCGACGGTCAAACCTCAGTTTCATCGGTTTTAAATCAATGCATTACTATTTTCCAAGCGGTTGTTTCGTTCTTTGGTGGTGATAGAGCGGGGTAATCGAAAATCTGTTTTTGGTTGCAAATCTGCTCGGTGAGTTTGTTGGTTTAAAAGCTTATTTACTTGCTGAAAGGACGTTTTCTCTGGTGTGGTAAGTTCCACGTGGTTTCAGTGACTTTGTTGAAAGTCCGCACTGTGAGATTGGTTTTCCAAAAGCGCTTTTTTGGTGTTGTCAGTCCGTTTTCTGCGGCGTTGGCTGTTCCAAGTGGTTTCATTGAATAGCCGCTTTGAGACTACGCCTGACTTAAGTGCATCAAAACACATAAAGTTTGTTGTTCGCAAAGTCTAGCTTGGCTTAAAATTGTCGCTCGGTGCCTCGCGACTAACAAACTGCTCAAGAGGGATTCGCAACGCGTGGCATTTTCAGTATGCGTTGAATTTAGTGATTAAGGTTGTATGCGGCGGCTTTAGTATTGCGTTGCTCACCCCTTAGCAGGGCGTTAGCCGTCATGGAGCTTGCTATACTCAAAGTGATAGAATAGTATCACTTAAGTATTCCTTTGGAGCAGCTCTCATGAGAGTAGAACTAGTTACATCACTCAAACGCCAAGCAACAAAGATCCTTGCCGATCTCCACGACACTAAAGAACCAGTGTTAATTACCGAACATGGTAAGCCATCTGCATATCTTGTTGATGTTGATGATTACGAGTTTATGCAAAATCGTTTAGCTATTCTTGAGGGGATTGCACGAGGTGAACGTGCATTAGCTGACGGTAAAGTGGTGAGTCACGATGAAGCCAAGGACAAAATGTCAAAATGGCTGAAATAATCTGGACTGAGCCAGCGCTATCCGACCTCAATGATATCGCTGAATACATCGCACTTGAAAATATCGTAGCTGCAAAACAATTGGTTCAAGCGATCTTTTCTAAAGTCGAGCGCTTAGAGACTTTCCCTGAATCGGGTCGCATTCCGCCTGAACTAGAACATCTAAGTTATCGTGAAGTTGTAGTTAATCCGTGCCGTATTTTCTATAAACAAGACGGCGACAAAGTATTTATTCTGTTTGTTATGCGTGCTGAGAGGGACTTGCGTAAGTTCCTATTGAGCAAGCAATAACCTTTGGGAATGAGCGGCTAACAAACTGTTCAAGAGGGATTCGCAACGCGTGGCATTTTCACTATGCGTTGGTTTTAGTGTTTCAGGTGGTATGCGGCGGCATCGGTATTACGTTGCTCACCCCTTAACAGGGCGTTAGCACACACTCGGTGGAAACAAGGACATTAGATGAAATTTCGAAATGCAGGAATAGCCTCTCTAGTTCTCTTTTGTGCATCCTGTAGCGATGAAAGCGAGATAATGGAAGCAGATGTAGTCAATAGTATTCCTTTACTTGCCTTAGTCGAATCTACGGTTGATAGTAACGAACTAAAACTTGATTTTTCTTATCCCACTCGAGTTATTAAATACGATCAGTCGACAGACGAAGAATCGCACTTTGATACAGTTCGATTGCAGATCTTGCTGGAAGAACAATTGGTTTATTCGGTACTAGCAGACAGAACAAGCCTGACACGTGAAAAGTGTCTCGCTCTTTATCGAGGTTATTCTCAAGCGTTAACTGAAAAGTACCATTTTGTTGCTCAAACAAGAGAAGAGAAAGTGTTTGGCAAGCTCATGGAAGTAGGTGATGGGCTGTTGTCAAAGGATAGCAAGCTGAGAGTTAGTATGGGATGCCAATTACTAGACACATCAAAGTTAGAAAAGTTCTCATTGAGAATCGACAGTGTTCAATTGTCAGCACTAGCAAATAGCAGATTTGAGAAATTGAAATAATTATCCCCTTACAAATGTGTGCTAACAAAGCGTTTAAGGCAGATTCCCAACGCTCGGCATTTTCGGTTTGCTTTGAATTTAGTGTTTACGGAACAATGCCTTAAGTCTGGTGGTTTGCGTTGCTCACTACTTAACGCGGCGTTAGCCTACCCCCAACACTCACAAGTCAAATGATTAGGGATATAAGATGAATAATTGGGAGCTTATGAACTCCAATAGAGCATTGATTCAAGAAGTCTCAGAACAATGGTTAGATCTAATAAGCTCACAAAAAGTTAGTGAAGAAATGTGTCATGCTTTCTTAAGTGAACACGCGGGACTCTTCTTTTGTGATGATATAAGAACATTAATGTGCGCAAGTAAACTCAATCTTGGAGATGATCATCAAACAGACTTTGTACGTCTTATTGATGATGGAAGTAATGGATTCATCTATGAATTAATAGAGATAGAGAAGCCCACAGATAAGATTTTTACCAAGCATGGTAAAGCTTCACAGAAGCTAGCTGATGCTTTGAAGCAGATTGAAGACTGGCGTGATTGGATTACGGATAACCCCCCTCAGAGCAATAGGTTGTTCCCTTCTAAAAGTGCTTTGGTTTTTCAAAAGCCTCGTTATATCTATACCATATACATAGGACGTCGTGCTGAAATGCTTGATATGGTTAAATATCGCCGCCGCTACGAGGACGCGCACAAGGTTAACATTAGAAGCTTTGATCGGTTAGCTGAAGAGTTGAGGTTTAGGATGTTCTCGAATCGTAGTTACTTGTATTCCGCAGAAGAAAATAGCCTTTCTTTAGAAGAGCTTAATGAATTAGTTAATCCTTTCAGCAAGGCTCTGAATGGGAAAAAATGGAAGCAAATCGTGGCAAGCCCAAAGTTTAATTGTTCTCATTCTTATGCATTGAATGCTTCACTACTTTTAGAACATAGGGAGAGCAATGAACTATATGAGCAGTTTAAAAGGTTAGGCTAACAAAGCATTTAAGAGTGATTCGCAACGCTTGGCAGTTTCGCTTCGCTCAAGTATAGCCAAGCGTCGCTCACACCTTAATGCGGCGTTAGTCGCCAGAAAAAGCTAGCAATCAAAATCATGTTTCTTAGCTCAAAATTTGGCAGCTGTTTGTTTGGTAT
>NZ_JAWOVC010000064.1:0-3032 GCF_033339735.1 Vibrio sp. 2033
TTCCTCCTTAGCTCAGTTGGTAGAGCGACGGACTGTTAATCCGCAGGTCGCTGGTTCGAGCCCAGCAGGAGGAGCCACTTTTAAAGCCGCATCACTTGATGCGGCTTTTTTGTATCTGCTTTATACGTCATTTCTCGCTTTCCCATTTATCTGCACTTCATTTCTAAACATCAGCGAATATTAAATCCTTTCTTCAAAAACACTTATTTCACGCTAAAAATTTAATCCTCATCGTAATTTCAATACGCATTAGTATCCGAGCATATTTATCTTCACTAAGATGCCCGAGTTATTACATTTCTTCTTTTAGCTATGCCTTGCATAGTGATAACACTTTATTTGTGAGCTAAATATGAAACTAAAAACTCAAGCCTATTTATTATCTGCAATCATATTGCTAGCTCTCCTAGCTCTGACCGCAACGGGCTTATGGACACTTCGCGTCGCAAGTAACCTTGATAACAAAGCTCGAGTTACTGAGCTATTTAAAAGTGCGTACAGCATACTTACCGAAGTAGAAAAGATGGCTATCGAAGGCAAAATGCCGGAAGACGAAGCGAAAGCATTAGCCACTCACCTACTTCGTAACAATATCTATAAAGACAACGAATACGTTTATGTCGCAGATGAAAATATGATGTTCATCGCCGCACCACTAGACCCTCAACTGCACGGAACCAGCTTCCATGACTTTAGAGATGGCAGTGGTAATAGCGTAGGCCAACTCATTCTAGATGTATTGGGGCACAAAACAGGTCAGATCGTTGAATATACCTGGAGCCAAAGACAAGCAGATGGCAGCATTGAAGAAAAACACTCGATAGCAGAAAAAACACCACACTGGGGCTGGGTTGTCGGTACAGGTATTGGCTTTAATGAAGTTAACGCACGTTTTTGGTCGACAGCACAATGGCAGCTTGTGCTGTGTCTGATTATCGCGGGAAGTATTCTAAGTGGCCTGATCATTTCGATTCGCAAAATGCTTAATCTACTTGGTGGTGAGCCTAACGATGTGCGCAAAGCAGTTCAAGCTGTCGCTCAAGGAGACATTCAGACCAGTTTTGATACTGTGGCACCGAGAGGAAGTATCTATCGTGCCGTGCAAGATATGAGTCAATCACTAGCTACTATGGTGACAAACCTAGAGAAGTCTATGCATGCACTGCGCGCAGAGTTGTCTGCCGTAGAAGCTCGATCAAATACGATTGCCGATCTTACCGTATCTCAGCAGCAATCAACGGCGATGATTGCCACTGCGATGACTGAAATGGCATCTTCAGCCAACCATGTTGCCAATTCAGCAAGCGACACCGCAAACAATACGGACGAGGCTGACAAACAAAGCCAACATACTCAGAAACTCATTCATAACACGGTTGAAAACATTCAAGGTTTAGCTTCTCAATTAAATACTGCGAGTAAAGCGGTCGCCGATCTAGATCAGGATGTAAATAATATTGTAAAAGTGCTCGATGTGATTGGTGATATTGCAGAGCAAACAAACCTATTGGCACTCAATGCAGCCATTGAAGCAGCACGTGCTGGAGAACAAGGCCGAGGCTTCGCAGTCGTTGCTGATGAGGTACGCAACCTAGCAGGACGCACACAAGACAGCACAAAAGAGATTCAGTATATGATCTCCAATCTGCAAGAAGGCTCTCGCAATGCCATTCACACAATGGAAATATGTGCAGAAACCAGTGAAAGCACTGTTACAGAGTCTAAGAATGCCTCTGAAGCTCTACAGCAAATTGTAACGGCGTTAGAATCTATCACCACAATGAGCCAGCAGATCGCTACTGCTGCCGCTGAGCAGACGCAGGTTAGCGATGATATTGCGCTACGCATAAACCTTATCGAGGAAAGCGGAGGCCAACTCAACTCTGTCGTAACCGAGAGCCAATCAAGTACTCAAAGTTTAGCTTCACTAGCGAATGAGCTAGAAGGTTGGGTAAACAAGTTCTCAGTAAAGCACTAGTTTAAAGTCAATTGTTCAATAAAAAGCACGTTTTCAGACGTGCTTTTTTGTTTTTATCGCCTTTATTTTGCAAGTGAACACACTATCAATGTTAAAACATCGCTTAAAGCATGGCGCATTGCTGCTAAAAACGCATAAAAACAGCCCACTCCGAGCACAAATTCATCAAACGATATTTTATTTTAATTTTATTGTTGACCTGAAAGCCGAAAAGCCTTTTAATACACCTCGTCGCCCGGATAGCTCAGTCGGTAGAGCAGAGGATTGAAAATCCTCGTGTCGGTGGTTCGATTCCGCCTCCGGGCACCACAATTTATTAATTGTTGGTGCTTAGCACGAACAATGTTAAAGAATAAAATGTGCCGACTTAGCTCAGTAGGTAGAGCAACTGACTTGTAATCAGTAGGTCACCAGTTCGATTCCGGTAGTCGGCACCATTTATTCTCTTAAAAAGACAATTCCTCCTTAGCTCAGTTGGTAGAGCGACGGACTGTTAATCCGCAGGTCGCTGGTTCGAGCCCAGCAGGAGGAGCCAATTTTCATTATTAAGTTAATAACTTATTAATGACATTGTGCCGACTTAGCTCAGTAGGTAGAGCAACTGACTTGTAATCAGTAGGTCACCAGTTCGATTCCGGTAGTCGGCACCACTTATTAAAATTTGTTCCTCCTTAGCTCAGTTGGTAGAGCGACGGACTGTTAATCCGCAGGTCGCTGGTTCGAGCCCAGCAGGAGGAGCCATATTAGAAGAAGCCGCATCACTTGATGCGGCTTTTTTGTATTAGTTTAAAGCTAAGCTCTCTCCTACCCCATAACGAAATAACATAAGCGCTTTGATTATTAAAAACCGCTTACCGCAAGCTAACTATCGACTCACTAAGTAACCAGAAAATATTAACCACAAACGCGCGTGGCAAATGGTATGCCTTTCAACTAAAAAAAAGCTAGGTAAAAACCTAGCTTTTTAATTCAATCGGTGTGCCGTCCTAAATAAGGTTGACACTTTCCACCCCCAAAATTGGAGAGTGTTATGAAATCAACAACTAAAAGAACT
>NZ_JAWOVC010000065.1:0-2695 GCF_033339735.1 Vibrio sp. 2033
CAGCGTTGGGGCACGTCAGCCCAGTTGAGTACGAAAGTATGTAGTTATGTACTGTCTACTTTTTGTGGGGTACACCAAGCTTTGGAGTAAAAATGGCATTCAACTTAACAGAAGAACAATTAGTTAATACTGAGGTGGAGCTTGGTGCAAGGCTCCCTCATGATGATCGTGAATCGATGAAGACTGACAATGGTGGTGAGGCAACGACCGAAGAAGATGACTGGGAGCTTTACCCAATCAAGGACAACTCCGATCGAAAAAGGCTAGCTCGTACTTGTAACCACATTATTGCAGAAACCAAGGTGTGTTTTGGTTTTGGCAACTTTCCTCATCATGCATTGGCTATTGCTAGTAACGGTCTTGGTGATCAAATGGTTTTCTTAAAATAGTCAGAACAGTTCAAGCCCGAAGTTTATGTTTGGCTTCATGAAACCGGAGAGATTAAGTTGCTTGCAAGTTCATTTGCCAAGTTAGAAAAGCTATAACAAATTGTTCAAGAGTGATTCGGCACGCGTGGCATTTTTACTATGCGTTTATTTTAGTGGTTAAGGTGGTATGCGGATGCTTAGGTGTTGCGTGCCTCACACCTTAACAAGGCGTTATGTTCTCCGAGGAAAAGATGGAATATTGTATAAAAAAAATAGAGAAAGCCCTTCTCGAATATTTTCGTTCAAACCTTGAAAGGTTGTCAGATAAAGAAATTGATCTGATCGATATTGGGGTGTTTCCGTGGCACTCTAAGATAGAAATCTCTTTCTATGAATCTGGAGATTCCGCATCATTGGATGATATTGCAGCATGGGAGTTATATGATTTTTCCAGCATGAATGAAGGGCATTGGAATTTGGGTTTAGATGTTGCGGAAGATTTGTCTAAAGAATGGGATAAAAGTAGAGATATTTTACCATTTTTGTTTGATTTTTCATCTGCTGTTACATCGGATGCTGTAAGAGCAGCTATCGGTGAATATAAACTGTCAAACAACTTCTGTGTTCAAATTCTTGATCCGGACAAGCCCAATTCTAAAAACTACTGTGAGTGGTAAGAAACTAAAAATAAGATGTCGTTTCTAATAGATAATGCGGCTGTTAATTCAACAAACATAACAAAGCATTTAAGCGTGATTCTCAACGCTTGGCATTTTCAGTTCAAGGTTGGGTTTCGTGTTTACGGCGCAACGATTTAGTGTAGGTGGCAGCGTTGCTCACACCTTAATGCGGCGTTAGCCGTCATGGAGCTTGCTATACTTAAAGTGATAGAATAGTATCACTTTGTAATCCTTTGGAGCAGCTCTCATGAAAGTAGAACTAGTTACATCACTTAAACGTCAAGCAACTAAGATCCTCGCTGATCTCCACGACACTAAAGAACCAGTATTAATTACTGAGCATGGTAAGCCATCAGCGTATCTAGTTGATGTTGATGATTACGAGTTTATGCAAAATCGTTTGGTTATTCTGGAGGGTATTGCACGAGGCGAGCGTGCTCTAGCTGACGGTAAAGTGGTAAGTCATGATGAAGCCAAGGACAAAATGTCAAAATGGCTGAAATAATCTGGACTGAGCCAGCGTTATCTGACCTCAATGATATCGCTGAATACATAGCACTTGAAAATGTCGTAGCTGCAAAGCAGTTGGTACAAACGATCTTCTCTAAAGTTGAACGCCTAGAAACTTTCCCAGAATCAGGTCGTATTCCGCCCGAACTAGAACATTTAAGTCATCGTGAAGTTGTCGTTAATCCGTGCCGTGTTTTCTATAAACAAGACAGTGATAAGGTCTTTATTCTGTTTGTTATGCGAGCTTAAAGAGATTTGCGTAAGTTCCTGTTGAGTAAGCAGTAACCTTTGGGAATGAGCGGCTAACAAACTGTTTAAGAGTGATTCGCAACGCGTGGCATTTTTGCTATGCGTTGTGTTTGGTGTTTAAGGTGGTATGCGGAAGCATCGGTATTGCGTTGCTCACACCTTAACAGGGCGTTATGGCGCAGGGAAAAATTCAGCTAAGGGCACTAGATGAGTGATAAAGTTAAAGTAGCCTTGCAGTGGCTCAAAGAAAGCTTGAATGCAGAGGATGTGGAGTATCAAATAGTCGGTGGCTTAGCGGCAACTATTCATGGTGGTAGTCGGGAAATCGCAGATATAGACCTTTATATTCGAAACTCAGACGCAGACAAAGTGTTAGCGCACGTAACTAAATACATATCCAAGCCGTTAACTCATTATGCCGAACACGGTTGGGATCTAGAGTATTTCCAGCTGGTTTACCAAAATCAAAAAATTGAAATCGGTTTATCTGAATATACGAAGATACAATCACATCAGGATGGCGCTTGGCACCAGCTTGAAATCGACTTTTCAGAGTCAGTCATTAAAAATTATCAAGGTATCGATCTACCAGTGATTCCAGTACATCGTTTAGTCGAATACAAGCGGATATTGGGCAGGGAAGTAGACCAAATTGACATACAGGAGCTAACGTTGAGCTCAGCGCCATAACAAAGCGTTTAAGACGGATTCACAACGCTTGGCAGTTTTGGTTTGAATCAGCTTAAGTGTTTACGGCACAATGGTTTAGGTAAGTGGTCGCGTTGTTCACCACTTAACGCGGCGTTATGTTTCCGAGTACCCCACGTTTAGTAGACACTTTACTAAGTTAGCTCTAGGGTCTAATTGAGAGGTGATTTATGGCTAAAC